>NZ_JBEXSJ010000003.1:0-369417 GCF_040613535.1 Kribbella sp. NPDC006257
GCGTCGGCAGCCCGGACGACTTCGGCGGCGCCGGTGGCTCCGGTACGGCGTACCAGGGCGAAGGTGCCGGGAACGCCGGGCGGCGGTTCGTGCGGTCGCTTGAGGAGTTGCGGGTGGCGATTGGGAGTGCTGGGCCTGGTGCGGTGATTACTGTTGCTGATGGCACCTATGAGGTGCCGGCGGAGGCGCCGATCGCGTTGACTGGTGTTCGCGGGCGCCCCGGGAAGCCGGTGGTGATCCAGGCCGAGTCTCCGGGTGGGGTGGTGCTGGCTGGTGAGCAGAGTTTTGTGTTGAGTAGTTCGTCGGATGTCACCTTGAGTGGGTTTGCGTTTCGGCAGCGCGCGACGTTTGAGGTGCCGCCGGATTGTGTGCGGATTCGGTTGACGCGGAACGACTTCCAGCTGGCTGATATCGAGGGCGTGCATTGGGTGATGGTGCGCGCGGATTACTCAACGATTGATCACAACGAGTTTCATGGGAAGTCGACGCTCGGGATCTATCTCGGGATCGAAGGTGCGGGCACCGATCAGATGGCGAAGGGCGTGCACATCTATCGCAATCACTTCCGCGACCACACCTTTCCGGGCGACAACGGTGGTGAGCCGATCCGGCTCGGGGTCAGCCCGCGGGCGCTCTCGACAGCCGGCGCGGTGGTGGAGTTCAACCTGTTCGAGCGCGCCAACGGTGATCCCGAGGCGATCTCGGTGAAGTCGTCCGGAAATGTCCTGCGTCACAACACGATCCGCGACAGCCTCGGTGGGATCGTGCTCCGGCACGGCAACGGCACCCGGGTCGAGGGAAACTTCATCGTAAACGGGACCAACGGGATCCGGATCTACGGCAATGACCACCAGATCCAGAGCAACTACCTCGAGCGGGTGAGCGGGATCGTGCTGGGCAGCGGCAGCGTGCGGGATCACTTCCCCGGTGAGCCGCCGACCTCGCGCACCGGCAACGACGCTCCGGACCGGGTCCGCATCGCGCTCAACACCTTGCTGGACTGCAGGACCGGCATCAACGGTGAGACGAATCGGACGCTGCCGCCACTGGACTGCACGATCGCCGACAACCTGCTCGTCGCCGATACCGGTCAGCTGGTGAACATGCCGTTCCAGCAGGGCATCAGCTGGTCCGGCAACCTCGTCTGGGGTCAGGCGGCGGACGGGAATGCCCCGGCCGGCACGTTCACCCGGGCGGACCCGCGGCTTGTCGCAGGGCCTGACGGCGTACGGCGTCTGTCGGCGAGCAGCCCCGCGATCGACGCAGCCACCGGCTCCTATCCGGCGGACGCTCTCGATGTCGACGGGGACCGGCGCGGTCGTAGGGTCGACGTCGGTGCGGACGAGTTCTCGCATCGCAAGCCGAAGTACCGCCCGCTGACGGCGGCCGACGTAGGGATCCACGCCTCATGAACAAGATCCGAGTCGCCGGAGCTACCTGCGCCGAGGAGATCATCTCCGAGCGCGACCGCGACGGCGAGCAGCCCGGCGAGCAGCACCGAGCCGTCCGGGCGAACGAGGAGATGGTCGGCGGATGAGTGAGACGGAAGTTGTCGCGGTGCGTAGTGATGAGGAGATCATTCGGACTCATCTGGATCGGCTCCGGCTGGATCTGGTGGTCGCGAGCCGGATCACGCATGTTCATCGCGAGTGGCACCGGCCGCTGCAGCCCGATCCGTTCTCCCGGTTGTACCTGATCCTCGAAGGAGAAGGTCTCCTCGTGGTGGGGGACCAGGAGCTCTATCCGAAGCCCGGTGAGCTCTGCTACCTGCCGGCCGACGTTCCGGTTTCCTACTCGACGATCAGCGACAACACCTTCCGCAAACACTGGCTGCACTTCTCCGCGCTGATCGGCGATCGCGACATCGGCGAACTGCTGACCCTGCCGTTCATCGTCCCCAGCAGGGCGCCGGAAGAGGCTGCCGCGCTGTTCGAGCAGGTCGGTGCGGCCGATCGGGATCCGCCGGGTCTCGCGACGCCGTTGCGGATCAAGTCCGCCTTGACCGCGTTGTTCGCGCACTTCCTCGACAGCGCGCCGGCAGGTTCGGTCCGGCTGTCGCCGCAGCAGACCGGCGAGTCCGGCATCGTCCGCTACATCGAGGAGAACCTCACTTCGGCACTGACGGTCGAGGAGCTCGCGGCCGAGTTCGGGTTCGAGCTGAGTGCCTTCGTCCGGCATTTCCGCGCGGAGTTCGGGTTGTCGCCGAAGCAGTTCATCAAGCGCACCCGGATCGAGCACGCGCAGTACGAGCTGGTGAACACCACCAAGCCGATGGACGAGATCGCGGCCGCGGTCGGCATGGACCAGTCCTACTTCTCCAAGGTGTTCCGCCAGGTCAGCTCGGTCACCCCGAGCGAATACCGGAAGATGTACCGCCCCCGCAACTAGGTTCCTACCCACCTACCGCCCCCGTAGTTGGTTCCCTACGTCATCAGGAGCTCGTCATGGATCGTCGTTCATTCCTTGCCGTCGGCACCTTCGGCACGCTTGGCATCGGGGCGGCTGCACTGCAGCTGTCCCGTGCCCGCCCGGCGGACGCCGGGGTGACGGCTACCGTCACCTCGTTGTCCCAACTGCAATCCGCCATCAACAGCGCCGGCCCCGGCACCACGATCACCGTGGCGAACGGCTCGTACGCCGTACCGTCGGGCTCGCCGATCTCCGTCAGCGGGCGCCACGGGACCAGCACCTCGCCGATCACGATCGTGGCCGAATCGCGTGGCGGTGTCACGCTGACCGGCGCGCAGAGCTTCGTGTTCGCCAACTCGTCGTACGTCACGATCAGCGGGTTCAACTTCCGGCAGAGCACGACGCTGGAGATCCCGACCACCTGCCCGCGGATCCGGCTGACCCGCAACGACCTCCAGTTCGCGACCGCGGCCGAGCACTGGGTCGTGGTGCGCGGCGATGACGTCAAGATCGACCGGAACACGTTCCACGACAAGTCCACGAAGGGCGTCTACCTGGTGATAGACGGACCTGGCACCGAGGACATGGCACAGCGGACGTACATCGCCCGGAACTACTTCCGGGATCACACGTACTCCGGATTGAACGGCGGCGAGCCGATTCGCCTGGGGGTCAGCGGTCGCGCATTGTCGACAGCCGACGCGACGGTTGAGTACAACCTGTTCGAGCGGGCGAACGGCGATCCGGAGGCGATCTCGGTGAAGTCGTCGGGGAACACGATCCGCTACAACACGGTTCGCTCGTCGACCGGTGGGATCGTGCTGCGGCACGGCAACAACAACCGCGTCGAGAGCAACTACCTGCTGTCCGGCGCGAACGGGATCCGGATCTACGGCAATGATCATCTGATCGTGAACAACTACGTCGGCGGCGTCGCGAGTGCCGGGATCGTGCTCGGCAGCGGGACCGAGCGCGATCACTACGAGGGCGAGCCGTCCTCCTCGCGCACCGGCAACGACGCACCGGACCGGGTGACGATCGTGCTCAACACCCTCCGCAACAACACCGACGGCGCGATCAACGGCGAAAGCAACCGCACGGTCCCGCCGCTGGGCTGCCAGATCGCCGACAACCTCCTCGTCGGCGACAGCGGCGCCCTGGTCGACATGCCCTACCTGTCCGGCATCACCTGGTCCGGCAACATCCTCTGGGGCAACGCCACCAACGGCAACATCCCCACCTCCGGCTTCACCCGAGCCGACCCGAAGCTCCAGGCAGGCAGCGACGGCATCTACCGCCTAGCCACCGGCAGCGCCGCAATCAACGCCGCCTCTTCCACCCAGGTAACCGACGACCTCGACGGCCAACCCCGCACCACCCCGTACGACGTAGGCGCCGACGAGTTCTCCACCCAAACCCCGTTGCGCCGTCCCCTCACATCGGCCGACGTCGGCCCCGGAGCCGCGTAGTACCGCTCATCCCGCCGCGCCACCGCGGTGGCGGGCCGGCTACGGGTCAGACGAGGGCGGGTTGGGTGTTGCCGGCTTCGGTGATGCCTCGGCGCATGTCTACTCGGGTGAGGAGGGCGAGGCCTACGACGAAGAAGATGCCTAGGGCAACGATGGCGGGGCGGTAGGAGCCGGTGAGTTGGTGGACCAGGCCGAAGACGAGGGTGCCGAGCCAGGAGGTGCCTCGTTCGCCGGCCTGGTAGAGGCTGAAGTACTCCGCCTCGCGGCCCTTCGGGATCAGCTGGCTGAACGCGGAGCGGGAGAGTGCCTGGGTTCCGCCGAGCACGATGCCGATCGCGATACCCATCGCGAGGAACGGGACGACCTGGTGCGCAGGCAGCAGGAAGCCGGCGATCACGATCACCATCCAGACCACCAGCCCGCCCATGATCGTGCGCTGACTGCCGTACCGCCGGGCGAATCGCCCGAACGCGAGTGCCCCGAAGAACGCGATGAACTGCACCAACAAGATCGTCATGATCAGGATCTGCGTCTCGAACCCGAGCTGCTTCTCGCCGTACGTCGAGGAGACCGAGATGACCGTCTGGATCCCGTCGTTGAAGAACAGGTACGCGACCAGGAACAGCAGCGTCATCGGATACGTCCGCACGTGCTTCAGCGTCGCGAAGAGCTGCCCGAAACTCTGCCGGATCAGACTGCCCCCACCCACCGGTACGACGCTCGCCGGCGGCCGGTCCTTGAGCCGCAGATAGGGGATGAAGGTGAACAGACCCCACCAGATGCCCGCGCTCAGCAGACTCAGGCGGACCGCGGTTCCCTTGCTCAGCCCCAGTGCGTCGTGCGCCGTGACGACACCGAGATTCAGAGCCAGCAGGATGAAGCCGCCGAGATACCCGAACGCCCACGCCCGCGACGAGACATCATCGCGGTCGTCGGGCCCGGCGATATCGATGAGGATCGAGTCGTAGACGACCAGCGACGACCCCAGACAGAGATTCCCGACGAACAGCAGCAGCGCCCCGAGCGCCCAGCGGTCGCCGCTCACGAACACCATGCAGCACGCGGCCAGCGCACCGACCCAGGCGAAGCCGCACATCAACAGTTTCTTCCGCGGCGACCGGTCCGCGATCGCGCCGACCACCGGCAGGAACAGCGCGGACATCAGGGTCGCGACCGTCACGACGTAGAAGGCCAGCGAGCCCGGCGAGATGCCGAGTCCGAGGACGTGCAGGTTCGTGTGGCAGGGGGCGTCCGTCGTACCGACCCGGCCGCAGGCGGCCTGTTCGGCGACCGAGGTGAGGTACGGCGCGAACAGTACGGTGCCGACGGTGGTGACGTAGCCGGAGTTGGCCCAGTCGTACAGGCTGAACCCCCAGTATTCGCGCTGGTCGACGCTCGCGGGGGCGGAAAGGATTCCCATGCGGAGGAGTGTCGCAGCTCAACAGCCGAGTTGGCCCCCTCAGCACCACTCGCCGCGCCCCTCTTTCAGTGCCATTGACCTCGTTCGATGAGTACGTCGCGGAGTAGGTCGGTCCGGTCGGTGAACAGGCCGTCGACGCCGAAGTCGAGCAGGCGATGCATGTCGACCGGGTCGTCCACGGTCCACACGTGCACCTGTTTGCCGAGGGCATGCGCCCGGCGGAGCAGTCCCCGGGTGAGCACCTTGATCCTGCCGAAGTACTCCGGGATCTGCAGGCAGGCGCCGGGGGAGTCGAACCGGTACGGCGAGAACCGGAGCCGGGCGATCTCGTTCTGGCCGAAGCCGGTGGCGAGTCGCTCGCCGAGCTCGGCGCGGATCCGCTGGACCCGGGCCTGGGAGAAGGAGGAGACGCAGACCCGGTCGATGGCGCCGGCCTTCCGGAGTACGGCGGCAGTGGGGCGGACACCGTTGTCAGCCTTGATGTCGAGATTCAGCTTGATCGCCGGGAAGTGTTCCAGTACTTCGGAAAGCTGAGGGATCGGCTCGTGACCGTTGATCCGGGCCCGCTTGACCTCCGACCAGGGCAGTTGCGCGATCACTCCGGTGCGGTCGGTGACCCGGTCCAGCCGGTGGTCGTGGAACGCCACCACCACCCCGTCGCTGGTCGCGTGCAGGTCGGTCTCGAGGTAGTGATACCCGAGTCCGACCGCCTGCTCGAAGGCATGCATCGAGTTTTCATAGCCGACGTTGTCAGGGTGCAAGGCGCCGCCACGGTGGGCCATCGCGATCGGTCCGTCGTGGTCGAGATAGGGATACACAACCGGAAGTATCGCCGAGCCAAGGGCGCCAGGTCTTGAGGGCCCTCGGCAACGGCAGTAGTTTCGGGGCAACACCCCCGCGCGCTTCGACGGCACTTATCCGGGCAGAGGGAATTTTGCCCGACGTGTACCGCGAGCGGCGGCACAATGCGGTCCCCGACCCTCCCAAGCCGGGGACCGCGTGCACTGGACTCGGCGCGGCCTCCGGCAGCTGGTTCGGTAGCGTTGGGCCGGTGACTGATATCAGCCCGCCCCGGCCGGATCTGTGGAGCCTGGATCCCGGCGTCCTGCATCTCAATCACGGCTCGTACGGCGCGGTGCCACGGCGTACCCAAGATCTCCTGTCGGCGCTGCGAACCGAGACCGACGCGAACCCGATGGCCTGGTTCCGCTCGGTCGCCGGCCGGCTCGCGACCTCCAGGCTCGAGCTGGCGGCGTACTTGGACACCGACCCGACCGGGTTCGCGCTGGTCCCGAACGCGAGCGCCGGCGTCACGGCCGCCCTCGCGACCATCCCGATCGCCACCGGCAGCCGGATCGTGCTGACCAATCACGCGTACGGCGCGGTGCGGTTCGCGGCGGAGCGGTTCGCCCGGCAGCACCATGCCGAGATCGTCGTGGTCGACGTGCCGCTGGAGTCCGACGACGACACCGTCGTCGCGATCATCGCCGCCGCGCTCGACGGCAACACGGCCGCGCTCGTGGTGGACCAGATCAGCTCGGCGACCGCGATGATCTTCCCGATCCGGCGACTGGTCGACGCCTGTTCGGAGTACGGGATCCCGGTGATCGTCGACGGGGCTCACGCGCCGGCGCTGATCGACGCCCCGGCCGGTGACGGAGCGGACTTCTGGACCGGGAACTTCCACAAGTGGCCCGCCTCGCCGCGGGCGACGGCCGGTCTGGTGGTCGCCGAGAAGTGGCGCGCGGAGACGTTGCCGCTGATCGTCTCGTGGTCGGAGTACGACGAGCGGATGCCTGAGCGGTTCGACATGCTGGGCACGTACGACTACGCGCCCTGGATCGCGGCGCCTGAGTCGTTGCGGGTCCTGGAGGAGATCGACTGGCCGCGTCGGCGTACGGAACTTTCCTCGATGCTGGACGAAGGCGCCGGGCTGGTCGCGAAGTCACTCGGCTCGTCGGTGCCGGACGTCGTCAACCCGGCGCCGACGATGCGCCTGGTCGAGCCCCCGTGGCCCGGCGAGCGGTCGGAGGACGCGGGCGAGGCCTTCAAGATCCGGGTATCGCGGGAGCTCAAGGCCGAGATCACCCTGACCGCCTTCGACACCCGGGTCTTCATCCGTCTCTCGGCCCACGCCTATAACTCGCTCGCCGACTACGCGAAACTCGCGGATCTCCTGCCATCGGTGCTCTGATCCCCACCTGCTCCGACAGCCCGGCAGGGCCGGTAGTGGGCTGGCGGGAGGGACTGGGGTGCGCGTCGCCGGGCTGCGTGATTGTTCTGGTCGGCCAGTTGGGGACGAAGCCTTGGGCGGGCGGCACCAGCGTGACTGCCTAGACCGACGCCAGCGGGCAGCGGGCAGCCGACGATTGTCTGATTCGGCGTGTAACGCGCAAGTTCGCGCAGAATCGCGTGGCGCGGTGCACCGACGGACATGAGGTGTCCGGGGGCGGGCTGAGTTCTACGCTTGGCTGGGCCGGGGCCGGGCCGGTTTTGGCGGATACCTCATGTCCGTCGGTACGCCGCCCCGCGGGCAGGCCCGCTTCCTCCTCTTGGCATGGTTACCTCCTCTCTGACTGCTTCCCCCACTGCTCCACCAATGGGGTGAGCGCGCGAAGGGGAGGTAACCCGAAGTTCGCGCAGGATCCGGCCGACCTCGGCGGTCCACCCCGGGATCGGCCGGCTTCCGGGGTTCCCTCAACCACCGACTCCGCAGACGCCCGCTCCCTCGCCGCCAACCTGGCAGCAGTATTAGTAGGCCGGTCAGCCCTTGATGGCGCCGGCGGTCATTCCGGCGACTATCTGGCGGTTGAAGAAGAGGAACATCACCAGGGGCGGGATGGTGATCAGCAGGATGTTCATGAAGAGCAGGTTGTACTGCGTACTGAACTGGCTCTGGAAGTTGTAGAGGGTCAGCTGAACCGTTGCGTTCTGGTCGCCCGGCAGGAAGTAGAGCGGGTTCGTGAAGTCGTTGAACACCGCCACCGACTGGACGACGACCACGGTCACGATGACTGAGCGCAGCAGCGGGAAGATCACTCCGAAGAACAGCCGCAGCGGTCCGGCGCCGTCGATGATCGCCGCCTCGTCGAGTTCGCGCGGGATGGTCGCCACGAACGCCCGGAAGAGCAGCACGCAGAACGACAACCCGAACGCGATCTCGATCAGGATCAGCCCCGGCATGGTCTTGAACAGCCCGAACTTCTGCAGCACCCAGATCGTCGGTACGACGGCCGGCGGGATGATCAGGCCGGACAGCACCAGGAAGTTGATCAGCCCGTTCCAGCGGCTCTTCCGGCGCTGCAGGACGAACCCGGCCATCGCCGCGAGCACGACCATGCCGGCGACACTCGCGACCGTCAGGATCGTCGAGTTGATGAACGCGATCACCAGCATGTAGTCCCGCGCCTTCACCACCTCGACGAAGTTCTGCACGATCCGCAGTTGGTGCGGCCAGGAGAAGTCGAGGAGCGCCGCCTGCTGCCGGTCCTTCACCGCGGTCAGCACGATGAACGCGAACGGGATGACGAACACGATGACCGAGGCAACGATCGCGACCGCACTCAGCAGATAGTTCCGCCCCGGCTTGTGATTGACGAGCTCCGCGGTGCTCACAGGTCCACCTCTTTGCGGTTGAGGAAGTAGGAGAGCGGTAGCACGATCGCGGTGACTGCGAGGAACAACACGACGTTGCCTGCGGTCGACAAGCCGTAGAAGCCGGCCTGGTACTGCTTGTAGATCACCGACGCGATCACGTCCGAGGTGAACCCGGGCCCGCCCCGCGTCATCGCCCAGATCAGCTCGAAGGACCTGAGTCCGCCGATCAGCGACAAGATGATCACCGTCACCGTCGCCGGCCGGGACAGCGGCAAGACGATCCGGCGGAACGTCTCCCACGACCCGGCGCCGTCCACCCTCGCCGCCTCCATGTACTCCCGCGGAATCGACACGATCCCGGCGATGTAGATCAGCGTCGCCAGCCCGACCCCTTTCCAGATATCCACCGCCGCGACCGACAACAACGCGTACTTCGGGTCGGTCAGCCACCCCGGTCCGTCGATCCCCAGCGTGCCGAGCGCGCCGTTGATCAGCCCGTGCTCGGGATTCATCAACACGGTGAACGTGATGCCGACACCGATCGTCGAGACCAGGACCGGAAAGAACACCACCGACCGAAGGTAGCCACGGGCAACGATCTGCGAGGTCAGCAGGACCGCCAGTAACAACCCGAGAACCACCTTGGTGCCTGACGTCACGACAGCGAAGATCAGCGTGTTGGTGAAACCCTTGACCAGCTGTGGCTCGGAGAAGAACAGCTTGAAGTTCTCCAGCCCGATGAACTTCGACTCGAACAGGCTCCACCGGGTCAGGCTGAAGTAGAGCGAGGCGAACGTCGGGACGATGAACAGGACGCCGTAGATCACTGCCGAGGGCAGGTAGAACCAGTTCGAGTACGGCGTGTAGACCTTCGGCCTCGCGGCCCGCGCCACCTTGGCGCGGGCTTGAGCCGAACTGATGGACGCAGCCATCACCAACCCGCCAACCCGAGCTGCTGTGCCTGCTTCTTCACGTCCTCGTCGTACCGCGCGGCGCCGTCCTTCGCCTTGCGGATGCCGGAGCCCACCTCGACGGTGATCTGCTCCAGCGACGGGCCCTTCACCGGCGACACGAACTCCAGCGCCAGGCTCGATGCGCCCGGCTTGTCGAGATACGGCTGCATGTCCTTGATCGACTGCGGTACGTCGGTCGGCAGCGCGCACCCCTTGACGGCGTACGGGCCGGTGGGCGCGCCCGCGGCGGCCTGGGACTTGCAGCCGTCCGGGCTGGCGATGAAGGCGAGGAACTTCTTCGCCGCGTCCAGCTTGGCACCGGTCGTCGTCTTCGGGATGTAGTTCGCGCCGGGCGTCCACACGGTCAGACCGTTCTTGGTCGCGTCGTCACCAGGCAACGCGAACAGTCCGACGTTCTTGGCCGCGTCCGGATAGGTGGCCACCATGTTCGCGACCACGCCGGACAGGATCGGGTACTGCGCTCCCTTGCCCTGGGCAAGCATCCGCAGACCGTCCGGCAGCTTGGCCGAGGCGAAGTCCTTGTTCTCGTAGCCGGCGTCGTGCACGGCCTCGGTGTGCTCGAAACCCTTCAGCGCCGCCGGCGACGTCGCATACTTCGCCTGGTTCTTGGTGTACCTGTCGGCGAAGTCCGGCTCGACCGCTGCGACGTTGTGGAAGTCACCCAGCACGAACAACTGCGAGGTCCAGGTCTCCCCATAGGTCTGGATCACCGGAGGGATCCCGGCCGCCTTGATCTTGGCGCTGTTGGCCATGAACTCGGCCCACGTCTTCGGTACCTTCAGCCCGAGCCTGGTGTAGATCGGAATGTTGTAGAGCACCGCTCCGCCCATGAAGCCACCGACCGGTACGCCGTACACCTGTCCGTCGGCGGTCACCGTCTTCTTGAAGTTCTCGTCCAGATCACCGATGTAGGACTGGTCGCTCAGCGGAACCAGGTTCTTCTGCGGCGCGATCGCCTGGAACAGCGAGCCGGTGTTGTAGTTGAACACGTCCGGCATGTCCCCGGTGGACAGCCTCGTCTTGACGATGTTGTCGCCCTCGGTACCGGCCGGGCGGGTCTCGGTCTTGATGGTGACGTCGGGGTTCTTGGCGGTGAAGTCCTTGACCAGTTGCTCGGCTGTCTTGATGTCCTGGTCCTGGTTGCCGATCAGAAAGGTAATGCTGACCTTGCCGTCGCCTGCACTGTCGCTGGATCCCAGGCTGCCGGCGCTACAGGCCGTCAGTGCAAGCAGGCCGATCAGCGCTATGGCTGTCGAAGGTGGGCGGATCGTCATAGTGACCTCCAGAAACTGTTAGTGCGTTGCGAGCAGGGAGTCGAGGCGGGCTTGCAGGGCGGTGGTGTCGGCGCTGTGCCATCCACCGGCGACCTGAACCAGGGTGGTCGCGGGCGCGTCGAGGTAGCGCTCCAGCCGGCCGGCGAGTTGAGCATCGTCGTCGACGACGCCGGTCTCCACGGCCGTCTCGACGAGAGCGTTCCAGGTGGGCTCGTGGTCCACGACCTGACGGATGGTGGCATCAGCGGGCAGACCCGGCACCTCGGCGTACGGGTCGTCGACAGTCCACTCATGGTCTCCGTGCCGGACTTCGACCGGTTCGGAGCTTCCCGGCAGGTGCACTGTTGCTGTGGAGCCGACAGGAACGGTGACGTTCAACTGGAACGAGCCGCTCGAGCGCTCCCAGCCCACGCGCACTTCGCCGTACGGCGTGAGGTGGCGCGCAGCTGCTCTGGTGAGCTTCGACGTGGGCAGTGGGTCGACCACGATGCTGCGGTAGCCCGGTGCGCCCGGGGCGATACCCGCTACCCGCCGGTGCATCCAGTCCGCGACAGCACCGAGTGCGTAGTGGTTGAAGGACGTCATCTCGCCTGGGTTGATGCTGCCGTCGGGCAGCATGCTGTCGAAGCGTTCCCAGATGGTGGTGGCGCCCATGGTCACCGCGTAGAGCCAGGACGGACAGCCGGTCTGCAGCAGCAACCGGTAGGCCAGCTCGGGCTCTCCTACATCAGTGAGCGCATCGGCCATCAGCGGCGTACCGACAAAGCCAGTGCTGATCCGGAAGCCTGCTGTCCGTACCAGATCGGCAAGGCGAAGCCCTGCACGACGACGCTGCTCCTCTGTCGGCAGCAGCGCCCACTGCAAAGCCATCGCGTACGTCGTAGGCGCGTCGCTCAGCACCCGGCCGCCCTCAGTCGCGTACTCCGCTGCGAAAGCCGCCCGCACTCGACGAGCCAGCTCCGCGTACTCCTGCGAAGCATCGCCAGTCAGCGCCGAAGCCTCTGCGACGATCTGTGCCGACCTGGCCAGGTGAGCCGTCGCCAGGACGTCCGGGTCAGCCTTGGCGCGAAACGGGTTGTCCGGCGGCGCAGTGGGATCCAGCCAATCACCGAACTGGAACCCGCCGGTCCACAGCAGATCCGCACCAGCCAGGTCCGTCATCCGGTCCACCCAGGCACGCATGCTCGGCAGCTGGCGAGCTAGAAGACCCAGGTCGCCTGTGCGCTGGTACAGAACCCAAGGCACAACCACTGCCGCGTCACCCCACGCAGCCGTAGACGGCGAGGCGTCACGCAGTACGTCGGGAATGACGAACGGCACCGAGCCGTCCTTGTGCTGCTCGGCGGCGAGGTCGGTCAGCCAGTTGCCGAGGAAGCCGGCGCTGTCGAACAGGAAGGTCGCGGTGGGGGAGAAGACCTGGATGTCGCCGGTCCAGCCGAGCCGCTCGTCGCGCTGTGGGCAGTCGGTGGGGACGTCGACGAAGTTGCCGCGCATCCCCCAGACGACGTTCTCGTGGAACCGATTGAGGGTCTCGTCCGACGACTCGAACCAGCCCGTTCGCCGGAGATCGGAGTTGATGGCGACCGCCTGGATTTCGTCGGCTTGGAGATCCGGTACGCCGGTGACCTCGGCGTACCGGAAGCCGTGGAAGGTGAGCTCCGCTTCGAGCACGGTCTCGTCGGGGCCGGCCAGGACGTAGGAGTCTGTGGCCTTGGCGGAGCGCAGCGGGCGGACGCCGAGTTCGTCGTTCTCGAGGACCTCGGCGTGCCGCAGGACGACCTCGGCTCCGGGATCGGCGCCGCGGACGGTCAGGCGGACCCGGCCGACCAGGTTCTGGCCGAAGTCGACGAGAGTCTTGCCTGCGGGGGAGGTCCAGATCTTCTGTGCGGGGAGGAGGTCGGTGACGCGGACGGGCGGGCCGTCGGGTGCGACGAGGAGGCTCAGGTCGGCGTCGAGCACGTCCACCGGCGACGGTGCCGACGGTTGGCGGGTGAGGTCGACGCGCTGACCGTCGTACAGGTCGTCGGCGACGATCTGGCTCTCGCGGGCGGTCCAGGTGCCGTCGGTGGCGAGGATATGGACGGCGCCATCGGCGGTGGTGACTTCAAGTTGGGCGAGGACGGCGAGTCGGTCGCCGTACACGGCTCGCTGACCGTGGAAGCCGAGGCGGCCGCGGTACCAGCCGTTGCCGAGCAGGAAGTCGAGCTGGTTCACGCCCGGCTGGACGAGTTCGGTGACGTCGTGGGTCTGGTAGCGCAGGCGGAACTGGTAGGCGGTCCAGCCCGGCGCGAGTTGCTCGTCGCCGACGCGGTGGCCGTTGAGTTCGGGGATGTAGACGCCGTGGGCGGTCGCGTAGAGCCGGGCCCGGACGATGTCGCCGGGCAGCTCGATGCTGCCGCTGACGATCGGGGCGGTGGCTGATTCGCGCGGGCTGACGAAGCGTGCGGTCCAGTCGTCGGAAGAGAGCAGACCGGCCTCGACGACGGCCGGTTCGCTCCAGTCGCTCCATTCGTCGTCGCGGACCCGGATGCGGACCTCGGCCGACTCGCGGGAGCCGAGGGGGTGGCTCGGCCAGGGCACCAGGACCTGGTCAGCCGACGTGATGGCGTGTTTGGTCTGCGGTACGCCGGGCCGGGTGATCTCGATCTCGTAGCCGGACTGGGTGTAGCCCGGATCGGCGGCCGGCACCTGCCAGGACAGGCGTGGTGAGCCGGTACCGAGGCCCAGAACGGGGCCTTCGTCGGTCCGGTGCTCGAAGCGGAGATGGACGGGTGCGGCAGGACGCGGCATGGGCAACTCCCAGATATGAAACGATTCATTCGATCTTGCGACCACCGTCCCGCCGCCGATAGTCCGCAGTGCACCCGACCTAGCACAAAATGAACCTGGGCCCCTAGAGTGCGCAGATGGAGGAACCGCCGGTCGACAGCTACGGCACGCTCGTGCACCTCGTGGAAGGGTCGCTGGCGTTCGCCGGCCGCTATCTGCATGACGTAGACCGCCCCGTGCACACGCACAGCTTCTTCGAGGTCGTCGTCGTGATCGGCGGACGCGGTGTGCACAACTGCCTCGCCAGGCGTGAGGAGCTCGGGGTCGGCGATGTCCTGCTGCTGCGGCCGGGGGTCTGGCACGGGTACGAGGACTGCGAAGACCTGGAGATCTACAACTGCTGTTTCTCCGCCGATCTACTGCGGCGCGAGCTGGCCTGGACGCGCGAGGACCCGCTGCTGGGTCACCTGCTGTGGACCCTGCCGTACACGGCCGAGCGTCGTGGAGTGCTGACCACTCGGCTCGACCCTGCAGCGATGGCGGAGTGCATTGGTCACCTGGACGCGCTGGGGAACCTCCGGCATCGGCCGGCGAACCTGCATCACGGTGAAGTCATCGGCTGGCTGTCGCTGTTCCTGAACCGGCTGGCGAGGGCAGCAGGTGACAGTCGGGTCAGCGGCGGGGAGCAGCACCCCGCAGTACTGGATGCTCTGCGGTTGATGGAAGCGCGGCCTGCTTACCGCTGGACGCTGACCGAGTTGGCGCTGGAGCTGCATCTGGCGCCGGGGTATCTGGTGAGGATCTTCAAGGCGGCCACCGGCTTGCCACCGATGGCATACCTGTCCCGCTTCCGCGCCGAGCTCGCCGCTGATCGGCTGTTGCACACCGACGAGCCCATCAGCCGGATCGGAGAGGCGGTCGGCTGGCCTGACCAGAACTACTTCGCGCGCCGCTTCAAGTCTCACTACGGGCTGAGTGCCACCGACTACCGGTCCCGCTTCACCCGCTCACGCTCAATCAAGAAGGGGCAGTTTGTGAAGGAAACTCTCCCAAGAGTTCGGTAGCCAGCTGGGGACGCCGAGGACGGCCAGGTAGAGCCAGATGGCGACGACCACGCACAGGAAGATCGCCAGGGTGCCCAGAGCCTTCAGCCAGGCCGGCTGTTTGCCCGTCCAGGTGGTGAACTGCTTGACCCAGTCCTTCACCTTGTAGAGCAGGCGTTGTGCCCACTCGAACTCACTGGCCAGCACCGCGAGGCCCGCGATGAACAGCGGGATCCCGCCCGGTCCTGGCAACCAGCCGGTCAACGGAGCGGCGATGATGAGCAGGCCGCCGAGCACGCCGACACCGATCCGGTAGAACAACAGCTTCCGCGGGTTGCTCCGGATCTTGCGCCGCCACTCCCAGCGATCGTCCTGGGCGTCCAGCGTGATGTTGTCGTCCGCGCGGTCCGGACTGGTCTGCTCGGCCACACCTCAAGCCTACGTGGTCTAAGGAGTAACCCCCTGGAACTCCCAATGCCACGGTTCTTGCCGAGGGCCCCCTTGCCGCGCCCAGTCCGGACTAACCCACCCGTACGCCGGTGCGTTGGCCAGCATCCACTCGTGCTCAGGAGTCCCGTAGTCGTTGATGCCGTCACACAAGTCGACAGCCTGCCCCCAGCCATGGTTCGACGTACCGGGCACTGCGGCCAGACCGGGCTTGCGGATCAGCAAGAGCGCCTGAACCCGCCAGGGGCGATAGGAGTCAGTGATGCAGAGCCGCGTGTGGAAGTGAGCGGTGTAGGCATCCGCCAGAGACTTGTACGCCGCGGCAGCGTCGCAGCGCAGCTTCTGCCCGCCAGGGACCCTGCAGAGCTTGGAGGCGGGCATCAGTCCGTTGCCGTAGCCTTGCCAACCCTCGGCGGTGGTGAGCACAGCGGCGTACGGCGTGGCGCCGACGACCAGGCAGCCGAACAGGACGACAGCACCAGCCGAGCTGATCACGCGATGCCTGCGGATCCAGCTGGTCAGGCGGCTAGGCACTGGCCGGTTTACCGAACTCCCAGTGCCAAGGCTCTTCGCGGCCGCCGCCCTTGTTCGCCCAGGCCGGGTGGACCCAGCCGTAGCTGCCGGCGTTCGCCAGCATCCACTGGTACTGCGCGGTGCCGAAGTGGTCGATACCGCCGCACAGGTCGACGGCTACGCCCCAGCCGTGGTTCGACGTACCGGGCAGTGCTGCCAGCGACGGCTTGCGGCCGTACAGGTCGACCTGCGACGCGTACGAGCGGTAGGAGTCGGTGATGCAGAGCGTCTTGCCGAAGCGGCCCTTGTAGGCGGCGGCAAGTTGCGCGTACGACGCAGCCGCGTCGCAGCGCAGCATGTGGCCGGAGTTGCCGCTGATTCCACACAGCTTGTCGGCGGGAATCATGCCGTTGCTGTAACCACCCCAGCCGGTGCTGGTGCTCCCGGTCGCCAGGAACGGCATCGGATTCACCGCGTCGCCACCGAGGCGGACCTCGAAATGCAGGTGCGGCCCGGTCGCGTTGCCCAGCCCTCCAACGGCTCCGATCTGCTGCCCCGCGACGACGTGGGCGCCCTCGGCGACATCGACCCGGCTGAGGTGCGCGTAGAGCGTTTCGAGTCCGTTGCCGTGGTCGATCCGGATCAGGTTGCCGGCCCACGCGGGGTGCTCGACCCGCACGGTGCCGGCGGTGACCGCGCGCACCGGCGTACCGGTCGGGGCCACGAAGTCCTGGCCGGTGTGGAAGCCGGAGGACCAGAGCGGACCGGCCTGGCCGAACGGCGTACCGATCTCGTACTGTCCCTCGGCGATCGGCCAGGTCCAGGCACCGGTGCCCACGTCGTACGACGTGGCGGTGTTGCCGCAGCGGAACTGGTACGCCTGCGAGGAGGACTGCGGCGGGGTCTGGTGCACCGCGGGCTGACCCAGCGTCGGGCGCAGCGCGGCGAACAGGTTGTCCGGGACATTCGTGACGGTGACCGAACCCTTGGACTCGTCGGCCGCGATCATCTCGTCGCCGTCCAGCGCGATCCCTATGTGGAACAGTCCGATCGACTTGCTGCCGATCAGCAGGATGTCGCCCGGCTGGATCGTTGCCGCCGGCACCTTCTGGTAGTTCGGGTAGACCTTGCTGATCAGGTTCGGCAGGTTCGCGTAGGGCTGCCAGGCGACCCGGGCCGCGCCGAGGCAGCCGTACTTCGCCGGACCGGTGGCGCCGATGCCGTAGGGCTTGCCGAGCAGACTGAAGGCCCGGTTCACTGCTTGGATCGTCTCGGCCGACAACACCCGCACGGTCTTGCCCGCACTGCTGACCGACGCGGTGCCGGGGACGTTCTGACCGCCGGCCACGTACGGCTTGAGACCGGCGGGGAGCTTCGAGGGGTTCCTGATCAAGCCGGCGGCGGGTGCGGTCACCTTGGCGGCGGCCAGCTCGGTCAGGTAGGTCTGCCACTTCGCGAAGGCCTGGGCGTTGCGGCCGTTCTGCAACTGACTGGACAGTGCACTCGCGCCGGCCAGGTCGGCCATCTGGCCCTGCATCGCCAGCGCCGCCTCCTGCGCCTTCGCCTTGACCTCCAGACCGAGGGTCTTGGCGGTCTGGGCTGCGGTATCCGCTGCGGCGCGCTTCTTGGCCGCGTCGTCGGCCGCCGTACCGGCTGCGTCCTGCGCGGCAGTCGCTGTCTGGTACTGCGCGACCTGGGTGCTGCCGAGTTGCCGGATGGCCGCTTGGCGGTCGGCGATCTCCTGGAGGTTTTCCGCGATGGGGGCCAGCGACCAGAGCATCGACTCGGTGCCCAGGACGGTCGGGATGCCCAGTTGGTATGCCTGCGCGGTCAGCAGTCCGAGCTTGCGGCGTTCGACGTCCGAGACGCCCTTTTTGCTCGCGGCGTACGCCTCGGCCTTCTTCGCTGCGGCCTCGGTGGTCTGGACTGCCTTTTGCGCGTTCGTGTACTCGATCGTGGTCTTGGCGAACTCCGCCTGGATCTGCGCGGCTTCGGCCTGCAACTGCTCCAGGGATCTCTTGACGTCGGTGACGGACGCGGGCGGCGGGGGAGTCGGGTCGTCGGCGTAAGCGGCGTACGAGGGCAGTGCGACCACTGCCACCAGCGCGCCGATCGCGGCGAGCCGCAGTCTGCGGCTGTTCCCCAGCATCCTTGTCCCCACCGTCTAGTGCTCCCACTACGTTTCCAGAGGCGCCTCACGCGCGCACGGAAAGGGAGCTCCCCCCGTGCGTGCCCCAGCGTAGGCGGGCGGGGGAGCAGAAGGAAGGCCTGCTCACCGACAGTGACGATGAGGCAGGACACACGACCCGATGGTGACCGTCGTCACCCCCCGCTGCCGGGCGCCTGCCCGGCTGCGCGGCGTACTGGTGCGACCGACTAGCATTTCCACCATGGCCTCGCACTTTGACGTTGTTGTCCTCGGCGCCGGCCCGGGTGGGTACGTCGCGGCGATCCGCGCCGCACAGCTCGGGCTGAAGACCGCCATCATCGAGAAGAAGTACTGGGGCGGTGTCTGCCTGAACGTGGGCTGCATCCCCTCCAAGGCTCTGCTCCGGAACGCCGAACTGGCGCACATCTTCACCGCGGAGAAGAAGACCTTCGGCATCAGCGGCGAGGTCACCTTCGACTTCCCGACCGCGGTGCAGCGCAGCCGGAAGGTGGCCGACGGCCGCGTCAAGGGCGTGCACTTCCTGATGAAGAAGAACAACATCACCGAGTACGACGGGTGGGGCTCGTTCGTCGACGCCAACACCCTGGACGTATCGCTGAACAACGGGTCGTCGGAGACCGTCACCTTCGACAACTGCATCATCGCCACCGGCGCGACGACCAAGCTGCTGCCGGGCACCCAGCTGAGCGAGCGGGTCGTCACCTACGAGGAGCAGATCCTCACCGAGGAACTTCCCGGCAGCATCATCATCGCCGGTGCCGGCGCGATCGGTGTCGAGTTCGCCTACGTGCTGACCAACTACGGCGTCGACGTCACCATCGTCGAGTTCCTGGACCGGGTCGTCCCGCTCGAGGACGCCGAGGTCTCCAAGGAGCTCGCGAAGGCGTACAAGAAGCTCGGCGTCAAGGTGCTCACCGGCACCCGGGTCGACGCGATCGACGACTCCGGCGACAAGGTGAAGGTCACCGTCACCGGCAAGGACGGCCAGCAGACGCTGGAGGCCGACAAGGTGCTGCAGGCGATCGGCTTCCAGCCGCGCGTCGACGGCTACGGGCTGGACAAGATCGGCGTCAAGCTGACCGAGCGCGGCGCGATCGACGTCGACGGCTTCCTGCGCACCAACGTGCCGAACATCTTCGCGATCGGTGACGTGAACGCGAAGCTGATGCTCGCGCACGCCGCCGAGGCGCAGGGGGTGATCGCGGCCGAGACCATCGCCGGGCACGAGACGATGGAACTCGACTACGTGATGATCCCGCGGGCGACCTTCTGCCAGCCGCAGATCGCCAGCTTCGGCTGGACCGAGGAGCAGGCGCGACTCGAAGGCTTCGACGTCAAGGTGGCCAAGTTCCCGTTCACCGCGAACGGCAAGGCGCACGGTCTGGCCGACCCGAACGGCTTCGTCAAGGTGATCAGCGACGCGAAGTACGGCGAACTCCTCGGCGCCCACCTGATCGGCCCCGAGGTCACCGAGCTCCTCCCCGAGCTCACCCTGGCCCAGAAGTGGGACCTCACCACCAAGGAACTGGCCCGCAACGTCCACGCCCACCCCACCTTGTCCGAGGCCCTCCAAGAAGCCTTCCACGGCCTCGAAGGCCACATGATCAACTTCTAGCTCCACCCCCTGAACGGCGGCAGACCTCCCGGGCCTGCCGCCGTTTGCGTTGCACCAACCGCCGTCGTCACACCGGGCGAAGCCAGCTGCTGACGACGAGGTGCGGGCCGTACTGCGTACGTAGGTGCTCGGCCTGTTCCGGCGTTGCGGTGACGAGGACGAGGTGGAGGATTCCGTCGGGAGCCGACGATTGGAGAAGGCGGTCTCCGAGGGCGCTGTGCAGCCTCTGGCGGACCGTTTGAAGAGCAACCGTGTCGACAGTCCATCGCGGCTCGTCCACCATGCTCCGATGGTCGCCGCTGGTCGGTTGTTCGGCCAGTGGCGGGATATTTTCGCGGTAGCGGGCGAAGGTCGCGTCAGCGGGGCATGCTGAACCTCAGCTCAACTTGTGCGGTGGGCTATTACTCGGCTGAGGCCTAGGGTGCGGCCGTTGTCTGCTCGGAGCATTTGGGCTTCTTCTCGGTTCGGGGTACCGGCGTCCAGGTCACACGCGTCGTTCCATTGCAGCCAGTCGTGCCAGCTGTGCGGTAGTTGATCGGCGACCTCGACGGCGACCAAGCCGGTCTTCTCCCAGTGCCGGCGCCACCACGTGGGGCTGTGCCAGGCGCAGAAGTCCCATTTCCAGTAGGGCTCGAGGTGGGGCGGTGGAAATACCTCGTACTCCTCGACGGGACCGGGCTGGACGATCCCGATCTGACTACCTGGCTTCACGAAACGTGAGAAATAGCCGAGGTAGAGGTCGTCGGTTCCGAAGTAGTGGTAGGCGCCAATGCTGACCAGCGCATCGAAGAAGTTCTCCGCGTAAGGCAAAGCATGGGCTTCGGCGTGAATGGGATGAACTTGGGCTTCGACCTCCGCTTCGATCACCCGGCGCAGATTCTCCTCCGGCCTGACCCACAGATCCGTCGCCCAGACCTCGACCCCGAACTCCTTGGCCAGAAAGATCGAGCTGCTGGCGGTCCCACACCCCATATCCAGCACCCGCATCCCCGGCTCGAGCGATACGTGCTCGGCCAGCGCCTCCGCCTGCCAGAGGGTGTTCGGCCCCATCGCCCCGTCCACCATCCACCGAACCGAATACCCCGCCGACCGCGGATACCGCTCGTTCCTCAACAACCTCTCGAGCTCAGCATCATCCATGCGACCGGAGTGTGCGCGGGGCATCCGCGACCAGACAACCGATTATCGGCCGGCATCTAGGAAAGCGGTGAGGGTAGCGACGAACCCGGCGGGGTTGTCGAGCCAGGGGTAGTGGCCGGCGCCCGGCTGTACGACGTACCGGGGATCAGGGAAGAGATCGGCCAGTTCAGCGACCGCCTGTGGTGGGGAGTTGAGGTCGTACTCGCCGGCGAGGACGAGGACCGGGTTGGGGAAGGTGCTCAGGGCGGCCCGGGTTGCGGGCGGGTCGAAGGCGCCCTCGGAGACGAAGGTTGCGAAGGCTGCTGTGTTGCGATGGCCGGCCTGAGCGGCGTGGTGGGCCTGGGTGGTTGCGTCCCAGCGACCGTAGGAGAAGGGTGCGATGGCGTTCATCGTGTCCGCGGTCGCCTCGCCGGCCATGAGTGCTTTGAGGGCAGTCGAGGCCTCGGCGTACCAAGGCTCGTGGCTGCGGAGGGCTGCGATCTCGGCCCGGATCTCGCCGGGAACGTCGATGCCGGCGGCCATTGCGCTGGGTGTGATGAGGGCGAGTTTGCCGACCCGGTCCGCGTGATCCTCCAGGTAGCGCTGGGCCAGATTCGTCCCACCCGAGTGTGCGAGGAGATCCAGCTGGTCGAGGCCGAGATGCTCACGCAGCGCCTCGAGATCGCCGATGAGCCGGTCACACCGGTACGACGACGGGTCGTCCGGTACGGCGGATCGCCCGGTTCCCCGCAGATCGAAGAGCACCAGCTGCCGATGCGCCGCGAGTCCGCCGAGATCTTCGAAGTACAGGCTGTCCTGCATTCCACCGGGGATGCAGACCAGTGGCGCTCCTTCGCCGACCAGGGTGTAGCCGAGTTCGGTTCCGTCAGCAGCATTGAAGGTAGGCACAGCCGATCACCCTGTCAGCCCGGTCGGCAGGCAGGCAACCGGGTTAACGCTCGTTGCCGAGGACGGGTTTGAGGACCCGGCCGATCGGCCGCAGTACCAAAGGAGCGGTCATCGGGAAGTCCTTTCAGGCTCACGGCAGGAAACGGTAAACCGTAACTAGAGGTTGATCCGGCGTCCAGATGTGCAGCGCCAACCCGGGTGGTGCTGAAAGGTCTACTAGACCTTGACCCGGTTCGAAGGGCAGGTTGGCGGTGGAACGGATGCCCGGGGCAACGAGTAGCGGGAATCCGGCGAACGTGGTCGCGACACCGTTGTGCACGTGGCCGGCCAGAAGCGCAGTGATCGGCCTGCCGCGCAGTACGGCCGCAAAGGCGTCGCCGGATCGCAGGATCCACTCGTCGAGCACAGGGTGCTGCAGCTTGTTGGGCGGGTGGTGGAACGCGACGAACAGCGGCCCGTCGACAGGTTCGTCCAGTACGCCGGCCAGCCACTTGAGCGACTCGGCACTCAGCAACCCGTGGTCCTCGCCCGGCACCGACGTGTCCAGCAGCACGAACCGCGCCGTACCCACCTCCCGCACCTGATGAACCGGATGCCCAGCACCCTCCGACGACACCAGCGACGCCAACCCATCGCGCAACGGCGAACTCACATCGTGGTTGCCCGGCAGAACAAGCACCGGTACGTCGAACGCCAGCTCGGCCGCAACGTCCTCGTACTCCGCCAGCAGCCCGTGATCGGCAAGATCACCCGTCGCCAGCACCACGTCGACGGGCCGCGACAGCTCCTTCAAGTACGACGTCACCCGCCGCAACCGATCTCGCGCGTCGGCCGAGCCGTCCAGGTGCGGGTCACTGAGATGAGCGATCACAAACATGAGCAGCCTCCGATGTGCTAACGGTAGGCGAGCAATCTACCGTTAGCGCGGGGTCGTGCCCATCGATTAATCGCACACCGCTGACCGGGCCGGTCTGTGACACTTCGGGCGGCTGAGGAGTCGAAAAGGGTGACACCAGCTGAAGGAGCCAGATGCCCAAGAACAGCGGAAGCCGTAGGGAGCACGAGTTCGAGGAGTTCGCCCGCGCCCGGGCCGCCCAGCTCTATCGCTCGGCCTGGTTGCTCTGCGGCTCGCACCACCAAGCCGAAGACCTGGTCCAGGAGACCCTTGCCAAGGTCTATGCGAAGTGGCACCGCCCGTTCGGCCGCATCGACAACCCGGCGGCCTACGCGCAGACAGCGCTGACCCGGACGTTCCTGAGCGCCCGGCGGCGGCGCAGTAGCGACGAGAAGATGTTCGGCTCGGTGCCGGATCAGCCGACGGCCGACCCCGCGGACGGCTCGGACGTCCGGCTGAGCTTGCTGAACGTGCTCGGTGAGCTGCCCGCGCAGGACCGGTCCGTGCTGATCCTGCGGTACTTCGACGACCTCAGCGTCGACGAGGTAGCCGCCCGGATGGGGCTGTCGGCGGGTGCGGTTCGCAACCGGGCCATGCGCGCACTCGAACGGGTGCGCGGGCTGGTCGACGACTCGCTACTGATCAGGAAGGACTGAACCCGATGGACGACACCACCACCTCTCCGGAGACCGCCGAGCGCTTCGCGGAACTCCTGCACGAATCGTCGAACGGGCTGCCTGTCGACGTCACCGCGCTCGTGAGCGTGGGCATGGACCGGGGTCGGGTCAGACTGCGCCGGCAGCGGCGTACTGTCGCGACCTCGCTGGCAGCAGCTGGAGTGGTCGGCGTCGTCGCGCTGGCCACGACGGTTCTTCCCGGCCGCGCGGCGCAGAGGGTGAACCCAGCTGGCTTAGTCCCGACACCCGCCACATCCGCGATATCGACGGCCGCAACGCCCGCGGCCAAGTTGCCTGTCGTGAAGCGGCAACCGGTGGTCGTCCGCGACATTCCTGTTCGGGCCGCCGAGCTGCCGAAGTTGTTCACCGACCTCTATCCGGGCAAGGTCACCCCGGCCGAGGAACGCACCGGACGCATCATCGACAACGGCCGGCACGGAGTCAACGCCGCCCAGATCGCCCACTTCCTCTGGAACGGCAAGCAGACCTCGGTCGTATTTGCGGCGTTCGCCGGAACGCCCATCCAACGCTGCAACCTGCTCAAGTCGGACGGCCGGATCAGGACGACGTGCACCGAGAGGCCGGACGGCACGGTCCTGATGGCGTGGTGGGACAAGGATCCCGACGTGCCGGGAAGTAGTGCGCAGTCCGTGGCGCTGCTGACCAACCACGGCTACTCCATCGAGGTCATCTCCTACAACACAGCCGGCAAGCACCTGCCCGCGCTGAGCGCCCAGCCGCCGTTCAGCATCGACCAGATGACCAAGGCCGTGACCAGCACTCATTGGTTCACCCACCGCTGATATCACCCAGAAGGAGTTCTTTGTGAGACGGATCGTGACACTGCTGGCCACCATGCTCGTGCTGGCGCCGTTGGCAGCCCCGGTTGCCACCGCCCAGGTCGAGCCGGAACCGGTGTGGAAGACCAGTCCGGTCGGGCAGGAGCACCTGTACCTCGTCGACATCCAGGCCAAGGGCGGGGCGATGTTCGCGCTCGGCCAGGCGGAGGACCCGTGGTCGGGCCTGCCCGCCGTACTCCGGAAGGTCGGCGACAAGTGGGTACGACTGCCTGCTCCCGACAAGACCAACTACCTCCTGTACGGCATGGCGGTCGGTGGCCCGAACAGTGTCTGGGTCGTCGGCGTCGGAAACGCCGACTCCCGGGATACCACCCCGTTGCTCATGCACTGGAACGGGCGCACCTGGACCGAGATCAAGGGTCCGGATGTTCCCGCCGGTCAGTTCGGCGAGATCAAGATCGCCCCCGACGGCGCTCTCTGGGTGGCCGGCTGGGCCAGGATCGGCGATCGCGAACCAGGAGTCGTCTACCGGTACGCCGGTGGCAAGTGGCAGCCGCTCACCGCCGGCCTCGAGGACTCCATCAACGGCAACGTCCTCACCGTCTTCTCGAACACCGACGCCTGGCTCGGCCTCAACGCCGGCCTGGCCCACTGGGACGGCAAGACCTGGACGTACGTCGGCAGCGTCCCCACCGACGGCTCGGTCATCCCGGTCGCGATGGCGAACCGGGGCACGAAGGACATCTGGCTGACCGGCGTACAGCACACCGGCGGTCCGACCGGCGAACGCCCCCTGGTCATGCGGTACGACGGCAGGTCATGGCGCTCGGTCGAGGTCCCGGACACCAGCGGCCAGCTCTCCGACATCGCCTTCTGGAACGGCCGCCCGATCGCCGTCGGCGAACGATTCGTTGATGACGGCAACCACTTCTCCAACTACCCGCTCGCCCTCCGGTACGACGGCTCGAAGTTCGTGACCACGACCGTCCCCACTCCGGCAGGCACCGAAGGCACCTTGTCGAGCTTGCTCGCCACACCGAGCAAGCTCTGGACGGCCGGCTACACCTGGACGCCGTCGAACCCCGGCTACACCCCGTTGGCCGCCTTCACCAAATAGGATTACCGCTTGGTGACGCGGCGCCGCTGGGTTTGGCTGCGCCACAGGCTTCTGCGAGATTTGGCGCATGGCTGAACAGGTGGATGTGGTCGTGATCGGGCTCGGTGTCGGCGGCGAGGAGGCGGCCGGGAGACTGGCGGAGGCGGGACTGAGCGTGGTCGGCCTGGACCCACGGCTGGTCGGCGGCGAGTGCCCGTACTGGGGCTGTGTCCCGAGCAAGATGATGATCCGCGCCGCGAACCTGATCGCCGAGACCCGCCGCGTCGACGGGATGGCCGGCCGGGCGACCGTCATCCCCGACTGGGCCCCGGTCGCCCAGCGGATCCGCGAGGAGGCGACCGACGACTGGAACGACCAGGTCGCGGTCGACCGGCTGGTGAAGAAGGGCGTCACCTTCCTCCGCGAACGCGGCACCATCACCGGTCCCGGCCGGGTGACCGCCGGCGATCGCGAGTTCGAAGCCACCCGGGGCATCATCGTCGCGACCGGCACCGTCCCCTCGATCCCACCGATCGAGGGCCTCGCCGGTACGCCGTACTGGACGAACCACGAAGCGATCGAGGCCGACACCCTGCCGGCCTCGATCGTCGTGCTCGGCGGTGGCGCCATCGGCCTCGAGCTGACCCAGGTCTTCGCGCGCTTCGGCGTCGCCGTGACCGTGGTCGAAGGTGCCGAGCGGGTGCTCCCGCTGGAGGAGCCCGAGTCGGGCGAGCTGGCCCAGGCAGCCCTCGAGCGCGACGGCGTCACCTTCCGGACCGGCGTACAGGCCCAGCGTGTGGCGTACGACGGCGGCAGCTTCACCCTGACGCTCGGCGACGGCAGCACCGTGTCGGCCGAGAAGTTGCTAGTGGCAACGGGTCGCCGGGTCGACCTCAAGGCACTCGGGCTGGACAAGGCCGGGCTCGATCCCGAGGCCCGGCAGATCACCGTCGACGAGCATGTCCGCGCGGCCGACGGCGTCTGGGCGATCGGCGACGTGACCGGCGCGGGCGCGTTCACCCACACCGCGATGTACCAGGCCGACGTCGCGGTGTTCGACGTACTCCGCTCCGAAGGCGCCCCGGTCGCCAGCTACCACGCCATGCCGCGGGTGACGTTCACCGACCCGGAGATCGGCGCGGTCGGGCTGACCGAGAAGCAGGCGCGCGAGGCGGGTCTCGACGTGAGGACCGCGAGCAGCCAGATCCCGTCGTCGTCGCGCGGCTGGATCCACAAGGCCGGCAACGAGGGCTTCATCAAACTTGTCGTCGACAACGAACGCGGTGTGCTGGTCGGTGCGACGAGCGCCGGCCCGACCGGTGGCGAGGTGCTCGGCGCGCTCGCGGTCGCCGTCCACGCGGCCGTTCCGGTTCACTCTCTGCAACAGATGATCTACGCATACCCGACCTTCCACCGTGCGATCGGGGACGCACTCAAAGCTCTCTAGCCCGTTCTGTTGCGATCGAGTCGCAACTAGAACAAGAATGTCCGCATGCACGTACCTGACGGCTTCTTCGACGCGCCCACCTCCATCGCGACCGGCCTGATCGCCGCGGGAGCCGTCGGGTTCAGCCTGCAGCGGGCCAACCGGGAGATCCGGGAGACCGGTCCGGCGCTGGCCGGCCTCACCGCCGCCTTCGTGTTCGCCGTCCAGATGGTCAACTTCCCGGTCGGCGCGGGCACCAGCGGTCACCTCCTCGGCGGCGCGCTCGCGGCCGCCTTGGTCGGTCCATGGACCGCGGTCCTGGTGATGTCGACCGTCCTGCTCGTGCAAGGCCTGCTCTTCGCCGACGGCGGGCTGACCGCGCTCGGGACGAACATCACCCTGATGGGCCTGGTCACCGTTGTCGTCGGCTACTTCGTCACCCGCGCGCTCCTGAAGGCGCTGCCCAAGCGGGTCGGCAGCGTGGTCCCGGCGACGACGGTCGGCGCGCTGATCTCGGTCCCGGTCGCGGCGCTCGCCTTCACCGGCCTGTACGCGATCGGTGGCGCGGTCGACATCCCGATCGGCAAACTCGCCACCGCGATGGTCGGCTGGCACATCCTGGTCGGCCTCGGTGAGGCGGTCATCACGGCCGCGGTCCTCAGCGCCGTCGTCGCGACCAGGCCGGACCTCGTGTACGCCGCTCGCCATCTGCAGGCCGACCTCGTCCTGGTGGATGCCGACGGCAATAGTTCGACCGTGTCACCGGATCGCCCGATCGCGGCGAAGCCGGCTGGTCGCAGCCTCGGCATCGGGATCGCGACCACCTTCGTGGTGGCCGGCGTGGTCAGTCTGTTCGCCAGCGCGCATCCCGACGGCCTGGAGTTCGTCGGCGCGAAGCTCGGCTTCGGCGGTGCCGCGAAGAACTCGGCCGTCGCCGGCAGCCCGCTCGCCGACTACGGCGTCAGCGGCATCGGCAACGCCCAGGTCTCCGGCG
The DNA here is from genome assembly GCF_040613535.1 of Kribbella sp. NPDC006257. Classification (NCBI taxonomy): domain Bacteria; kingdom Bacillati; phylum Actinomycetota; class Actinomycetes; order Propionibacteriales; family Kribbellaceae; genus Kribbella; species Kribbella sp. NPDC006257. Next base: position 27,617 of record NZ_JBEXSJ010000003.1, read on the forward strand.
CCCTCGCCGGCATCATCGGCGTCCTGGTCACGATCGCCGTCGGCCTCCTGATTGCAAAGCTGGCCTCCCTTCGCTCAGCTCGGTCAGAACTGTGAATGGAGATGGTCTACTGGTCCCGGTCGACAGCCGGATCCATCGACTTCCTGCACAGGTGAAGATCGTCGCGCTCTTCGTCTTCGTCCTCGCCGTCGTCGCGACCCCGTCCACCGCCTTCTGGGCCTTCGCCCTGTACGCCGTACTGCTGGTCGCCGTCGTCAAAGTTGCCCGGCTCCCCGCCCTCGTCGTCCTCAAACGCCTCGCCGTCGAAACCCCGTTCCTGGTGTTCGCACTGCTCCTCCCGTTCGTCGCAACCGGCCCGCGCCTCGAAGTACTGGGTGTCTCACTGTCCGAATCAGGCGTGCTCGGCTCCTGGAACGTTCTCGCGAAAGGCACCCTCGGCGTCGTCGCCGCGATCATCCTGTCCGCCTCGACGAGCCCGCGCGCCCTGCTCGCCGGCCTGGAACGACTGAAACTCCCGGCGGCCCTGATCGCGATCCTGTCCTTCATGGTCCGCTACCTCAACGTCGTCTCCGACGACCTGCACCGGATGCGCATCGCCCGTGAATCCCGCGGCTACCAAGGCGGCCGCGCCGGACATCTCAAGGCCGTCGCCGGGGGAGTAGGCGCCCTGTTCGTCCGCAGCTTCGAGCGCGGCGAACGGGTCCACCTGGCCATGCAGTCCCGCGGCTACAACGGCCGCATGCCGCAACTGTCTCAATCGGGCGCCGCGCAGGCCCAATGGCTGGAAGGTCTCGCGATCTCCCTGGCCGCCGTCGTCATCGCCGTCACGGCTAGGGTTGTCGGCTTGTGAGCGGCCCCTCGATCCACGTCGAACGTCTCGTCTTCGCCTACCCCGACGGCCGGCAGGCCCTGTACGGCGTCGACTTCACCATCCAGCGCGGCGAACGGGTCGCCCTGCTCGGCCCGAACGGCGCCGGCAAGACCACCCTCGTGCTGCACCTCAACGGCATCCTCGGCTCGGTTGCCGGCGGCACCGGTAGCGGCCGGATCCAGGTCGGCGGCTCGGACCTGCACCGCGAACACCTGCCCGAGGTACGCCGTAAGGTCGGCCTCGTCTTCCAGGATCCCGATGACCAGCTGTTCATGCCGACCGTCCGCGACGACGTCGCCTTCGGACCCGCGAACCTCGGTCTGCGCGGCGCGGAACTCGACGAGCGCGTGCACGAGGCACTGGTCCAGGTCGGCATGCAGGACCAGATCGACGTCGCTCCGCATCACTTGTCCTATGGCCAGCGCCGTCGGGTCGCCGTTGCGACGGTGCTTGCCATGCGCCCCGAAGTACTGGTGCTTGATGAACCGTCGAGCAATCTGGATCCGGCCAGCCGGCGCGAGCTGGCCGACATCCTCAGCGGGCTGGACGTGACCTTGCTGATGATCACGCACGACTTGCCGTATGCGTTGCAGCTGTGCGAGCGCAGCCTGCTGATGGACGCGGGCCGGATCGTTGCCGACGGAGCCACTCGGGAGTTGCTCGGAAACGCGGAACTGATGACCGCTCACCGGCTCGAGCTGCCCTATGGCTTCGACCCACTGTCGGTCCCGGGCCCGGAGCTGCACTAGTACGGCGCCTACCTGATTCAGAAACTGGCGGTGAATTTCTTACTGAGGTCTTGCATGTTACTCACTGGTCGGAGATCGTAACTCTGAGTTCACCGTCTTCCCTTGCAAAAAAGCGTCCATTCTAGTGCAAAGGCGGTCCGCCCCATGAAGCTCTTTGCCGGACTGGTCAGCGCGGCAGTCGTCGCCACCGCGCTCCTCAGCCCCACCCTCGCCCACGCCGCCACCCCGTCGTACGTCGCGCTCGGCGACTCGTACGCCTCCGGTGTCGGCACCCGCACCTACACCTCCGAGAGCGGCTCCTGCCAGCGCTCCACCAAGGCCTACCCCTACCTGGATGCGGGCCGGATCGGCGCGGCACTGACCGACATGGCCTGCTCGGGCGCCCGGGTCGCCGACGTCACGGCCAACCAGCTCGGGCCGCTGAACAGCACGACCCGGTTCGTCACCGTCCAGGTCAGCGGTAACGACGCCGGCTTCTCGTCGGTGATCACCGAATGCGCGCAGCCGGCCTGGCTCAGCGACTGCAACGGTGCGATCGACACCGCCCAGGCGACCATCAACAACACCATCCCGAGCCGGCTGAACGGGCTCTACGCGAACATCAAGAGCCGCGCCACGACCGCGAAGGTGATCGTGGTCGGCTATCCGCGACTGTTCAACGGCACCGACTGCAACGCCGGTACCTTCTTCAGCGGCGCGGAGATGACCCGGCTGAACGCGACCGCCGACCTGCTCAACTCCAAGATCTCGGCGGCGGCGAGCGCGGCCGGGTTCCCGTTCGTGAACCCGACGTCGGCCTTCATCGGGCACGCGGTCTGCGGCAGCCCGGAGTGGATCAACGGCCTGTCGAACCCGATCAGCGAGTCTTACCACCCGAACACCACCGGGCACGCGAATCTCGCGAACCTGGTGCAGCCGCAGCTGAGCTGACGCGGCTCGACCTGCGCGGTCCCTCGGTTCGTGGTGTGATGCTGAGGTACCGCGCAGACGCGTCCGGTGCCCGAGGCCTGCCCCGGAGGGGTGCCGACGTCGGGCACCGGACGGCTCTTTGCGCAGTCAAATGCTCCATCGGCCTGCCCAGAGTCGATGTGCCGATCTGGCGCGCTGAGACCTCGGCACCGACCGACGAGGAGTGGTGGCGTCATCGGTCCCCGATGTCATGCCCTACCCGGCAAACGCTGCTCAGCCCGTTCGACGAAGCCCCCACGGCCGCAGGAGGGTTCTTCGCCCACTGACACGTTCATTTCGCGGCATCGGCCGAACATCAGGTCACCGACTGCCCTATCCGATGATTTCGACCGGAGCTGACCGGGGTTCGGTCCGACCGCCGGGGGTTCGGACACCAGGTCGGGGGTCCTGGACAGGTTATTCGGTGTCCGCACCTCCGATTCGGTGTCCGCACCTCCGATTTGGTGTCCGCACCTCCGGCGCGGTGTCCGAGGTGACGAGCAGCGGCCCCGGCCAGGTCTCTTCCTGGCGGGGCCCCGTTCGCCATCGCATCTGCGGTGGGCTGCCGGTGGTGACGACTCGGGCTCGGTGGATGGATGATGCCTACCGATCTTGAGAGACGTACTGGCGGAGGTGTTCGGCGGTGAGGGAGGCGCTGCTCTCGACCAGGTCGGCGGGGATGCCGGTGAAGGTGATCCGGCCGCCGTCGTGGCCGGCGCCCGGGCCGAGGTCGATCAGCCAGTCGGCGTGCGCCATCACCGCCTGGTGGTGCTCGATGACGATCACGGTGTTGCCGTCGTCAACGAGCTTGTCGAGCATCGCCAGGAGTTGGTCGACGTCGGCGAGGTGCAGTCCGGTGGTGGGCTCGTCGAGGATGTAGATCGAGCCGCTCTTGCCCATGTTGATCGCCAGCTTCAGCCGCTGCCGCTCGCCACCCGACAGCGTCGTCAGCGGCTGACCCAGCCCGATGTACCCGAGCCCGACCGTCGACAGCCGGTCGAGGATCGCGCGGGCCGGTCCCTTGCTGAAGAACTCGCGCGCCTCGATCACCGACAACCCGAGTACTTCGCTGATGTTCTTCCCACGCAGCCGATACGCCAGCACCTCCGGAGTGAACCGCTCTCCGTTGCAGTCCTCGCAGACCGATGCGACCTCGGCCATCATCGCCAGATCTGTATAGGTGAGCCCCAGCCCCTTGCAGGTCGGACAGGCACCCACAGAGTTCGCGCTGAACAACCCCGGCTTCACCTTGTTCGCCTTCGCGAACTCGGCCCGGATCGGATCGAGCAGACCCGTGTACGTCGCGGGATTGCTCCGCCGCGAGCCCCGAATCGGCTCCTGCCCGGCAACGATGACCCCTTCGCGCCCAGCCAGCGAACCATGGATCAGAGAGCTCTTCCCCGACCCGGCGACACCCGTCACGACAGTCAGTACGCCGAGCGGCACGTCCACGCTGACGTTCTGCAGGTTGTGCAGCGTGGCCCCTTCGATCCTCAGCGCCCCGGTCGGCTGCCGTACGTCGTCGCGCACATTCACCCGATGATCGAGGTACCGCCCGGTGAGCGTGCCCGACTTCTTCAGCCCTTTCAGATCACCCGCATAGCAAAGACGCCCGCCCGCATGACCGGCACCGGGACCGAGATCCACGACATAGTCCGCGATCCGGATCGTCTCCGGTTTGTGCTCGACGACGAGCACGGTGTTGCCCTTGTCGCGCAGTTGCAGCAGCAGGTCGTTCATCCGCTGGATGTCGTGCGGATGCAGCCCGACCGTCGGTTCGTCGAAGACATAGGTGACGTCGGTCAGCGACGACCCGAGGTGCCGGACCAGTTTCACCCGCTGCGCCTCGCCGCCGGACAACGTCGACGACTCCCGGTCGAGACTGAGATACCCGAGCCCGATGTCGACCATCGAGTCGAGCGTCTCCTGCAAACCTTCCAGCATCGGCCCGACCGCAGGGTTGCTGATCCCGCGCACGAACTCGGCCAGATCGCTGATCTGCATCGACGAGCAGCGAGCGATGTCGTACCCGTCGATGGTCACCGCCATAGCCGCCTTGTTCAGCCGGGCTCCACCGCAGTCCGGGCACTGGATCAGCTTCACTGCCCGATCCGCGAACTCCCTGGTATGGCTCTGCATCGACTCGCGATCCTTCGCGAGCAGTTGCCGCTTCACCTTGGTGACCAGTCCTTCGAAGGTCAGGTTGCTCTTCCCGACCTTGACCTTCATGGCCGGCTGGTAAAGGAACTGCTCCCACTGATCAGCCGGATAGTCCTCGAGCGGCAGGTCCGGATCGAACAACCCGGAGCCCGCCATCACCTGCCAGTACCAGGTACCGACGGCGTACCCGGGAACCTTGATGGCCCCCGCATTCAGGCTCAATGACCGGTCGACGAACTCGGCGAGGTCGATCTCGGAGGCCTTGCCGAGTCCGTCGCACGAAGGGCACATCCCCTCGGCGCGGTTGAAGCTGAAGGCCGACGGCGGACCGGCGTACGGCGTACCGATCCGGCTGAACAGGACGCGGAGCATCGTGTGCGCGTCGGTCGCGGTGCCGACCGTGGAGCGGGCGTTGGCGCCGATCCGTTCCTGGTCGACGATGATCGCGGCGCTCAGGTTGCGCAGCGAGTCGACGTCGGGGCGGGACAGGCTCGGCATGAAGTTCTGCACGAACGCGGTGTAGGTCTCGTTGATCATCCGCTGGGACTCGGCGGCGATCGTGTCGAAGACGAGGGAGGACTTGCCGGATCCGGAGACGCCGGTGAAGACGGTCAACCGGCGCTTCGGGATGTCGACCGAGACCCCGGCGAGATTGTTCTCCCGGGCTCCCCGGACCTCGATCACGTCATGGCTGTCGGCGGTTGGCTGGTCAGTGAAATTCGCAACAGGCATACATTCAATTCTTACATTTCCACGTCCGTAGAGGCTTTGCTGCGTTCCGCAGCCGTGGAGTAGTTCCTCAACCTTCAACAGGTCGGGCAACCTTCTGCTGGACGTCGTCGAGCAGGTTCTGCAGCTGGATCGCCAGGACCTCGCGGTCTGCTGGGGAGAGGGACGCGACCAGGCTGGATTCGCGGGTGAGGACCTGTTCGACGGTCTGCTCGATCAAGGCGTGGCCCTGGTCGGTCAAGGTGACGAGGACCGCGCGTGAGCCCCGGCCTTCGGTACGCCGTGCGACCAGGCCGGCCCGCTCGGCGCGGCCGACGCGCTGGGAGATGGCGCCGGCGGTGACGAGGGTGCGCCGGACGAGTTCGCGGGTCGTCAGCTCGTACGGCGGTCCGCTGCGACGCAGGACACTGAGCAGATCGAGGGTGGCCGGGTCGATCCCGAGATCCGCCAGGAGCCGGCGGCGGTCGTCGGCGAAGAGCTTGGCGAGTCGCCACAGGGGAGTGACGATCTCGATCGAGTCGGTGGGCGTCCCCGGGCGCTCCCGCTCCCAGGCGCGCGCGATCTCGGAGGCCGGGTAGGGACTCGGCCCGTCGAAGGGATAACTGTCCTCGGTCACTCGATGATGGTACGTTTAGGTCTAAACATTTAGACCTAAACGAAGGAGTACGGCGTGTCGAGAACAATCGTGGTCACCGGGGGAGCGACAGGAATCGGCCGGGCGGTGGCCGAGCGGTTCGTGGCCGGCGGTGACGAAGTAGTGATCACCGGCCGACGGGTCGGCGTACTGGAGAAGGCGGCCGCCGACCTGGGCGTGCGGGCGGTGGTGTGCGACGGGACGGACCCGGTGGCGGTCGCGCGGTTGGCAGCCGAGTTGCCGGCGCAGATCGACGTACTGGTGAACAACGCGGGCGGGAACACGGATTTCGCCCGGCCCGATGCAGCAGATGACCTCGTCCAGCTGCGGGCGAACTGGCTGGCGAATCTGGAAAGCAACCTGCTCAGCGCGGTGCTCACCACGACAGCCCTCGCGCCGAAGCTCGCCGACGGGGGATCGGTCATCCACCTCGGCTCGATCGCAGCGAATCTCGGGCGCAGCTCGTACGGCGCGTCGAAGGCGGCCCTGACGACCTACAACCTGGACGTCGCCACCGAGCTCGGCCCGCGCCGCATCACCTCGAACGTGGTCGCCCCCGGTTTCACCGCGGACACCGAGTTCTTCCAGGGACAGCTGACCGACACCCGCCGCGAATCGTTGATCCAGGCAACGTTGACCAAGCGCGAAGGCGTCGCGACCGACATCGCCGAAACCATCTGGTTCCTCGCCTCACCCGGCGCCCGCCACCTCACCGCCCAAACCATCCACCTCAACGGCGGCGCACTCACTACCCGCTAGCCCCATCCTCGGCCGCCCAATTCCGCCTTCCTTCCTTCCCTCCCTTGTTTTTGTTTCTTCAGTGAGAATGGGTGTATGCGAGCGACCGTCAAAGATGTTGCCAAGTTGGCAGGGGTGTCCCCGAAGACGGTCTCGAACGTCATCAATGGCGTCGTGTTCGTCCGCCCGGAGACCCGCGCCCGGGTAGAACAGGCGGTCAGCGAGCTCGACTACGTCCCGAACATGAGTGCCCGCGGACTGCGCAACGGCCGCTCCGGGATGATCGGCCTGGCCCTGCCCGACCTGCTCCGCCCGTACTCCGCGGAGATCACCCACCTCGTCGTCGAGCTCGCCCACAAGCGCGGCTGGGGAGTCCAGATCGAGCAGACCGCGGCCGAACCGGAGCGCGAGTTCGAGTTGCTGTCGAAGGCCCGCGCTCACCTGGTCGACGGCCTGATCCTCAACCCGATCAACCTCGACGACAGTGCCGTAATGACCGCGGGTCCGCTGCCGCCCGTCGTACTGATCGGTGACGTCGACCAGGACGTCGTGAGTCAGGTCGCGATCGACAACGTCGGCGCCGCGAAGGACATGGTCCGGCACCTCCTCGACCAGGGCTGCCGCCGGATCGCAGCAGTCGGTACGCCGGAGTCGCCGAGCGGCTCGAGCGGCGCCGGCGCCCTCGGCGGATCAGCAGGCGTCACCGGTACTGCGGCCGCCCGTCTCCGCACCTCCGGCTATCACGAGGCACTGGCCGAAGCCGGCATCGCGCCCGACCCGGCGTTGGAGATCGCCCTCGATCGCTGGAGCCCGGACGGCGCGAACCTTGTCGTCAACCGCTTCCTCGCCGACCACGAGCCACCGGACGCGTTCTTCTGCTTCACCGACACGATCGCCGTCGGCGCACTCTCGGCACTGTGGACAGCCGGCATCGCCGTACCGGGCACCTGCCTGGTGGCCGGCTTCGACAACATCCTGGAGAGCCAGTACGCCGTACCGCCGCTGACCACCGTCGATTTCGACCGGCGTGTCTTCGTCCAGTCGGCCCTGGACCTGCTCGGCGAACGGATGACCGATAGGACCGCAGTACCGCGCCGGGTGCTCATCCCGCACCGCATCGTGCAACGCGCCAGCACCACCCGCTAGCCCGCAATTGCCGTTGTTCCGGCAGATGCTGGCGTTCGATCTGGTCGACACGTATTGGGGAATCATTCTTCCGCAAGCGTTTGCGCCTGCCATGGTGCTCATTTTGAAGCGCTTCTTCGACCAGATTCCGGTCGAGTTGGAGGATGCCGCCCGGGTCGACGGCGCAAATCGGCTCCGCGTGTTCTGGTCGGTCGTGTTGCCATTGTCACGCCCGATCCTTGCCGCGGTGGCGATCTTCGTCCTCATCGGTGCCTGGAACAACTTCCTCTGGCCATTCATCGTCACCACTGACGCTGACCTGATGACGTTGCCGGTCGGGCTGCAGACGGTCAGGAGTGCCTACGGGCAACAGTATGCGCAGAACATGGCCTCCGCGATCCTGGCCGCGCTGCCACTGGTCGTGGTTTTCCTCTTCTTCCAAAGACAAATCATCAAGGGAATTGCCACCACCGTTTCGGTGGGCAGTAGCGCGGTGGACAGCGGTTCCGCCTACCGGGATAACCGCCGCCATCCCTTGAAATCGCCGTCACGGTGAGCAAGGCTTCTTCGATCACCTTTGCGTCGTGAGGAACAGGGGTGCTGGCAACTGGTGCGCAGTACTGCGCAGTGCGGACTGTTGCGCGGTGATGGCGGGCAGTTGTGTGTTTCATCAACTAATGCCCGGGGGAACGAGAAGGGGGAACAGTGTCAGCGATGCAGCAGCTCGCCGAGCAGTGCCGTGGTGTGAGGAGTCACGGTACGACGAAACTCGGTAGGGCTTCGATCCAACCTGCGGTCTGTACCGGCATCCACGAGGTGAGCTCGTCGACGACGACCGGACAACCGCGCCGAGTAGCGGTGCTGAGGTTGAGTAACGGCCTCACCACCACTCTGCGTCTGGCCCACGGTGCTCCGGCACCCGAGCGGGGCGCGACCGTGTATGTCCAGGGTGGCCGCGGGATGGGCGACCAGCCCGTTTCAGGTGGGGTCACCTTGGCGTCGAGCTCGACAAGCTGAATCAGTGGCTCGCCGGTCTCAGGTCAGCGCCGAGCTGAGACCGGCAAGCCTCTGGAACAGTTTTTCCCCGGCCGTGGGCGTTAATCCTCGTCGGGCACTTCGCGGATCTCGATCGGGGAGTAGGGCGCCTCAGGCAGCCTGCCGGCCAGCTCAGTAGCTCGTTCGAGGCTGCATTCCAGCAGGTAGTAGCCCGCCAGAACTTCCTTCGCCTCGGTGAACGGCCCGTCCGTCACGGTCGCGACACCGTCCTGAAGCTGCACGATCCGCGCACGCTGGGTGGTCAGCGGGTGCGACTCGATGAACTCTCCGGCCGCCTTCGCCTCCTCGGTCACCACCCGGTGCTGCTCCATCACCGCGTCGATGCCGGTCTCGTGCAGCTGCTTCCAGGTCTCGTCGTTCCCGTAGATCAGCAACATGTACTTCATCGGTTCTCCTTCGTCGGCCACTGATACCGGCGACGTCGGAGCCGCCTGTCTCACTTCGACATGATGGCCTCTCGCCAGATCAATTGTGCGACATTCGGCTTCACCGCAGTGGTGATGACAGCCATCGCGCGCCGGACGAACTCGTCGCTTGTCAGCTGCGCGAGCATCGCGGCCGCCAGATCCTCCCGGGCTGTGAACAACCCGTCGGCCTGGTCCTCGTGCACCTCGTACGGCGTGGTCGCCTTGTTGCTGAACAGCCCCGACGGCCGCACGAGCGTCCAGTCGAGTCCACTCTCGCGGACCAGCGCCTCCATCCGGCGCATGTCGTCGTGAGTGGTCCTGGCCAGCACCCGGTTCACCAGCGGATCGAGAACGTTGTTGAAGAAGAAGGCGTTGCTCGGTCGCCATCCGGGCTCGAGGATCACGGTGCTCACCATCAGCAGCCGCTTCACGCCGTACTCGTGCATTGCCTCGATGATGTTGCGGGCCGCGGTCGAGTAGAGGCTGACCGGTTGCCGGCTCGGCTTTCCGCCGACCACCGACAGGACCGCGTCGCTGCCCGCGACCGCGGACCGCACCGCGTCCGGATCGGCCACATCAGCCCGTACGACGGTCAGCCCGGTGCGCGGCTCGACCTTCTCGGGACTCCGGACTGCGGCCACCACCTCGTGGCCGGCGGCCAGACCTTGTTCGACCAGTGTGCGGCCGGTCGAACCGGCCGCGCCGAAGACGACGATGCGCATCTCACTCCCTCGCTGTCCCGGACGATCCGGTGACGCCCTTGACTCTGCGCGGGTACGCGACCATATTCAACGCTGATGAATAAATCCCGAGGACGTCCCCGAGGCAATCCGGACACCAAGGCACGCATCGCCGAGGTGGCCTACGACCTGTTCCTGGAGCACGGCTATCGCGGTACGACGGTACGCCGGGTGGCCGCGGCGGCGGAGGTGGATTCCGCGCTGATCAGCTACCACTTCGGGTCCAAGCAAGGCCTGTTCGGCGAGGCGATGCAGTTCCGCTGCGGGCAATCGCCGGCGATGGCACTCGCACTGCAGGGCGACCAAGCGGGGTTCGCCGACCGGTTGCTGGACGCGGTACTTCAGATGTGGGCCGACACCGAGCCGCTGGCCGAGCTCACCCGGATGGCGCCGCAGGATGTCGACGTACTGCAGGTGCTGCAGGAGTTCCTCGAACGGGAGATCCTCGGCCGGATTGCTGAATTTCTCCGCGGGCCGGATGCGACCGAGCGGGCGACTGCGGCGGTCGCGGTGATCGGCGGGGTCGTCTTCACCCGCTACCTCAGTCCGCTCCGCCCGGTCGCGGCCCTGAGCGACGCCGACGTACGCCGCATCCTCACCCCGGCACTACGCGCGGCCCTCACCCCGGTCCGGACCAGACGGCCGATCAGCGCCTGACTGCCGGTCCGGGGCTCGTCTTCCCCCGCACCGGCAGGGCGTCGGTCAGCTCCAGGTGGCGCCGGCGGTGGCGCGGACGGTGGTGTTCAGCCGGTTGAACAGGTTGGTCAGGCTGATCATCAAGACCACCGCCGCCAGTTGGGTCTCGTCGAAGTGGTCGGCCGCCTCGTCCCAGATCTCGTCGCTGACCGCGTTCGGGTGGTCGGCCAGCCGGGTCGCCGCTTCGGCCATCGCCAGCGCGGCCCGTTCGGCGCCGGTGAACAGCTCCGACTCGCGCCACGCCGCCACCTGATGCAGCCGCTCGTCGGTCTCACCGTTCTTCTTGGCCGAGTCGATCCCGCCGTAGATGCAAGCGCTGCACCCGTTGATCTGGCTCACCCGCAGATGCACCAGCTCCAGCGTCGCCTGCGGCACCCCGCCCTTGTACATCGCCTTGTAGATGTTCTGGATCCCGGCCATCGCGTCCGGCAGGATCACCGCGGGGTTCTTCATCCGAGCAGTCATAGTTCCTTCACTCCTTGATCGTCTGCACTTCCACCCCCCTGACGAGCCACCGCCCACAGATGTGACAGAACTTTCCGGGCAGTGGCCGCATCGAGGTGGATATGAAGAAGACATCGTTGGTGCGTAGGGCGTTGATGAGTGCCGGGCTTGCTGTGACGTTGCCGGTGGTGGCGCTGCCTGGGCTGGTGGTTTCGGCGGAGGCTGCGACGAGCGCGGATCCGGCTCCGACGGGGGTGACGGTTGCCTGGGCAGACGCCGCTCACACGCTGGTCCGGGTGACCTGGAAGGAGACGGGTTCGCAGCCGAACGTGGTGACGTCGGAATCGCCGTTGGGTGGATCCGAGAAGCACTACGTGGCCGCTGCCGCTCCGAACCAGCTCGACGTACCGGCTGCTCAGTTCTCGACCACTGGAGCCGGCCAGGTTGCGGTCCGGGTCGCGGTGTTCGTGGGGACCGAAGCGGGCGGGAACACCAGCCCGGCCGGGTTGTCGCCTGCGTTCGACACGTTGACCGGTCCGAAGGCTCTGGTCGACTCGATCGGCGGAGCGGGCGTGAACAAGGTGGCCGTGAGGTGGCACCCGGCGACGGTGGCGGATCCGAATCCGGGTGACCCGCTCGACCTGCCGGCCGTGCCGCCGCAGTACGAGATCCGGGCCAACTACAACAACTTCAACCAGTACGAGGTGGTGGCTCCGAAGACCACCGCGACAAGCGCGACGTTCACCGAACTCACCGGGCCGTCATTCAAGTTCGGCGTCCTGACCTACAACGAGTGGGGCGTGCAGTACTCCGCGACGCAGCGAGTCGACGGTGAGGAGTGGCTCAAGCTGGCCGTGCCGCCGTTCGCCGACTACGCCAAGCCCACCAACATCACCGGCCAGCTCGGGCGCGGAGTACAGGAATGCGATCCCGGACCCTGCTGGACGTCCACCTACCCCGACCCTTCGCGCCCGGTGATCCTGCAGGCCCGCGCCAACGCAACGTCGGCGTGGTACACGGTCGGCAGCACCAAGACCGATGCCCAGGGCAACTTCACCTTCGCGCCGACATCGCTCGGCACCAGGCAGTACCGGTTGGTCGTCCCGGACTACTTCAGCGCCATCGGATTCGGCTACGGCACCGTCAGTGGTGCGGCCACGACGACCGTCCGGCCGCAAGTCGGCGGCCGGTTCCTGGACCCGACGGTGACCTACGGCCAGAAGGCGACCGCGCATGTGTCGATCATCCCGCTGGCCAACGTGCCGTCGACACTTCAGCGCTGGGACGGCACCGCTTGGCGCGACCTCAAGTCGGTGCAACTCACCGATGGCGTCGGCAACTACACCTTCACCGCCACCCAGCGCGGCCGCGTCGCCTACCGGTTCCTGGTGCCCGCGTTCACGTACGCCGGGCGCCCGCTGAGCTGGCAGGTGTCGCCGAACTTCGTCCTCACGACGTCGTAGCTGCCTGCCGGGCCGCCTCCAGATCAACCTGGAGGCGGCCTTGGACGGGGACGACCGGGTCGGAGTACTGGCCGGTGAGGCAGATCGGACCGGAATAGTTCAGCCCCTCGAGCTGGCGGAAGATCGCCGGCCAGTCGGCGAGCCCCTCACTGCCCTGGACGAACCACGGCTTCCCGTCCGTAGCGGTGTAGATGACGTTCTTCAGATTGACCATCGCCAGCCGATCGGCAACCAACGGCAATGTGACCGCCGGATCGCCGCCCGCCAGAACGTCGTGCGCCGCATCCCAGATCACCAGGAAGCGCTCTTTCGGAAGCCCTTCCAGTAACTGCAGAACACCGAGCGACGACGCCACGAACCGCCCATGATGCGGCTGAACCCCAACCTGTACGCCGTACTGCTCGGTGAACCCGGCAACCTCTTCCAACAACGCCCGCGTACGCCGTACCGAAGCCGCGTACCCGTCGTCGCCCACTGCCGCCATGATCCGGATCAACGGGACTCCGGCTTCGGCACACGCCGCGAACGCGCTCTCCGAGAGATCGCTCGCGACGCTGATCGGCTCGACTCCCGCGGCCCGCAGCTGGGCCACGAACTTCGGCAACTCGGCTTCGGCGGTCGCCGGCGTCACGTAGGCGGTGTCCCGGACCGGGATCTCTGCCCCGGCGAACCCTAGTCCCGCGACCAGCCGGCCGAGTTCGTCACCCGGCAGACCGGCCCAGGGCTTGGTGAAGACGGACCAGAGATATCGAGTCATAGGTCAGCGGCCTCCCAGCCCGCTCATGGTGATGCCTTTGACGAACCAGCGCTGGGTCAGGAAGAAGAGCACGATCAGCGGGACGGTCGTGACGGTCGCTGCCATCAGGAGCAGGTTCCATTGGGTGCCGTTGGTGTCCTGGAAGACCTGGAGCCCGACGGACGCAGTACGGGTGGAATCGCTGTTGGAGATGACGAGTGGCCAGAGCAGGTTGTTCCACTGACCGATGAACTTGAAGACGGCGAGGGTGGCGATCGCCGGGATCGCGAGCGGGACGATCACGCGGGTGAAGGCCTGCCAGCGGTTCGCGCCGTCGAGGCGGGCCGCTTCCTCGTAGTCGCGCGGGATGCCCAGGAAGAACTGGCGGAGCAGGAAGACGCCGAGCGCGGTGAACGCGTGCGGCAGGATCATCCCCGGCCAGGTGTCGATGCCGTGCAGTTTCGCCACCAGAACGAACTGCGGGATCAGCGTGACCTGGGTGGGAATCATCAGCGTCGCCAGGTAGATGCCGAACAGCCAGGTCCGGCCGGGGAACCGCAGCCGGGCGAAGGCGTAGGCCGCCAGGGCTGCGGTGATGGTCTCCAGGAGGGTCGTACCGCCCGCGAAGATCACCGTGTTGAGCAGATAGCGGCCGAGCGGCACCAGGTCGAAGGCCCGCTGGAGGTTCTCCGGGTGCCAGCTGCTCGGCCAGAAGGACGGCTTCGCGGCCATCGATTCGGCATCGGACTGGAACGCGACCAGCACCATCATCACGACCGGGATCAGCGTGACCGCGGTGACCAGGAAGCAGGCGAAGACGACGAGCTTCTGCGTACGGCGTACCGGGGTGAGGACTTCAGTTGTCATAGTGGACGAGCCTCCGCTGGAGGAGGAACTGGAACGCGGTGATCGCCGCGATGAACGCGAACAGCACCAGCGACTGCGCGGCCGCATAGCCCTGGTCGTAGTTCTCGAATCCGGTCCGGTAGATGTACATCACGAGCGTCGTCGTGCGAGATCCCGGACCGCCGTTGGTCATGATCAAGGCTTGGTCGAAGACCTGGAACGATCCGATGATCGAGGTCACCACGACGAAGAACAACGCGGGGGATAGCAGCGGCAACGTGACGCTGCGGAAGGTCTGCCAGCTCGAGCTGCCATCCACCTTCGCCGCCTCGTACAACTGCTGCGGGATCGCCTGCAAGCCGGCCAGGAACACCACCATGCCGAAGCCGAAGCTCTTCCACACGCTCATCGCGATCGGTGCCGGCATCGCCCAGTGGTCACTGATCAGCCAGGCCGGGCCGTTGATGCCGACCAGGCCGAGGACCGAGTTGATCAGCCCGTCGTGTGGGATGTAGAGCCAGATCCAGACGAACGCGACCGCCACCGTGATCGTTGCGTATGGCAACAGTAAGAGGCTGCGGAAGACGGTGATCCGCCGCAGGCCCTGGTTGAGCAAGACGGCGAGCCCGAGGCTGACGACCATCGTGACCGGGACGCTGACCAAGGTGAAGTACGCCGTATTGCCGAGCGCCGACCAGAACGTCGGATCCGGGCCGAGGCGGGCGAAGTTCTTCAGGCCGGCCCAGGTCGGTGCGCTGAACAGGTTCCAGTTGAGCAGCGAGATCACACCCGCGGCGACGACCGGACCGGCGGTGAAGATCACGAAGCCGATCAGACTGGGCAGGATGAACAACCACGCGGTGAGCGCTTCGGTGTTCTTCCTTGCGGTGCTTGGAGTTCGGGGCGCTGTTGCCGCGGTGGCGGGCAGGGTGTCGACGGCCATCATGATCACCCCTTCCGGGCGGCGGCCTGGCGGATGTTGTCCTGGTGCTGCTTCATCAGTACGTCGAGGCGCGGCGTCAGGCCGTCGATCGCCTGGGCCACGGAGACCTGGCCGAGGAACGTCCGCGGCAGATCCTGGCCGAGCAGTTGCTTGACCTGGTTCCAGTTCGTGGTGACATCGAACGGATGACCGCCGCCGACCTTGCCGGCCAGGATGTCCTGCACGATCCCCAGGTTGTCGGGCGGCGGCTTGAAGGCGCTGCCTGCCGACCTGCGAGCGGGGTTGTTTCGCCCGGCCTTCGCATAGATGTCCAGGGCGCCCGTGCTGGTCAGCGTCTTCAGCAACTTCCAGGCCAGCTCCAGCTGGTCGCCTTTGACAGCGGAGGGAATCGCGAACGACGACCCGGACACCCGAGGCAGACTGCCCGCCGGACCGGCCGGGAACGGGATCACGTCCCAGTCGAACTTGGCCTTCCGGACGTTCACCACCTGCCACGGGCCGTTCTGCATGAAGGCGACATTGCCCTGCAGGAAATTGCTCAGCGAGCTCTCGGTGACGAGGTTCTTGATCGGCGGGGTGACCTTGTCCTTGGTGAAGAGATCGATCACGTACTGCATTGCCTGCATCGCTTCCGGCGCGTTCAGCGTGCTGGCGGTTTGCGGGGCATTCATCACGTTCCCGCCGGCGGAGTAGATCCACGACACCAGATCGTCGATTGCCGGTGCACAGGTGAAGCCGTACTGGTCGTTTCCGGTCAGCTCTTTGGCCAGCTCCCGGAAGGTTGCCCATTGCATCGGTTCGGTGCGCGAGGGTGCGGCGATGCCCTGCTTCTTCAGCAAATCCTTGTTGTAATACAGGACGGTCGGGGCGACATCGAACCCGATCGCATAGGTCTGGCCGTTTAAGCTGGAGATCTTCTGGATCGTCGGATAGAAGTCTTCGAGTCGCAGGTCGGGGTCGGCGGCGATCAGGTCGTCGAGCGGCCGGTGCGCGCCGCGGGCGGCGTACGTCGGGATCAGTGTTCCGTTCAGCGCGGTCACCAGGCCGGCTGTGCCACTGACCAGTTGCAGGTCGAGTTTGGTCGGGTAGCCACTGGATGGGGTCAGGCTCGGGATCGAGCGGACGTCGAGTTGCTGTTCGACGTACTGGCTGAACGCGTCCCAGACCTTGCGTTCGGCGGGACTGCTCGACCACATCGACCAGGTGGCCGCGTCGGCCGGAGCCGAGGAGCATCCGGAGAGCGCTCCAGACGTGGCGGCGGCGAGGCCGGTTATTTTGATGAAGCTGCGGCGGGACAGCATCGGCGACTCCTCAGCTGAAGAGCAGGTCGATCGATTCGGCGCGGATCCGCTCCTCGTCGACCTGGACGCCCAGACCGGGCGCGGTGGGGACCGTGGCGACGGCCTTGGTGATCGTGAGACCTTCGACGTACAGGTCGGCCAGCAGCTCCGGGCCGTTGAGCTCGGCCGGCAGCGCGAGTTCGAGCTGGCTGAACAGGTGCAGGGCGGCGGCGAACCCGATTCCGCAGTCGGTCAGGCCGCTGGCGAGAATCTCCAGCCCGCCGGAGAGCGCTACCTGAGCGGTCTTCAGGGCGTTCCGCAGACCACCCGACTTGCAGATCTTCACCACCACGAGATCGGCCGCGTCGAGCTGGATCGTTCGGGCGAGATCCTGCGCGGTGAAGCTGCCCTCGTCGATCGCGATCGGCAGGTCGATCAGGTTCCGCAGCCGGTGCATCGCGAGGGTGTCGGTGCTCGGCACAGGTTGCTCGACGCAATGGATCGTGCCGACGTCGCGGGTACGGTCGAGCAGTTGCTTGAGGGCACTCGGCCGGTACGACTGGTTCGCATCGAGCCACAGCGGCTTCCCACCGGCGACTTCGGCAACGGCCTCGATGGCCGCGGCATCCGCGTCGGGATCGCCGCCGATCTTCACCTTGTACGCCGAATAGTCGGCCGACTGCTGCGCGTGCTCCCGGACCACGTCGGGCGCCCCGACCCCGATCGCCGAACAGAGCGGAAGCTCGTCGAACAACTTCCCGCCGAGGAGGGCATGCACCGGTACGCCGGCCAGCTTGCCGGCCGCATCGTGCATCGCGAGGTCGATGGCCGCTCTGGCGAACGGGAACCCGTTGGAGACGGCTGGGCTCAATCGCTTGCTAGCCTGCGCGTGGAACAGCTCGATGTCGAAAGGCGTCAGCTCCAGCAGGATCGGCACGAGATGCCGCTTGATCACCACGGCGATCGTCTCGGCCGTCTCGTAGCTCCAACTAGGGAGCGCTCTCTGCTCACCCCACCCGACCACCCCGTCCTCGGTGGTGAGCTTGACGAAGACCACCGCACTCGCCTGATCCACCACCTGGTCAGGCGATCCAACCGCCCCACTACCAAGCACAAACTTCCGCGCGAAGGGAACGGCGACCGGGAACACCTCGACTTTGCAGATCCGCGCACCGGCGCCGATCCCGCCCGGTGGCGTCAGAGAGCCGGCCCGATCGCCGCTCATGCGGCGATCGACCAGACGGCGGGGTCGACGAAGCTCGGTCCGCGAGTTCCATCCGCCAGCCACTTCACGACATCTTTGAGCACATACCCCGCCAGCGCGAGGTGACCCTGGACCGTGTCGCCGGCGACATGCGGCGTCAGCAATAGGTTGCTCGCAGCAAGGACTTCAGGGCCGAACCTCGGTGGCTCGGGATCGTAGACGTCCAGCGCGGCCAGGAGCCGGCCGTCGAGACAGTGCTCCAGCAACGCCTCCTGATCGATCGCCGGACCGCGCGACGAGTTGATCACGATCGTTCCATCTGGCAGCTGCTCGATCAGCTTCCTCGTCACCAGCCCACGCGTCTCCGGCACATCCGGAACATGCAGCGAGACGAACTTGCACTGCAACGCCTCTTCCAACGACACACCCCGTACGCCGAGCTGCCTGGCTCGCTCGTCGCTCAGATAAGGGTCGTAGACGAGCACCTCGCAATCGAACGGCTCGAGCAGCGTGATCAGTGCCCGTGCGGTCGAACTCGCACCGAGGATCCCAACCTTCTGACCCGCTACCTCGCCACCTCGAAAAGCGATCTGCTTCCAGCCACCTCCCCGAATCGCCTGGTCGAACCGGGGGAGTCGTCGCGCCAGCGTGAGCATGGCCGCCAGGCAGTACTCACCAACCGACCACGCGATCCGCGGACCGGCCGAGAAGACCGCGACGCCCTGGTCGAGGATCGCCGGGTCGACCAGCTTCTTCACCGACCCGGCCGCATGCGCCACCGCCTTCGGCCCGTCGCCCCCGTCCCACCACGCGCGCTCCAGGTGAGGCGTACCCCAGCTGGTCAGCACGACGTCGCTCCCGACGACAAGCTTCTCGACAGCGCCCGGCGACAGATCGGTCCCCGCCCAGCTGACCTCGAACCGCTCATCCAGCAGCTCCCGAGCATCCGGCCCACACACATCGGCGACCCGCTCCGGCGACATCACCACAGCCAGCTTCAGCAACCTGACTCCTCATTCGGCGGCTTCCGCGCGATCTCGGCGGATTGCCTTGAAGGTATGCGCTTTCCGTTATGCTCGTCCAAGCCCATTTCCGCATCGACCGATACCGTGAGGGCATCGCATGGACCTCTCGCTGCAGCAACTGAAAGGCTTCGTCGCGGTCGCCGAGGAGCAGCACTTCGGCCGGGCCGCCGAGCGGTTGTCGATGACCCAGCCGCCGCTGACCCGGCAGATCCAAGGCCTGGAGCGCTCTCTCGACGTTTCTCTGTTCGACCGAACCGGGCGGGGAGTGCGGATCACCGCAGCCGGCGCGGTCTTCCTCGAGCACTGCCGCCGAGTGCTGGCCCTACTGGAGATCGCCCCCGAAGCGGCTCGCCGAGCGGCCGACGGACAGACGGGAACGCTGCGCATCGCGTTCACCGCGATCGGGGCGTACGCAGTACTGGCTGATTTCCTCACGATGGTCGGCAAGCGCACGCCGGCCGTGACGTCGGAGCTGACCGAACTGGTGAGCCCGGACCAGTTCACGGCGCTGGCGAATCTGGAGATCGACATCGGCCTGGTGCGACCGCCGATCCCGGAGCAGTTCGAGTCGCTCCTGGTGCATTCGGAGGACCTCGTGCTCGCAGTACCGGCTGAGCACGCCCTCGCTGCTGGAGACGGTCCGGTGTCGCTAGTGGACGTGACCGACGACTACATCGGCTACAGCCCCGAGGGATCGCGCTATCTGCACGACATCTGCGCCGCGATGATCGGCATGAACCGGTACGCCGTGAGCCAACTCGCCTCGCAGGTACCCACCATGCTGGCGCTGGTCCGGGCCGGGCTCGGCTGCGCGCTGGTTCCGCGATCGATCATGGCGATGGGTGTCCAAGGCGTCCGCTACCGCGAACTCGACGCCGCCGACGCCCACTCGGTCACCCTCCACGCATGCTGGAGCCCCGACAACCCCAACCCAGCGCTCCAGCGTCTGATCGAGTCGCTCGAGCAGAGCCCCCACCTGGATGCCTGACGGCGGCGTGGCGTCTGAACGCGATCGGCACCTCGGTCGCGCACCTGCCCGCTTGACCTAGAGCTGGCTCTAGCTCGTACTGTCGTGGACATGACTGCACAGGAGAAGCTCGGGTCGGGATTCGGCTATCGGAGTACTGCGGACGACGTGCTCGCGGGAATCGATCTGACCGGGAAGCTCGCGCTGGTGACCGGCGGCTACTCCGGGATCGGGCTGGAGACGACCAAGGCTCTGGTGAAGGCGGGCGCGCGCGTCGTCGTACCGGCTCGTCGGCCCGCGACTGCTGAGGAAGCGCTCTCTGGCGTGGAGAACGTCGAGATCGAGACGCTGGACCTGGCTGATCTGGAGAGCGTGCGCTCGTTCGCCGAGCGGTTTCTCGCCTCCGGGCGGAGCCTCGATCTGGTGATCGACAACGCCGGGATCATGGCGTGCCCGGAGACCCGGGTCGGTCCGGGCTGGGAGGCGCAGTTCGCGACCAACCACCTCGGGCACTTCGCGCTGGTGAACCGGCTGTGGCCGGCGATCGCGGCCGACGGTGGCGGCCGGGTGGTCTCGGTGTCGTCGACGGGGCACCGGCGATCGGACATCCGGTGGGACGATCTGCAGTTCGAGAAGGAATACGAGAAGTGGACGGCGTACGGGCAGGCGAAGACGGCCAACGTGCTGTTCGCAGTCCAGTTGGATGCTTTGGGCAAGGATTCCGGCGTCCGGGCGTTCGCGTTGCACCCGGGCGGGATCATGACGCCGCTGCAGCGGCATCTGCCGCGCGAGGAGATGGTCGCATTCGGCTGGATCGACGAGGAGACCGGCGAGTTCAACGAGCTGTTCAAGACGCCTGAGCAGGGTGCTGCGACGCAGGTGTGGGCGGCGACGTCGCCGCAGCTCGATGGTCTCGGCGGGGTGTTCTGCGAGGACTGCGACATCGCCCCGGTATCGGACGACGACGCACCCGGCGTACGCTCCTACGCAATCAACCCCGACTCCGCCGCCCGCCTCTGGACCATCTCAGCAGACCTCACCGGAGTAAACGCCTTTGCCTGACACGACCGATCTGGTTGTCACCCTTCGTGCTGCAGGTTGTGTGTTTGCCGAGGACGAGGCCGACCTGCTGATGTCGAGCGCTCGCGACGACGTCGAGCTCGCGCGGATGGTGGAGCAGCGGGTGAGCGGTCTTCCGCTGGAGCATGTGGTCGGCTGGGCGTCGTTTTGTGGGTTGCGGATCGAGGTCGACCCTGGGGTCTTCGTGCCTCGACGGCGTACGGAGATCCTCGCGGCCGAGGCGATCGCGCTGCTTCCGTCGAGTCCAGCTGCAGGGGAGCGCGCCGTAGTACTGGATTTGTGTTGTGGGTCTGGGGCGTTGGGGGTTGCAGTGGCGTCTGCTGGTATGGCGGTGGAGTTGTACGCCGCCGATGTGGAGGCGGCTGCGGTTCGGTGTGCCCGGCGGAATGTGTCGGGCGTGGGCGGCCGGGTGTTCGAGGGCGATCTGTTCGAGCCGTTGCCCTCGGCATTGAAAGGACGGGTGGACGTTCTGCTGGCGAATGTTCCGTACGTGCCGAGCGATGAGGTGCGGCTGCTGCCCGCGGAAGCGCGTTTGCACGAGCCGCTGGTGACGCTCGACGGGGGAGCGGACGGGCTCGGGATCCTGCGACGGGTCAGTGCCGAAGCGGGTTCCTGGCTCGTGCCGGGAGGGCATGTTCTGGTCGAGACCAGCGAAGACCAGTCGGCGACTGCGGTGGCGATCTTCGAGGGTGACGGCTTGGCGGCCCGGGTGATCAGCGAACCGGAGTACGGCGCGACCGTCGTCATCGGGACCAACGGCGCCACCGTCGTCGGGACCAAGGACGACGATACCGTCGTCGGGACCCGGGGCGGGGCTACCTTGGCCTGATGGAGATCAGGGCGGCGTCGATCGATGATCTGGATGCGGTGGTCGCCTCGAGCGCGGCCTTGTTCGCCGAGGACGCGGGAGAGCGCGATCCACTGCGGAACCTCGATTGGCCGGCGCAGCACGGAGAGAAGTGGTGCCGTGAGTTGCTGGCGGATCCTCAGACGCTTGTTCTGGTGGCCGACGGACCCTCGGGGATCGGCGGGCACCTCGTCGGGATGCTTTCCGATCCTTCGGACATGTGGACCGCTCCCCGGGCGGAGTTGGTCAGCATGTACGTCCAACCGCAACTCCGTGGCCACGGCGTCGGCGGGAGCCTGGTCGATGCGTTCGTCGAGTGGGCTCAGACCCGCGGAGCATCACGGCTGCAGGTGACGGCGTACTCGGCCAACGCCGCCGCGATCGCGCTCTACCAGAGCCGAGGCTTCGCGCCACTCTCGATCATCCTCGCCAGAGATGCCTGATCGGGCAAACTCGGTTGGCGGGACGCCAGGTCGCCAGGAGGATGGGTGATCTATGGGTGAGCACATTGCGTTCTTGACGATTCCGGCCTCCGGGCACATCAACCCGACGCTGCCGCTGGTGGCCGAACTGGTACGACGCGGGCACCGGGTCAGCTATGCGACCGGGCCCGCGTTCAAGGAGACGGTCGAAGCCGCCGGCGCCGAGGCCGTGGTGCTGGACTGGATTCCGAAGACGCTGACGGTTTCCCGCGACGGCCAGACCACCGAAGACCTCTCGACGATGCTGCTGTTCTTCGTCGAGAGCATGCGACGGGTGTTGCCTGCGGTGGAAAGCTGGCTGACGAACGACCGGCCGGATCTGTTCTGCTACGACATGATGACGTTCCTCGGTCCGATGATGGCCGAGCGACTCGGCCTGCGCGAAGCCACCACGGTGCCCAACTTCGCCGGCAACGAGCACTTCAACCTGCGCGACGCGGTGGTGCCGGCGAACTTCGACCCGACCCATCCGAAGTTCCAGGAGTTCCTGGCCGCGCGCGCCGCGTTCGCCCACGACTTCGGCGTACCGGTGGACAAGGTGGCGCCGACCGGGACGGCCGCACCGCTCAACCTGGTGTTCATCCCACGCGCGTTCCAGATCGCGGGGGAGACGTTCGACTCGTCCTTCCACTTCGTCGGGCCGTCCGTCGGGGCGCGTCCGGAGACGTCCGATTGGGAGCCGCCGACGGACGGGGCGCCGGTGCTGTTCGTGTCACTCGGTACGGCGGTGAACGACCGGCCGGACTTCTTCGCCAACTGTGCGAAGGCGTTCGCCGGGAGTGAGTGGCGGGTGGCGATGGCGATCGGGGAGCAGGTGCGGCGCGAAGATCTCGGCGAGATCCCGGCGAATTTCGACGTACGGACGTATTTCCCGCAACCCGTCGTACTGCAGCATGCCAAGGCGTTCCTGTCGCATGCCGGGATGAACTCGGTGATGGAGGCGCTGCTCAACCAGGTGCCGTTGGCAACCTTCCCGCAGACGGCGGAGCAGCAGGCGAACGCCGGCCGGGTGGCGGAGCTCGGTCTCGGCCGGACGATCACGGATCTGTCACCGGAGAGCCTGCGGAGCACGATCGACGTCGTCGCTGCGGATGCTGCCATCCGGGAGAATCTGGCGGCGATGGCGTCGCACGTGCGGGAGGCCGGCGGGCCGATCGCTGCAGCCGACGCGGTTGAGACCTACCTCGCGGCAACTGAGTAAGACTCGTCCTGGAGGTGAGGTTGGTGGCCCCGCCCCCAGGGCTCCTTCAGACCCGCCGTACGACGTGTAGTAGGTACTCGCGGCGGTTGAGCGGGTCGCGGTCGGTTCGGGTTCGGGTCGGGATCGAACCGGTGACCGGGTGGTACCGGTCGAAGGCTGACTCGAGTACGCCCTCGCCACGTGTCAGGGCGGGCAACTGCTGCTCGAGTTTGTAGACAGCAGCCGCTGGGATGTCGCCTTCGAGGACCGAGGTTGTCGCTGCCAATGCGGGGATCTGCGGGATCGCCCGCAATCGGGAGAGCGCTGCCAGGACAGCTCGGGTTGTGTCGGTCGGGATCTCCAACTGGAAGCGATGCATCGGTTCGAAGACCGTCGTACCGGCTTCCTTCAGTGCGTCCATCAGTACGAGTGGGGTGAGGAGGCGGAAGTCGCCCGCGGTGCTCGACATGCTCTTGTCGAACACGCCGTGCGAGTGACTCTGCCTGGCGTTGTAGCCCGAGTGTGTCATCACCACTGTGCAGTCGGGGATCTGCCAGCCGTAGAGACCTTGCTGCAGGGTCTCGCGGACGGTTTCCTCGACTGCCTTGATGAACGCGTACGGCATTGACCCGAGCTCCACGTCGAGCCGGAACGTCACGCCGGAGTTCACCGGAGCCGGCTCGACTCGTAGCCCGACGGTGGCCAGGAACGGGTTCGGGTCGACGCGCTTGAATTCCGCTGCTGCACCGGTGCCGTTCAGCCGCTCGATGCAGATGGTCGTCGACTCGCGGAAGGTGACGTCGATCCCGAAGTCACCGGCCAGCGTGGTCTGGATGACCTCCTTCTGCACCTCACCGTAGAGCGACACGTACGTCTCCTGGCGAAGATCGTCCTGCCGCAGATTGATCAACGGATCCTGCTCGGCCAGCTGAGAGAGCGCGACCTGCAAATTTCCCTTGTCCGACGCCCGCACCGGCGCAATCACCGTCTCCAACGTCGGCGGCGCAAAGTACCCACTCCCGGTTCCGTTGCTGACGGCACCTATACCGTCGCCGATCTGGATGGCGGTGAGGCCCCAGAGTTTGCCGATCTGGCCGGCCGACACCTCGGTCCGGGTCAGCGTCGACCCGTTGTCGAACACGCTGATCGCGGTGACCTTCGCCTCCTGATCACCCTGGAACCGCAGCCGGTCCCGGGTCCGGATCGCCCCGGAGAACATCCGGACGAACGCGATCTTCTCGCCCGCCGGCCCACGCTCCACCTTGAACACCGACCCCACGACCGGCCCGTCGCTGTCGCCCTCGGTCGCCGGCAACAACTCCCGGATCCCTGCGATCAATTCGTCCGTACCAGCCCCGGTGATCGCAGACCCGAAGTACACCGGATGCACCAGCGCCCGCTGCGTCTGCTCGGCCAGCTTCGCCCGCAGAGCGTCGTACGAGAGCGCTTTCTCGTTCTCCACATAGGTCGCCAGCAACTGATCGTCGTTCTCCGCCAGCAGATCGACCATCGCAAAGGTGAATCCCGCATCGTCTCGCCCGTACGCCGTGAAGCCGGCGCCCGGCGTACCGAGCCCGCTGGTCGACCCCATCGGGAGCACCGCGCTGGTCAGCTTCTCGCCGATACTCCGCACCAGCTCGTCGTTGCGCGCACCGGCCCGATCGAGCTTGTTGACGAAGATCAGCGTCGGAATCCGCAACCGCTGCAACGTCCGCATCAACACCCGCGTCTGCGCCTGCACACCTTCAACGGCAGACACCACCAGCACAGCACCATCGAGCACGCCGAGCGCCCGCTCGACCTCAGCAATGAAGTCCGGGTGCCCCGGCGTATCGATCAGATTGACCGTCACATCGTCGATCGCGAACGACACCACAGCCGACTTGATCGTGATCCCACGCTGCCGCTCCAGCGCGAGCGAATCGGTCTGCGTACTCCCCTCATCAACGCTCCCGACCTCGTCGATGACCCCAGCCGCAAACAGCAGCCGCTCGGTCAGACTCGTCTTACCCGCGTCAACATGCGCCAAAATCCCCAAATTGAGTGTTCGCACCAAACCCCATGTCCTTTGAACAGGTGAACTTTCCGCTCAGTCCAGACATGAAGTGAGATCGCACGACTGCGCTCCTTTGAGAGACCAACAAGTACCCACCGAGTACAACAGACCCACCCAAACCCCACCAACCCATTTTCCGCCTGGAGTCGTGCGCCAACGGAGCGGCCGCACCTACCGTCCCTGAGATGAAGACCGGCACCCCACCAAGCGCTCTCTGTGGGTTCTCGGGTCGCCAGAAGATGCCTGGTTGACGGTTTCTGATCGCAGCAGGTCGAAGCGGCGCTCGGTGATGCCGGCTTGGGTCGCCGGCGCGCCGACCCACCGGAGTACACGCGCAGTGGTTGTCAGCTGATGGTGGTGCCGATGGGGGAGCCGGTGGTGATGGCGGCTGCGGCGCCGGGGCGGTCGATGTCGAAGACGTGCAGGGGGAGGTGGTGGTCGCGGGCGAGGATGAAGGCGGCCTGGTCCATCACGCCGAGGCCTTTGTCGATCACCTGCTGGTAGGTGAGGTGGTCGAAGCGACGCGCGGTCGGGACCTTGTTGGGATCGGCGTCGTACACGCCGTCGGCGCCGTTCTTCGCGACCAGCAGCGCATCGGCATCAAGCTCGACGGCGCGCTGGACGGCGGGGTAGTCGGTGGTGGTGAACGGCTGGCCGTTGCCGCAGCCGAGCAGGACGATCGAGCCCTTCTCAAGATGCCGGAGAGCGCGCAGCCGGATGTACGGTTCGGCGAGGTTGTTGATCGGGAGAGCTGTCATCAGCCGTACGTCGGATTCGCCGAGCTCGTGGAGTTTCCCGCGGAGCAGCACAGCGTTGATGACCGTGCCGAGCATGCCGATGTTGTCCGCCTCGACCCGGTCGATACCCCAGTCCTCGGCGCGGTTCCCCCGGAAGACGTTCCCACCACCGACGACGACAGCCACCTCGACACCGGTGTCGCGAGCAGCGATCACCTCCCGGGCGAGATGGTTGAGCCGCTCCTTGTCGAACCCGAACCCGGCCGAACCGGCGATCGCCTGGCCGGAGAGTTTGATGACCAAGCGGCGGTACTTCGGCATTCCGTGCTCCTCGGAATCAGGCGGATGGCGCGGGGTGAAGAGTAGCCCGTCAGAACGCGGCGATCGACGCGGGGGAACGCTCGGAGCGGCTGAGCGCCCGTAGTACCGGGGTCTGGCCGTGGCGCCGTAAGGCCAACCTGGTGAGCAGATCCACGACGACCTGCATCGCACTGTCCGGAAAAGCTGGAGTCGGTACGCCGAGGCTGACGGCCAGGTCGTCGGAGTGCACCGCGAGTTCCATCATCCGGGTGACGAGCATGTCGTCGAGCATGAGCGACCACGGACCCCACAGCGAGATCCGTACGGAGCGGTCGGGCGTCGTCGAGAGATCGCTCTCCAGCTGCTGGATCGCGGCGTCGAGTTGCTCGGCGAGCGCTTGAGGTCCGTCGACGGCGAGTTGATCGCCACCGGCGCGAATCCGGACGCTGATCTCGTCGTCCAGCTTCGCGTCGATCCACTGCACTCGCGCGTAGTGCTCGAGGAGCGTGATCGTCGGCTCCATCGGGATCGGTTCGCGGACGATCTGCGGAATCGCCAGCACCTGATACGCGAGATGCCCGGCGAGCCCACCGACGCTGAACTCCGCCAACGCGCTCCTCTCACCCCAGACGGTCGCAAGCCGCGGCTCCCGCAGCAACCCAGCAGCAATCCGAGACACGTCCAAAAAGTCAGCTCTGATCCCATCCATCTAGGCATTCTCCCCGCCAAGCCTTCCCAGTGAAGGTCCAATCGGGCAAACCACCCCGGCTGAGCTCAAGCCCACCTGCCCAGCCGACACCTCCCAACACAGCCGGCACACCAGGGCCCAGCCCACCCGCCCACGACTCGCAGCAGCCCAACCAGCGCGCGGCACACCCCGCCCCAACCCAGCGCGCGGCCCAGCCCGCCCCAATCCAGCGCGCGGCCGAGCCAACCCGCACAGTGCATTCCAACCAGCCCGGAGTAGCTCTGGAGCAGCACCCAGCACAGACGGAGCACCCCTGAGCAGCGCGGCGCCGTCCTGAGCAGGGCGGAGCAGTCCGGCTTGAGGTGGCTGATCGGTGCGGCGGATGTTGTTAGGGGTCGACCATGCGGTCCAGGGTTCGGTAGGTGCGGTTGCTGGCGGCGGCGGAACGTTGCTCGCGGCCGGTTGCCTCGATGTAGTTCTGGCTGGTCGCCAGGCTGGCGTGCCCGAGGAGCGCCATGATCTCGGACGCGGTGGCACCGTCCTCGGCCAGGCGGGTGGCGAAGGTGTGCCGCAGGGCGTGCAGGTTCGCACCGACCGGTACGCGGTCGTGGAGTCCGGCCCAGCGGTAGCAGGACTTGACCAGATACTCGAGTCCGCCGCGACCGATCGGCTCACCTTCGCGGTCGAGCAGCAGCTTCACCGACCGGCCGAAACGCTTGCGGGGAAAGCGGCGCGCGCACGATTCGACGTACGCGGCAACGATCTTCTCCATGATCGGCTCGACCGGGATCGAGCGATCGCGACTGCCTTTGCCGTGGATGTGCAGCCGCATCTCGCCAGGGCGGCCGGCGAGGGAGTCGGCCGTCAGCGTACGCATCTCGGCCGAACGGAGCCCCGCGACGAGACCGAGCGCGATGACGAGCACGTCGCGCTCCGGCCAAGGGTCGCGAGTACGCCGTGCTCCGTCGGCTGCTGCCTTGAGCAACTTCTCCGGAGTGTCTTCGCCACGCAGCGGCTTGGGGGAGAGGGGAGGGGTCTTGGGTCTGGCGACCGCCCCCATCGGGTTGCCGGTCAGCAGACCGTCGGACACACAGAAGGTGAGGAACTGGTTCCAGGTGGACCAGGCACGCAGTACGGAACTCTTCGCGTGGTCGTCGGCGAACGCACCGAACGCGTCGCGCAGCAACTGCGGAGTCAGATCGGTGACGTCGAGGCTCTCGGGATCGCCGGTGAGCAGGGCCGTGATGCCGGCCAGGTCGCGACGGTAAGCGGCGGTGGTGTGCGGCGAGTCCTTGCGCGGGCGCCGAGCCGCGAAGAACGCCGCCTGAGCAGCGAGAACCTTCATAAGCAAGGTCTACCGGACCCCACCGACAATTCCCGTCGACTGCCGATGCCGGCGCATTGATTGCCAATAGCAACGAGTTTCAGCAGTCATGCATAATGCCAATTATGCATGACAAAGCTTCCCCAGATCGCCCCTCCGACCCCTATTGGGGGAGCCCTTCGGTCCGCTGACCTCGAGACGTGCGGAAGCTCTTGTCCGCCCACTCGATCATCCGGTACGCCGGCCGCACAGGCGCGGCACGTCGTACGGCCGGTGAACCGCTCCAGCACCTGCCGGTCGGAACCGGGAGATCGCGACTACCGGAGCGAGCACTTGCCGTCGTACCGGAGTACTGGCGCACCTGGATCACCGCGTTCCGGAGTACTGGCGCACCCGGATCACCGCGTGCAGGAGTACGACGTGCCCGCGTACCGGAGTACCGCGTACCGGAGTACGACGTAAGCCCAGCGCGAGATCAGCGGCCGAGGCGTCCCTGCCAGTCGCGCCAATGGGCTCGGGAGGCGCGGATCTGCAGCACTTTGCGGGCGATGCCGACGATGAGAGTCACCCCGCCGAGCACCGCAATCCCTAGGAAGAGCGCTGAGAGAACATTGTTCGCCTCTTCGCTGTGCCGGTGGCCGATCGTGGTGGCGAGTTCGCTGAGCTTGAAAGCGTCCGCGCCGTCGAGCTGACCATCGGCTGCCAACGTCGCCGCCTGCCCGAGGATCTCCTGCCGCTCGGCCTTGGTGAACCCTTCCTCCGGCGTACCGGCGCAGGGGAGTTCTGCCCCGGTCTTGCGATCGACGATGAGCATGGTCGACCGGCATTTCGCCAGCTTCCCGCTCCCGGAGACCTCAGTCACCAGCACGTCATAACTCAGGTCATTGCCAGCCTTCGCCACTCCGGCACCGACCAGCCCGAACACGACGGCCAGCGCTCCGCCAACCAGCAACCACCCGGTGACCCGCCTCCGCCGTACGTCCATCGCCAGAGCGTCTCACCCACCGTCAAGCCCCGCTAGTTGATATCGAATTCGTTTCCTTCCGGGTCGGTCATGGCGACGGCGTAATGATCCAGGCCTTCTTCGGTGAGCGTGCTCAGCCGGGTGGCGCCGAGGGCGACGAGCCTGTCCGCCTCGGCCTCGACGCGTTCGCGCCTGACGTCGAGAGACGAGCCGCGGCCACCGCTCGCGTTCACGTCGATATGGATGCGGTTCTTGATCGTCTTCTCGTCAGGAACGATCTGGAACCAGATCCGCGGCCCTTCACCCTTCGGATCCGCGATGCTGTCCGCACCGATACCGAGTTCCTCCTCTGGCACACCGATGGACCGGTAGAAGTCGTCCCACGAGTCGAATCCCTCCGGCGCCGGCTCGATCACGTAATGCAACGCCTCCGCCCAGAACCGAGCCAACGGCTCAGGCTCGCGACAGTCGATCACCAGCTGATACGACACAGCCATCCAACCCTCCAGGAGTTCGCCCGATTCCCTCAACCCTGGCAGGCCCCGCCGACATTTTCTGGGCGCCTGCCGGCCGTGATCCAGGTCGGCCAGTCGCGGTAAGACGATCGAGAGGCTCAGGCCTCGGTGAGGAGGACGAGTTCGTTGCTTTCTGGGTCGGCAAGCTGCCAGCGGTGCTCCGACTTGCCGAGGAGTTGGCCACCGGCGGCGACGATGGTGGCCAGGCGTGTTTGCGCGAGATCTGACGGTACGGCGAGCTCGAAGTGGATGCGGTTGCGCTGGCGACGGTCCGTCTCCGTAGCGTCGAGCTCCTGGAACACAAACACCGGGCTGAGCTCCCGTGGGTCATGGATGTCGTTGACCCCATCCCGCCGGTCAGGGGTGTAGCCGAGTGCGGCGATCCAGAACGCGCGGACCGCGTCGACGTCCGCGGCATCAAGGAAGAGCTGAAACAGGCGTGGCAGCGCGGGATCAGCGGTGGCCCCAAGTTCGCGGGCAGCGATCTGCAGGTCGGCGGCGAGGTCGGTGAATTCGAGCTCGAGGCCGTGGGCGTCGCGATCCCATTGATCCTTACCGCTGTCGATGATCACGAGCCCGGGACGCAGGTCAATCAGAAATGGGAAGCCGGCGTCGTCCGCACGTGCCGCTACAGCGGCGACCAGGTGACGCTGTTGGGTCGGCGAGGTGATGCGGTAGTTCGCCATCGCGCTCCACACTTCCTGCCAATCGGCGGTCCCGATCCCTTCGCCGAACTCCGCACCCGGCACCAGGTCAACCTCGTTGCCGTCGATGTCTCTGTGACAGACCCCGAACGGTCCCGATGGCTCACCAGGACTCGCCTGCTCGACCGCCGCGGCCGGCCGCACCACATCGAGGTGAATGCGGTTTCGCAACGGCCGTGGCTCGGCCGATTGCCGGATCCGTACGCCGGGGTCGCGGCGCAACGGATCCGCCAAACCGCCGTCTGCCCCGGGTGCATAGTCGAGCACGCCTTGCCAGAAATGCCGCACATCAGACGGGTTTACGGACTCGAACACGACGCTCAGTTGCTGCAACACGGCAGGATTCGCGGCCACCCCGAGATCCCGCGCAGCCGCCGACACCGCCTCGGCGTACTCATCCGAATCTAGGAGTACCCGCAAGCCTGTCGCCCGCAGATCGACCAAGCTCTCCGCCGATAACTCGACGATGCGCCCGGCCAGCGCCGCCCCGTCAGTCAGCGAAGGCGCGTCGAACCGCCATCGATCCGGCGCCAATCCGCCCCGATTTCTCCCATGCCCCGCACTGTAGAAACCATTCCGGACGATCAGCTTCCGGATGCTGACCCATGTCCGGTTCCTGCCAGTCTTCACCGGGGGAGCCCAGAAAGGAGGGACGGAAGACTGGTCGGGTGAGCCAGCTTCAGCTCTGCGAGTTCGCTGGGCCGAAACCACCGGAGATCGTCGTGTTCCTCCGGTGCAGCGTTGACAGGTTCTCCGTCCCAGCGCGTGACGACGAACGTGTGCATCTCGAGCGCCGAGTCGCTGACCACCCTCGGGATCCGCACCGGATCGTGGATGTCCACACCAATCTCCTCGAGGCATTCCCGACGGACAGCCTGCTGAGGAACCTCGCCAGGCTCCACATGCCCGCCGACGAGATCCCAGCAATCCGGATACACCAGACGCGATGGACTGCGATGCACCAGCAACACAAGCCCATCCCGCACAAGCGCAGCAACCGAGATCTGAATCCGAGCAGCCATAACCAATCCTCTCAGCCGCCTCGGCTCATCGGTGGGATGGGTTCTCAAGTAGTCGCGGAAGAGTAAGGCGAACTGCTCGGAGAAGGAGCCTGCTCGGCGTACGTGGATGCGGGTTCGCGGAAGTAGCGCTTGGTGCGTTCGGAGTTGTCGGCTCGATAGACCAGGCCGAGTTGCTCTAGCGGGACCTTGAACGGCTCAACTGGTTCCAGGTCGGCTACGGAGATCTGTACGTCGATCACTGGCTTCGCGGCGAGCCCTGGTATCGCCGTTGAACCGATGTGGTCGATCCGGAGCGCCACGCCGGCGAGCGCCGTACGGAACGCCGTTCCAAGCTCGGCGAATCGTCGCGGCCAGTCCGGGTCGTACTTCACCACGCGTATCGGCTCGGCCATGTTGTCAGCCTGGCAGATGTGCGGACGGACAGGTAGTACACCTTGACACGGTGTACACGAACGGCCGATTCGCGCTCGGGTGCACTAGTTGCCTTCGGCTACCTCCTGTCGGTCGGCACGCCTTATCCGGATGTCCGATAATGGACATTATGTCAACTAGCCGCTTGGCATCTGCCGGAGACAGGGCGTTGAGGGTTAGCCGCAGTCCGCCTGCATCGCCTTCACCAAGGCCACCTGAATTAGCGGGTGGGCGAGAGTAGGAAGGTCGTCGAGGTCGAACCATCCAATCTCCTCGTGTTCTTCGGGTGCCTCGTTCGCTGGTGATCCCTGCCAGTCACGGACTAGCCACGCACTGAGGTGTGCCGGGTCCTCAGCCGGTCCAGCTTCCACCCGTCCCAGATGAGATACCGAGGACGCCGCGATCTTCACACCGAGCTCTTCGTTTAGCTCCCTGGCGAGCGCCTCAAGTTCAGACTCGCCTGTCTCGACCACTCCACCTGGCAGATCCCACCTGCCGGGGTACGCGCGCTTGTTTGGACTTCGGTGGGCGAGCAGCACCCGACGGCCAGTGACGAGCGCTCCGATAACGACCTCGTGCATTCGCCTATCAGAGCAGAGACGTCCGACAAAGGTCCTCTCGTACTGCGAGTTGGTTGCTCAGGCGAGCTTTGTGGCGCCCCACTCCCCTGCCCGGTCAACGGGGCGACGTGCGGGTGCCTACTCCCCCGGCGACCAGCTACCAGGCGAGTTCATCCAGATGGTTGTGGCCGGAAAGCAGGCGGGCGACGCGGTGTTGCGCCGATTCGCGGACGTCGGGCTGCGAGTGATGTGCGTACAGCGCGAGCTCGACGTACATGTCGTAGAAGTTCAACCGTTCACGCAGATGTTTGCGCTCGAACAGCTCCGGATACGCGCCGCGCAGCCATCCGGGCACCTCGGTGAGTGTGGTCTTGTCGAGCCCTCGTCCGTCGGGGGTGGGTGGGTACTCTCGCGCCTTGGCGCACCAGCGCAGGATCGTATCGAGCTCGGCATCCGCCGGCTGAGCCAGTGCCTCGGCGAAGTCGACCAGACCGGTGACGCGTCCTTGGTCGACGATCACGTTGGATCCGTGGAGATCACCATGGACGAGCGCGGGTTCGTCGGCGGCGAACAACGGCAGTCGCTCCTGGATCCAATCGGCGACATTGGAGAGCAGCCGCGAATCATGACCGGGCAGTCGCCGGGCAGCCTCGACCTGCTGGAGCGCCGCGCTCACTACGGGTGGGTGAAACGCAGGCCACGGCTTGCCCGCGAGAGCGTCGGCCAGCCAGGGCGGCAGCAGGTCAGCCGGGACCGGAACGCGGTGCAGGGCGCGCAACGCAGCGCCGAGGCTTTCGATGATTGCTTGGCGCGTGTCCGAGGCCGCCGCCGGCCACGCTTCGTGCATGGCTCGGCCGGGCAGGCGTTCGGAGATGTACCACGGACCGTCTGGGCCGTCGCCGTGGGCAAGGTGCCGGGCGTGCGGGACCTCGCTGCCGGCCAGCAGGTTGACGACTGCAGCTTCGTGGCGATACGCGTCGCGGAACTGTCCGTTGTTCAGTCGTACGACGTATTCGTCGCCGACCCAGACGCGGCTCACCCAGCCGGCCTTCGGAAGAAAGCGCCCGGTCGCCGGCAGACCAGCGGCCGCCAGCGTTCTCAGCAGCGCCGGATCGGCGACGAACGGCGGTGACTGGCTGATCGCACTGCTCCTTAGAACGGATGACAAGACATCAACGTATCGACCTCAACCCCACGGAACGAGCGCTTTTCTTGCCGGAGCTGCGCCCACTCCCCCTCGCCGGTAGTTTGCGGGGCGTGGATCTTTTGCAGTTCGGTACGCCGGTTGGGGCTGTGGTGCGCGTTCAGGGTGGGTTTGCCAATCGGATGTATCGGCTCGACACCGATCAGGGGTCGTTCGCGGTGAAGGAACTGAATCTTGCTGATCGCCGGTCGGCCTACCAGCTCGATCGGGTGTTCCGGTTCGAGCGAGCCGCTTTTGCCGCCGGGATCCCGATGCCGGAGCCGATCGCGGCCGGCGATGGGACGCTCGTGCACCGGTGGGTCGAGGGAGAGAAGGTTCCCGAGGCACCGGTCTCGGCGGCGTACGGGTTCGAGATCGGCGAGATTCTCGCGCGCCTGCACGCGCTCGATGTCGAGTGGCCCGAGGCGGCGACCGACGATCCGGCGTACAAAGATTGGCCCGAGCTGGCCGAACGGGCGGTGGCGACCGGACAGCCGTGGGCCGGCGAGCTCGCTGCTCACGTCGAGACGTTCCTCGCGATCGCCGATTTCGTCGACACCTGCGAACGCCCGGGCCCCGTCGTACTGACCCACAAGGACATCCAACCGTGGAACCTGCTCGCTCGGGATGGTCGCCCGGTGGTGCTCGACTGGGAGCTCTCGGGGCTGCTCGACTTGTCCGGTGAGCTCGGCTCGACCGCGCTGAGCCTCTCCAAAGGCCCCGGCTTCGAGCGGATCGAGCGCACCAGCTTCCGTGCTGTCCTTGACGGGTACGTCGCAGCAGGCGGAGCGCTGCCGCCGGCGGGTCCGAGCTGGTTCGTGTTCATGATCGGCGGGTGGCTGGGGCATACGAGGTCGAACATCCTCCGTTGCCTGGCCGGCGTCGAGGCGAGCACAGGTCCTGACCTGGCGTTGTCACATGAGTCGGTGCGCAACGGCGTACGAGGTCTTCCGGATCTGTTCGGCCGCCTCCCACAGCTCGAGACGCTGCTCGCAGAGGTTCTGGGGTGACTACTCAGTGGGCGCGGAGTT
The DNA here is from genome assembly GCF_040613535.1 of Kribbella sp. NPDC006257. Taxonomy (NCBI): domain Bacteria; kingdom Bacillati; phylum Actinomycetota; class Actinomycetes; order Propionibacteriales; family Kribbellaceae; genus Kribbella; species Kribbella sp. NPDC006257. The sequence goes on from NZ_JBEXSJ010000003.1 coordinate 62,462, forward strand.
TGAAGATCAGGATGCCTAGGTGTTTGTTCATCCAGGCTTGTTTGTGGGGGTAGCGGCGGCGGGCTTCTTCGGGTAATTGGGGCTCGACGGCGGTCTCGATCCACAGGCCTGCGGCGCTGAATTCGTTGAGCAGGTCGGAGATGGTGTAGCGCCGTTTGGTGAGGGCAATCTGGTCGTTCCAGCCGCTCACGTAGGAGAATTTGGCGTTGGAGAAGTACTCCTCCCCCAGTGATGTCCCGTTCTGTTCGGACTGTTCGACGGCGTAGCGGATCGGTTGCGTCCTGGTCAGCAGGATGAATCCGTCGTCGGCGAGCATTGCGCGCGCCGCTTTCAGGGTGCGGACGGGATCTTTCGCGTAGCCGAAAGACTGCAGGAACATGATCCGGTCGAATCGGCGACCGGCAAGCTCCGGCAGGGAATCCAGCTCGGAGAGATCGCCTTGGATCAGCTCCAGGCCGGGCGGCGGTGTGCTGAGAAAGTTGCCGCTGATGTCGACGCCTACGGAATCAACCGCACCGTCCAGGACCAGCTCGGCGAGCTTGCCGCCGTTGCCGCAACCGGCATCCAGAACTGATCGACCGGTGACATCGCCCAGTAGGTCTCGCTGCGCCGGCCATTCGACCAGCCGGTCGAGCGAGTCCTCCTTGGATCGGGCCCGCTCGTAGTGCGGAGCGAGTTCGAGCCACGGGCGGCTCGGATCCAAAGCCTGTGAGTCGTCTGACGTCGCCACGAGACAGACCCTAACTGGTTGCCGGTTGATGAGGCTCGACCGCTCATGGGTCAGAATGGGCCGCTCGACGTGGGCAGCGACCATCCGAGAGGACTTCATGCGGGCAATTCTCCTGAGCGGCGCGCTCGCGATGGTCTGTTCGTTGCTGGGGACCCGGATCGCTGTCGGTTGGTTCACCCGGCACGGCTTCGGCCAGCCGATCAGGGTCGACGGACCGACGACGCATCACGTCAAGCGGGGTACGCCGACGATGGGCGGCGTGATGATCCTGGTGAGCGCCACCGCGGCGTACCTGGCGACGACCTTCTTGACCGGCAACCGGCCGAGCGCCAGCGCCTGGCTGCTGATGGTGCTGTTCCTGGGCTGTGGAGTTGTCGGTTTCCTCGACGACTTCATCAAGGTCTACACCCAGAACAACCAGGGTCTGAGCAGTCGGGCGAAGATGGCTGGTCAGACGTTGGTCGCACTGGTTTTCGGTGTGTTGGCGACGAGCTTCTTCGCCAACGATCGAGGGGTCAAACCGGCGTCGCAGTACCTCTCCATTACTCACGACTGGGGTATCAAGCTTCCCCTGGTGGTGGTTCTGCTGCTGATCTGGTTCATCGTGGCCGCGACCTCCAACGGCGCCAACCTCACCGACGGCGCCGATGGGCTGCTCGCCGCGAGTTCGGCGTTGATCTTCGGCGCGTACACGATCGTGAATGTCTGGCAGAACAACCAGCTGTGCGGCTCCTCGCGGCCGACCGTGGTGGGCGCACAGTGTTACCAGGTGCGCGATCCGCTCGACCTCGCGGTGTTCTCCGCCGCCATCGCCGCCGCCTGTGTCGGCTTCCTGTGGTGGAACGCCAAGCCGGCCCGGATCATCATGGGCGACGTCGGCTCGCTCGCCATCGGTGGCGCCCTGGCCGCGCTCGCGATCATGTCGCGTACCGAGATCCTGATGGCAGTCATCGCCGGACTGTTCGTGCTCGAGACCCTGTCGGTGCTGACGCAGATGAGTTACTTCAAGCTGACCAAGCGCCTCACCGGCACCGGACGCCGGATCTTCCGGATCACTCCCATCCACCACCACTTCGAACACCTGGGATGGGACGAGGTCACTGTCGTGATCCGCTTCTGGATCATCGCAGGAATCTTCGTCGCGATCGGCCTCGGCATCTTCTACGCCTCCTGGCTGGCCTGATCTCACCCTGCTTCGAGAACGAAGAACAGGAAGCACACGAACGCGCTGACGTTCTCCAGTTCAGGCGGCAGAATCTCGGCGGGCGTGTCAGCGGCGTACGGCGGTTCGCTGATCACCGATATCCGGAACCCTGCTTCCGTGAACGCGTCGGTCATGGCGTGCAACGGCCGGTGCCAGTACGTCAGGGTTCCTTCCTGCCCCGCGAAGGTGAAGGTCTCCGAGTATTGGGTGACGGCGAAGTAGTCGCGATCCGGGTAGTTCACCAGGTAGGCGCTCGGGTGCGGCACGGACAAGATCAGTCGTCCGCCAGGCCGCAGTACGCGATGCAACTCCGCAAGCGGCGCCGACCAGTCCTCCAGATAGTGCAGACACAGCGAGGCGACGACGTCATCGAAGGCGTTGTCGTCGAACTGAAGTGGTTGGCCGAGATCGCCGACGTGCAGGTCTGCATCGGCACCCAACCTCTGCCGGGCCAGCTCTAGCATCCCGGCACTCAGGTCGAGGCCGGTCACGATGGCGCCCTTGTCGCGCAGTGCCGCAGTCAGCGGGCCCGATCCACAACCTGCGTCCAGCACTCGGTGGCCGGCGACGTCCCCAGCGAGGTTGATCATCGCCGGTCGTTCGTAGTACGCGTTGAAGAGGCTGGACTCGTTCTCGCGGGCGTAGGCGGCCGCGAACGTGTCGTAGTCGGTGGTCACTCGTGGGCCCTCTCGGCAGGTCCGTTCAATTCAGCATCAACCTATAGGGCGATCGGGGCTCTCTCGCGGAGGGCGGCATTGAGAGCCAGGCCTGCCTCGGTGTTCAGGCGGAGATACTCCCAGCGCCGACCTCACTGGCCGGTACGGCGTGGTCGACCTGCTCCCCCGGCAGCCGGATGTTGCCGACGAGGTCGTCCACTGCCGCGATCAGCTTCTCGTGCATGACATCGATCGTCGCAGCGACGAACCCATCAAATGGAGGCTTGGACAGTTGCTGCCACGTGAAAGAGTTCGGGGATGCGCGTTGTTGAGGTGTTTCATCGCACGGGGCAGTGGTGTCCGGGGCGGCAGGTCGGGGAGGTTGTCGCGTACGACGTACGCATTCTTCCGGAGTACCAAGTCGCCGGGCGGCCGACTGTCGACCGCAGCTATCTGTTACTCGACCAAGGCATCCAGCTGACCAGAACCGTCGTCTTCGAAGGCGCCGTCGAAGGTTGGTGGTACGTCGATGTCGTCGAGATCGAGCACACCGATGCCGGCCTCATTGTCCACGACCTGTACGTCGACTTCCTCGTCCCACCCGGCGCCGACCGCTACCACGTCCTCGACCTCGAAGAACTGGCCGACGCGCTCACCGCCGGCCACCTCTCCCCCGCCCAGTGCGCCACCGCCCTCACCAGAACCCAGCACTTCATCAACACGCACCTCCGCGGCACCGAAGAAGGCTCCGTCGATCCGCCGGCCCAGTTCCCGCCGGCGAGCGTCGCACCACTCGAACTGCTCCCCTGCCTGTTCGACTGAGATGACAGTTGTCATGTTGGGCTACCGACTTTGGTATCTGTCGGTGTCGGGGTGGCCGGGGCAGGCTGGTGGGGCGCCGGAGGCCTGTCGGATCCGGCTGGGGGCGTTCGTAGTACGAGTGAGCAGGCGCCAGCGGGGCGCTGCGCTGAGGTCGAGGAGAGCGTGATGACTGCCATTTACACCTTCGACGTGTTTTCCACACTGGACGGCTTCGGGACGCCTGGTGGTGGGGACTGGGGTGGGTACTGGGGGAAGCAGGGGCCCGAGTTTCTGGCGGCCCGGACCGATGCGTACGGCGGGGAGCAGCGGATCGTCTTCGGCGCGAACATGTACCGGACGTTCGCGATGCTGCGATCGACTCTCGACCCCGAGGCGTTCGATCCGTGGGTGAGCCAGCTGATGAAGCTGCCGACCTTCGTGGTGTCGAACACCCTCGACGGTCCACTCGACTGGCCGGACGCGACCCTCGTGGCGGGCGATGCCGTCGAGGTCGTTGCCCGGCTCAAGGAAGAGTCCGACGTACCGTTGCGCTCGCACGGGAGCCTGTCGCTGAATCGCGCGCTGATGGCGGCCGGTCTGGTCGACCGCGTCCAGGTGACGGTCTTCCCGGTGATCACAGGGAAGACCGGAGGGACCCCGATCTGGGCCGGCGGAGCCGATTTCGATCTCGAGCTGCTCGAAAGCCGGACCTTCGACAACAACACCCAGGAGCTCGTCTACCACCCGACCCTGCATGGCTGAAAGAATTCTCGCGATCAGATGTCGGATCGAGGCAGGCGCGTTCGTTACAGAGGTAAAAGGGACCACCGGACAGCAGGAGTTGAGCTGAGATGCAGTATCTGATTTCCGTGATCGACGATGGCGCAGGCCGGGCCACTCCGAGCGAGGACGCTGCCATCGACGTCTTCAACGACCACCTTCAGGCCGAGGGCTACTGGGTCTTCGCCGGTGGTCTCGGTACGACGGACGCGGCCACCACGATCGACAACAGAGGCGACCAGGCGGTCGTCACCGACGGTCCGTTCCTGGAGTCGAAGGAGTACCTGGCAGGCTTCTGGATCATCGAGGCGCCCGATCTCGACGTGGTCCTCAAGCTGGCCGCCGAAGGGTCGAAGGCCTGTCACCGGAAGGTCGAGGTCCGGCCGTTCCTGACAGCGTGAGTGACGTCGAAGCGGCGATCACCCGGGCCCACCACGAGGAGTGGGCCCGCGTGGTCGCGACCCTGACCCGCCGGTTCGGTGATCTGGACATCGCCGAGGAAGCGGCGGCCGAGGCATTCGCGACCGCCGTCGAGCGGTGGGCCGCGGACGGCGTACCGCCGAATCCGGGTGGCTGGCTGACCACCACCGCCAATCACAAAGCCATCGACCGGCTGCGCCGGGAGAGCAAGCGCGACGCCAAGCAGAAGGAGGCTCAGGTGTTCTACGACGACGATCCGCCCGAGCCTGTCGGCGCGATCGAGGACGAGCGGCTCCGGCTGATCTTCACCTGTTGCCATCCGGCGCTCGCGATGGAGACCCGGATGGCGCTCACGCTCCGGATGGTCGGTGGGCTGACCGTTCCCGAGATCGCCCGCGCGTTCCTGGTGCAGGAGACCGCGATGGGCCAGCGGATCACCCGGGCGAAGGCGAAGATCAAGGCTGCCCGGATTCCGTATCGGGTGCCGTCCGCCGAAGACCTGCCGACGCGCGTCAGCGGAGTGCTGGCTGTCTTGTTCCTCGTCTTCAACGAGGGGTACCTGGCGACCGGCCCCGACAGCGATCCCGTACGGCACGAGTTGACGGCCGAGGCGATCCGGCTCACTCGGTTGATCCGCGCGCTCATGCCGGACGACGGTGAGGTGGCGGGGTTGCTGGCGCTGATGCTGCTGACCGAAGCACGGCGTACGGCGAGGGTGTCGGGAACCGGTGAACTGGTCACTCTCGACGAGCAGGACCGGGGATCCTGGGACGCGGCATTGATCGCCGAGGGACATCAATTGGTCCGCGAGCGCCTGGCTGCCGGGGTGGCGCCTGGTCGCTATCAGATCCTCGCGGCGATCAACGCCGTGCACACCTACGCCCGCGACGTCCGCGACACCGACTGGTCGCAGATCGTTGCCCTGTACAACCAGCTGGTCCGGCTCGACCCCTCGCCGATCGTCGCCCTCAACCGGGCCATCGCGGTCGCCGAGCTCGACGGGCCAGAGGTGGCGCTGGCCGCGATCGACCGTCTCGACGAGAAGCTGGCCGGCTATCACGCGTACCACGTGGCGCGTGCCGACCTGCTCCGCCGGCTCGGTCGCAGCCAGGAGTCGCGTACGGCGTACGGCAAAGCCATCGAACTCGCCGGGAACACCGCCGAGCTCGCCTATCTCACGCGCCGCCGGGACCAACTCGGCTAGCACAGTAAGCTGCCATGTCGAGAACTGCCGGTCGGCTCCGCTCACCAGGTGAAGGCCGCGATCGGCGCGGCTCAGGACACCTGGAGACGAAGATGCCGAAGTACCTGCTTCTCAAGCACTACCGTGGCGGCCCGGAGCAGCACCGCAAGGTGCCTCCGATTGACCAGTGGGCACCGGAGGACATCGAGGCGCACATGGCGTTCCTCAAGCACGTCAGCGAGTTGCTCGAGGAGAACGGCGAATACGTGGGCGCGCAGGCGCTGACGCCGGAGCGGACCTGGGTCCGGTACGGCGGTCCTGATGCGGCTCCGGTGACCACCGACGGGCCGCTGCCGGAGACGAGCGACCTGGTGGCGGGCTGGTACATGATCGACGTCGACTCCCACGAGCGGGCGGTCGAGCTCGCGGCGTACGTGTCGTCGGAGCCGGGTCCCGGCGGCGAACCGCTGTACGAGTGGATCGACGTACGGGAGATCATGTCGTGACGGAGACCGCGTGAGCGATCCGCAACGGGTGGACGAGGGTGCCCTGCGCGCCCTCGTCCCGCGCGTGCTGGCCGGGCTGGTCCGGCGGGGTGAGGATTTCGATGCCGCCGAGGATGCGCTGCAGGAGGCGTTGATCGAGGCGCTCCGGGTCTGGCCGTCGAATCCGCCGAACAATCCGCACGGGTGGCTGGCGACGGTCGCGACCCGGCGGCTCGTCGACGCGCGGCGCAGCGAGATGGCGCGGACGCGGCGCCAGGAGGCGACGTACGACGAACCGCAGCCGGGCGCGACCGAGGACGGCGACGACACGCTGTTCCTGCTCTTCTGCTGCTGCCATCGCGATCTCGCGCCGGCCTCGCAGGTGGCGCTGACGCTGCGCGCGGTCGGCGGTCTCACGACACGGGAGATCGCCGACGCATTTTATGTGCCGGAGGCAACGATGGCGCAGCGGATCAGTCGCGCCAAACGCACGCTGCGCGGGCGGCGGCTGGATCAGCCGGGCGATCTGGCCGTCGTACTACGGGTGCTCTACCTCATCTATACCGCCGGGCACGCGGGCCGGATCGACCTGGCCGCCGAGGCGATCCGGCTCACCCGGCAGCTCAATCTCGCCACCGCCGAGCCGGAGGCGCGCGGGTTGCTCGCGCTGATGCTGCTGAACCACGCCCGGCATCCCGCGCGGCTCGACTCCGAGGGTCGGCTCGTCACGCTCGATCGCCAGGACCGCAGTCTGTGGCGCACCGACGAGATCGCCGACGGCGTGCGGGTGCTGCAGTCGGCACTCGCTCTGGAGCAGCCAGGGCCGTACCAGATCGAGGCCGCGATCGCCGCCCTGCACGACGACGCCGCGACTGCCGAGGAGACGGATTGGCCGCAGATCCTCGCCTGGTACGACGACTTGGTCGCGCTCACCGATGATCCCGTCCGGTTGTCGCCCGCCGCCGTCCTCGGCCGGGCAGTCGCCGTCGGCCATGTCCTCGGTCCAGCCGCCGGCCTCCGCGAAACCGACCGCCTCCGCGAGATCCTCGGCGACCGCCACCGCTGGTACGCCGTCCGCGCCCACCTCTACGAACTGGCCGGCGACCGCCCGGCCGCCGCCACCGCCTACGCCGAAGCAGCCCACCGAGCCACCAACGCCCTGGAAAAAGTCCACCTGATCCGCCAGGCCGCCCAACTCCGCACCACTAACTAACACAGTTTTATTTGGTTTGCGGGACGGGTAGGGAGCGCCTAGCGTCGGTGGATGACTTCTCGGTTGGTGATGTTGAGCTTTGCTGCGAACGATCCGTCTGGGCTGGCCCGGTTCTGGGCTGGGGTGCTGGGGCGTGAGGTGGCGGCCGACGGGGTGACGCTGGCGCCGCGGGACGAGCTCGAATTCGCGATCCGGTTCACTCCGACCGACGAGAAGAAGACCGAGCCGAACCAGATGCACTTCGATCTGACCAGTGCCTCGCTCGAGGACCAGCAGGCGAAAGTGGCGAAGGCGCTCGAGCTCGGCGGGCAGCACATCGACATCGGTCAGACCGGGGACGAGGGCCATATCGTGCTCGCCGACCCGGAGGGCAACGAGTTCTGTGTGATCGAGCCGGGGAACAACTTCCTGGCGAACACCGGCGTGATCGGCGCGTTCTCGTCCGACGGATCGCAAGCCGTCGGGTACTTCTGGAGCAAGGCGCTGGACTGGCCGCTGGTCTGGGACCAGGACGAGGAGACCGCGATCCAGTCGCCCGACGGCGGGTCGAAGATCAGCTGGGGCGGTCCGCCGGTGCGCGAGAAGACCGCGAAGAACCGCCTGTGCTACGAGCTCGCCGCCGACGGCGATCGGGAGGCGGAGATCGATCGCCTGGTCGCACTCGGCGCGACCCGCGTGGACGACGTACAGCTGCTCGACCCCGACGGCAACGAGTTCTCCGTAGTCGCCGCCGACTAGAACGGCTAACTAGAACGGCAGCCTTGTACGCCGGCCCTCGCCGCAACATCGGCGTACAAGGCTGCTGTCTACTCAGGCGGCAGCGCGCTCCGCGACCGGCCGACGGCGCTTGCTGGGATCGGTGAGCGCCGCCGACTCCCAAAGCCCGTCGGACTGGTAATGATGAAGGTCGGTACCCGGCGGGACGATCTCGTCGATCCGGTCCAGTACGTCGTCGTCGAGCGTCAGGTCGGCGCCCTTGAGCAAGCCGTCCAGCTGTTCCATCGTCCGCGGCCCGATGATCACCGACGTCACTGCCGGATGCGCGGTGACGAAGGCGAGCGCGAGTTCGGGCAGCGTGCGACCGATGCCCTCGGCAACTTCTACCAGCTTCTCGACCGCCTCGAACTTCGACGCGTTCGCCGGAAGCGCCGGATCGAATCGGTGCGGCGTCAGCGCGGCCCGGCCCGAGGCCAGGTCGACCGGCTGATCCTTGCGCACCTTCCCGGACAGGAAGCCTGATGCCAGCGGGCTCCAGGTCAGCACGCCCATGTTCAGCCGTTGCGCGGTCGGCAGCAGGGAACGCTCGATGCCGCGGGTGACCATCGAGTACGGCGGTTGCTCGGTGCGGAACTTGCCGAACCCGCGACGCTCCGCCACGTAGTACGCGTCGACGATCTCCTCGGCGGGGAAGGTGGAGCAGCCGAAGCTGCGGATCTTTCCCTGGCTGACCAGGTCGGTCAGCGTGGAGAGCGTCTCCTCGATGTCGGTCCGTGGATCCGGCCGGTGGATCTGATAGAGATCGATCCAATCGGTATCGAGTCGGCGCAGGCTCTGCTCGACCTCGTGGACGATCCAGCGCCGCGAGTTGCCGCCGCGGTTGGGCCCTTCGCCCATCGGGAAGTGCACCTTGGTGGCGAGCACGACGTCGTCGCGGCGGCCCTTCAGCGCCTTGCCGACGATCTCTTCGCTCTCGCCGCTGGAGTACATGTCGGCGGTGTCGACGAAGTTGATCCCCTGATCCATTGCGGCATGGATGATCCGGGCGCTGTCCTCGTGGTCGGGATTGCCGACCGCGCCGAACATCATCGCGCCGAGACAGTGCGTACTGACCTCGATCCCGGTAGCACCAAGCGTGCGGTAACGCATCCAACAGCTCCTTTGTTCGGCAAGACCTGCGGCCGACACTAGGAGCTAGACCTCGCTCTAGGTCAACCTCCCCGATAAGTGCTCAACGGGTGCCTAGTTTGTTTGGGAGGATGGGGGCATGCGGGCGGATCGGTTGGTGGCGACGCTGTTGTTGATGCAGTCGCGGGGACGGGTGACGGCGGGTGAACTGGCCAGGGAGCTGGAGATCTCGGTGGCTACCGCACGGCGCGATCTGGAGGCGTTGTCGACGGCCGGGATTCCTGTCTATCCGCAGCCGGGCCGCGGTGGCGGATGGTCGTTGCTCGGCGGCGCGCGGACGGATCTGAGTGGGCTGAGTGCGAGTGAAGCTCAGGCGCTCTTCCTGCTGGTTGGGCCTGCGGCCGCCGTGGCACCAGAGGCGAAAGCTGCGTTGAGGAAGCTGGTGCGCGCGCTGCCGGACACCTTCCGAGCGGATGCCGAGGCGGCGGCCGAAGCGGTGGTGATCGATCCGGCGCGCTGGGGAGAGCACGTGAAGGAGCGGCCCGAGATGGTGCGGCGGCTCCAGGAGGCCGTCGTACGCCGGGTGAAAGTGCGCCTCCGGTACGCCGGACGCGGGCAAACCGAGTCCGAAAGGCTGGTCTCGCCGCTCGGCCTCATCGACAAGGACGACATCTGGTACCTGATCGCCGGGACCGACAAGGGCCAGCGCACCTTCCGGGTGGAGCGAATCACCGAAGCAGAACCCACCGACGACCCCGCTGAACGCCCGGCAGGCTTCGACCTCGCCACCGCCTGGGCCGATGTCGTGGAGCAGATGGAGCGGAACCGGTCGTTGCTCACGGCCACAGTCTTGATGGAGGAGCGTTTCCTCTCCGTGATGCAGGATCGCCTCGGCCGGCACTGCGAGGTGATCGGCCCGGCCGGTGAAGGCCGGGTCAAGATCGAGGTCACCGCGCCGACTCCCCTGATGATCGCCCAGCACCTGGCCGGCTGGGGCGGGATGATCGAAGTACTGGATCCGCCGGCTGTTCAATCGGAGTTGGCCCGGCTCGGCCAGGAGCTGGTCGACCGCTATCGCGGCTGATTTCCGGCACGGACAGGGGTTGCCTGGTGACCGTTGGTGGCATTTGCCGTCGGGTGGTCACCGTTTGGTACCGGAGGCCATCGGGTGACCGGGTCGCGTGAGTAGGGTGCGGTGTTCGTTTTGTCCCGATCGAGCAACAGGAATCCCCGTGACCACTACCCCGCCTCAATCCCCTCACGATCCCTACGCGGCGCAGCCCGGCGCCGGTGGCGGATACGGTCCCCCGCAAGAGCAGTTCCCGCAGTACGCGCAGCAGACCCCGCACGCCGACCAGCAGGCGCCGCAGTACCAGGTTCCCCAGCAGCCGCAGTACGACCAGGGCCAGAACTATGCGCAGCCCGGTCAGTACCAGGCCCCGGCTCAGCCGGGTCAGCCGGGTCAGCCGGTTCAGCCGCAGTACGACCAGCAGCAGTTCGGGCAGAGCTTCTCGCAGCAGGCGCCGCAAGGCATGCCGGCCTATCCGCAGGGTGCGATCCAGTGCCGTTTCTGTGGCGGGATGCCGGCCGTCCAGGCGACCGTCCGCGGTCACCAGGGCTTCCTGATCATGATGCGTTTCCTGAAGCTGGAAGGCCCGTTCTGCCGCACCTGCGGGATCGCGACCGTCCGCAACATGACCGCCAAGAGCCTCTGGCAGGGCTGGTGGGGTGTCGGATCGTCGATCATCAACCCGATCACGATGCTGATCAACATCCCGACCCGGCTGAAGTTCAACCAGCTGCCGGAGCCGATGCCGGGTGCGCCGGGTCAGCCGATGGACATGGGCAAGCCGCTGTTCCTGCGCCCCGCGATCCTCGGATTTCTGATCCCGATCGCGGTGATCGCGCTGCTGATCGTGGGCAACCTGGGCTCGCCGTCGTCAGCGAGTGTGGGCGACTGCATCCACAACAAGGGCACTGTCCTCAAGCCGAACGTGAAGGTCGTCGGCTGTACCTCCACCGACGCGGACTACAAGGTCGTCGGCAAGCTGAGCAACACGACCAACACGGACCAGTGTGAGCAGTTCGAGGGCTACACCGTCGCGTACACCGAAGAAGGCAACCGCTCCTCCGGCTACACCCTCTGCCTAGCCCCCAACTAACTGAAAGAGGGGCCCAGCAAGGGCCCCTCTCCTTCAGCTGTAATACCCATCCACCACAGCCCGAGCCTCGTCGTACAGCGCCGGACCGTCCTGTACTACGGGCGCGAAGCCGCCACCTGGTTTGAGACCGTTCAACTGGTCGCCGGACATTGCGTAAACGACCCGGCCGAGACCAGAGCGCTCGATCGCCCCCGTGCACATCCCACACGGTTGGCAACTGGTGTACATCGTCGTCTTGGCGGCGTCTTCCGGCGTCAGTTCGCGAGCGGCCCACTTCGCGAGCTTGAGCTCCGGGTGCGCGCTGATGTCGTTGTCGGTGATGCTCGTGTTGCCCTCCTCAGCAGCAATCGACCCATCCGCGCCGACCAGGATCGATCCGAACGGCGGGTTGCCGGACTCCCGAGCCGCCGCGGCCAGGGCGATCGCCCGCCGCAGGAAGTCCTCTTCTGCAGTGCTCACTTGTTCTCCATTCCTCGATGCGCCATCACTATGGCCCGATCTCAGCGCAAAGAGCTAGTAAACGAGTTGACCGGGTTCGGGGAGTGCGACTACGAATCTCGTGTACAGCCAGACGCAGCCCTGTGGGGGCCGCAAGGTCCGCCGCCGGAGGTTTGATGCGCGTCCTCGATATCGAGGTGTCCTCGGGATTGCTGAGTTCTTGGGTCGATTGGCTTGCTCCGGATCGGCAGCCTTTCTACGTGACCGCACGGCAGGCGAAGGCGTGGTCGTTGCCGCTCGACCCGACCGAGCCCGACAAGCAAGCACGGGATACCTATCAGATCTACAACCTCGACAGCCGACTCAAGTCGGTCTGGCTGGACGAGGCGGCGTTCATGGAATTGCCGCGGTCGACGCGGGCCGGGTTGGTCCGTGCGCAGGTGACGCACGGGCGCTCCGAAGTACCGACTGTCCGGGCTTGGCGAGACGCGCTCGGCGCGGAGATCGCACAGCAAGCCGACGGCCACCGTTTCGTCTGGTGGAAGTCCGTACTGCGGGACGCGGCGCCCCTGGTGCTCACCCGCGTCATCACCGACGACCTCGGACCGAGCCGGCATCGCGAGGTGCCTCGGGCCGTCTGGTCGAAGGCCGCTCAGGTACTTCCTCATGCGAGTGAACTTGCCGGAACGTTCGCCGACGGAAGCGGCCCGAACTGCTTCGGCACGGTGATGGCCGCCGCCGGGATCGAAGGCGCCGCCCAGGAATGGATGCAGCGGCAACCGTTCCACGCCTGGCTCGACCAGCACACCATGCGCGGTGGGCGCGACGACGTACCAGGAACTGTCCTGGTCTGGCGCGACACCAACCGCGCGGTCCAGCACGCAGCCGTCACCCTCGGCGCCGGCTGGGCTTTCCACAAACCCAACCAGTCCTGGATGGGCCCCCGCGAAGTCCGCACCACCCAAGAAATCCTCCACGCCACCAGAACCCCCGGCTGGCACCTCCACCGCCACACCATCACCTCAGCTAGCATTGATGTCCATGGAAGATAATTCTTCGGAAGATGCCTGATGGCTGATCTGAGGCGGCTCTATCGGGAGATCGTCAGCCTGGAGATCGAGCTGTGGACCGGCATCGAGGAGCGGTTGCGGACCGAGTTCGACCTGCCGCTGACGTCATTCGAGATCTTGCAGCTGCTTCGGCTGAAGCCCGGCCGGCGGATCCAGGACATCGCCGAGGAGTTCTCGATCACGGTGGGCGGCACGAGCAAGGTGGTCGACCGGCTCGAGACTGCAGGCCTGTGCGAGCGGCGCGCGAACCCGAACGACCGGCGCTCCTCGATCGTCGAGCTGACTCCCGCGGGGCGGAAGCTGGTGGACAAGGCGATGAAGGTCTTCGAGGCCGAGCTGGAGCTGCGCATCGGTTCGGTGATTCCGGAGCAATCGGTCCGCGAGGTCACCGAGGTCCTCAGCACCCTCCGCGCAGCAGGGCGTTCCCTGAACGCGGAGCGGAAAGCCGCAGGCTGACCCTTCAGTCAGCGGCCCCAGAAGTCATCTTCGGCAGTTTGCTCGCCGGAGAACAGCCACATCTCGGTGATCTTGCCGTCTTCGATGCGCAGTAGGTCGACACCGTCCATGGCCATTGACGTCTCACCACGGTGGCCGGTGAAGTGGATGTGCGCGGCAACCAGGTCACCGTTGGCCATCAGCGAGTGGACCTTGTCGATGGCGAAGGTCCCCTGGCTGGTCTCCATCATCTGGCCGAGCATGCCGAAAACCGCGCCCTGGCCCTTGTGATCACCGGAAAACTGGTTGGCTCCCGGCTGATGCCAGACGATGCCGGCGTCGAGAAGCTCCCCCACCGTGGCCAGGTCCCCGCTCTGCACCGCCTCGAAGTAGGTGCGGGCGATGTCGATGTTCGGATTCGTCATCCAGCTGTCTCCTTGAAGTAGTTGAGATGACACCCAGACAACCATATCTATTCCATGGAATCAACTTCCACGGATTCTTCTTCCGGGTATAGTAGTCCGTATGGAGCCCGTCGAGATCGAGGCGAAGACCCTGATCCAGAAGTCGAAGACCCCGTCGAACGACTACGTCATCAACCCCTACACCGGCTGCGTCTTCGGCTGTGCGTACTGCTTCGCCAGCTTCGCCGGTCGGCAGTTCGGGCGGTCCGTCCAGGAGTGGGGCGACTACCTGTACGTGAAGAGGAACGCGGTCGAGCTCGCCCGCAAGGAACTGGCGAAGATGCCGGAGCACAAGCGGCAGGGCACGATGCTGCTCAGCTCGGTCACCGATCCTTACCAGGGCCACGAAAAGAAGTACCGGCTCACCCGCGGCATCCTGCGCGAACTCGATGCCGTCGCCTACCCAGGTCTGGTCCGTATCCTCACCAAGTCGCCGCTGGTCACCCGTGACATCGACCTGCTCACCAGTCTGCCCCGTGCCGAGGTGGGCATGACCATCACCACCACCGACGACAAGGTCAGCCGCTGGCTGGAGGTCCGCGCCCCGATCGCCTCGCGCCGTCTCCGCACCCTCACCGAACTCAACGCGGCCGGCGTCGCGACCTATGCGTTCGTCGGGCCTCTCCTGCCGCACTTCGCGAACCAGCCCGAACTGCTGGACGATCTGTTCGGTCAGTTCGTCGAGGCGGGCGTGACCGAGGTGTTCATGGAGCACATCAACCTCAAGCGGTACATCCGCGAGCGCATGGATCAGGTTCTGACCGGCGAGCCCGAGGAGGTCCGTGAGGCGTACGTCCAGGCCCGCAGCGCGGAACACCGCGAACAGCTCGACGCCATCGTCCCCGAACTGCTGGCCAAGCACGGCTTGCGACTGCGGTTCGACGAGGTCGTCCACCACGACGACAACGACGCTCTACGGCAGCGGCTGGCATCCAACGCGTGATCCCGGGCGGCGGCTACCGTCGTGGGATGGAGTTTGGGGAGATGGTGGGGAAGGCTCGGTTGGTTCGGGAGGAGTATGCCGCGGTGGAGGCGCGGCGGTATGGGCGGAGTTGGTCGCGGGAAGAGTTGATGCTGGGGTTTGTGGGTGACGTCGGGGATCTGGCGAAGCTTGTGCAGGGTAAGGAAGGCGTGCGGGCGCGGGACGACCTCGACGCGGCGCTGGCGCATGAGCTCGCCGACTGTTTGTGGTCGGTGATGGTGCTGGCGGACGCGTACGAGGTCGACCTGGAGAGCGCGTTCTTGCAGACGATGGATGCGCTGAGCAACCAGCTAGCCGGCGACGGTGGTCTCGACGGGGGTGCCTAATTCGACCGTGCGGCTGACTGTGCAGAGGCGGTCGTGGGACATCTTGACCGCTCGTGGCAGCGCCTCGCGGGCCTTGTCACCGGCTTCGCCTTCGGGGAAGCGGATGGTGAACTCGACGGCGAGGTTCTCCATCCGGTTGCCTTCTTCGGCATCGCGGACCTTGTCGCCGCGGACGACGGCGCTGAACTCCGTGGGCTCGGCGCGCCGGCTCACCACCACGTCGACGTCGATCGCGGAGCAGGCGCCGATCGCGGCCAGCAGCAACTCGACCGGGGTGAAGTCGGTGTCGGTCTCACCGCCGGAGCCGACCGACAGCGTGCCGCCGCGGACGTTGTGGACCAGGTACTTGCTGTTCTCGGTGCGCTCGAAGTGCACCGAGCGGAGGGTGTCGTCGCCCATGTCCGTCGCAATCTGTTGCTGGTAGCAACTGTCAGAGGTTGCTCAGCGCGGCGGCGATCGGTGTGTCGCCGGCGATGAGTTCCAGGGTCCGGCCGATCGCGGCCGGGGTCTCGCAGAGTGCCGCAAGGACGGCGGCCACGTCATCGCGGGTGACGCTGCCACGGCCGGTCTTGTCGGCGATCAGGACCAGGCCGGTCCCGAGATCATTGGTGAGCGCGCCTGGCCGGAGTACGGTCCAGTCCAGGTCGTCGCGGGCGCGTAGGTCGTCCTCGGCCGCCTTCTTCGCTCGCAGGTAGATGGTGAAGTCGTCGTCGGGGTCCAGTTGGTCGACGCGGTCGGCACCCATCGAACTGACCTGGAGATACCGCTGTACGCCGGCCCGCTGAGCCCCGTCGGCGAGCAGCGCGGCGGCACCACGGTCGACCGTGTCCTTGCGGGCGTTCCCGCTGCCCGGCCCGGCACCGGCGGAGAAGATCGCGACGTCGGCGCCTGCCAGTACGTCGGCGACCGCGGTCACGTGCGACTTCTCCAGATCCAGTACGACGCCTGTGCCACCCGCTGCGGCGATGTCGGCCACGTGCGCCGGGTTCCGCACCAGCCCGACCACCTGATGCCCCTCAGCAGCCAGCAACTTGGTCAACCGCAGCGCGATCTGCCCATGCCCACCCGCAACAACGACTCGCATACCCCCGACCCTAACCCCCCGCCTCCCCCGCCTCCCCCCGCCACCTCACCGAGCGACGCTAACGTCCGAAGAAGTGGACGACACGTCCCTCCGCTTCTTCGGACGTTAGCGATGGTCAGGGGGTGTGCCGGAGGATGGGGCGGAGGGTTTCGAGGACGGTGGGGTCCTCGATGGTGGAGGGGATCGGCTCGTCGCGGCCGTCGGCGATTCCTCGCATGGTCTTGCGGAGGATCTTGCCGGAGCGGGTCTTCGGCAGCGCGTCGACGACGGAGACCTCGCGGAAGGCGGCGACGGGACCGATGTCACGGCGTACGGCGGCTACCAGTTCTTCCTGGAGGGTCTCGGCGGAGATCTCGGCACCGGCCTTCAGGACGACGAAGCCGCGTGGGAGTTGACCTTTCAGCGCATCGTGGACGCCGATCACCGCGCACTCGGCGACCGCGGGATGCGCCGCGAGCACCGCTTCCATGCTGCCCGTCGACAACCGGTGACCGGCGACATTGATCACGTCGTCGGTCCGCCCCATCACGAACACGTAGCCGTCGGCATCGATATGACCACCGTCACCGGTCAGATAATACCCGTCGTACTGACTGAGGTAGTTGTCGATGTAGCGCGCATCGTCACCCCAGAGCGTCGGCAGCGAACCAGGCGGCAGCGGCAACTTGATCGCGATCGCCCCCTCCTCCCCCGCCGCCACCTCGGTCCCGGCGGCGTCCAGGATCTGCACGTTCCACCCCGGCAACGGAACGGTCGCCGAACCAGGCTTGGTCGGCAACGGCTCGAGCCCGCGCGGATTCGCCGCGATCGGCCAGCCGGTCTCCGTCTGCCACCAGTGATCGACCACCGGTACGCCGAGTTTGCCGTGCGCCCACTGGTACGTCTCGGGATCCAGCCGTTCACCGGCGAGGAACAGCGTCTCGAACCCGGACAGGTCGTACTTCGCGAGCTCGGCCGCTTCGGGATCGACCTTCTTGATGGCCCGGAGCGCGGTCGGCGCGGTGAACAGCGCCTTCGCGCGATGTTCGGAGACGACGCGCCAGAAGGCGCCCGCGTCCGGCGTACCGACGGGTTTGCCCTCGTAGAGGATCGTGGTCGCGCCGACGAGCAAGGGCGCGTAGACGATGTAGGAGTGGCCGACCACCCAGCCGACGTCGGACGCGGTCCACCAGACATCACCCGGACCGATGTCGTAGACGGCGCGCATGGTCCACGCCAGAGCGACCGCGTGGCCGCCGTTGTCGCGGACGACGCCCTTCGGTTTGCCGGTCGTCCCTGAGGTGTAGAGCACGTAGAGCGGATCGGTCGCGGCGACCGGCACGGGATCCGCCGGCGTCGCCGCCGAGATCAGCGTTTCCCAGTCGAGATCGCGCTCTCCGAGTTTCCCGGGCGCGTTCTCGCGTTGCAGCACGACGGTGTGGTCGGGCTGGTGGGTGGCGAGTTCGAGCGCGCTGTCGACGATCGGCTTGTACTCGACCACGCGAGCCGGCTCGATCCCGCAGGACGCGGCGACGATCACCTTCGGGGTCGCGTCGTCGATCCGCGCCGCGAGTTCCTTCGGTGCGAACCCGCCGAACACGACCGAGTGGATCGCGCCGAGCCGTGCACACGCCAGCATCGTGATCACCGCCTCGGGGATCATCGGCATGTAGACGATGACGCGGTCGCCCTTCCCGACGCCGAGCGACCTGAGCGCGCCGGCGAACACGGCGACCCGGTCGCGAAGTTCGGCGTACGAGAACGTGCGTTTCGTCCCGGTCACCGGTGAGTCGTAGATCAGCGCGGTGCGCTCACCGTCGCCGTTCTCGACATGCCGATCGAGAGCGTTGTACGCCGTATTGAGCTCGCCGTCGGGGCACCACCGGTAGAGCGGCGCAGCGGATGCATCGAGCGCGCGAGTCGGCGTACGCGACCAGCTGATCGCCCCGGCCGCCTCCAGCCAGAAACCTTCCGGATCCGCCAGACTCCGGCGATAACTCTCCGCGTAGGCACCCATCTGTTTGCCTCCTTCACCCAATCACTGGTGTCCTGCCTATCACCCCTACCCCCAACAGTCATACGGTCACGGCCAGCCTTCGCTGCACTGCAAAACCATTGGTGAACCGGATTGGTCCGCTGATGTACTGACAATCGACCGTGAGTCTGCCCCGTGGTGGAGGTAGTTGTGACGAGCTACAACGCGCTTGCCGAGGTGTACGAATGGCTCATCTCGGATGCAAAGCTGGCCCCGGCCGAGTTCGCTGCCTCGTTCGACGACGTCCTCAGTCTCCTGCCGCCGAACGCTCACGTCCTCGATTGTTCGTGCGGGACCGGACAGCTGGCGGTTGGCCTCGCCGGTCGTGGCCTGCAGGTGGTCGCAACTGACGCCAGCGAAGCCATGGTTCGTCGGACTGCGGAGTTGGCTGAGGAATACCGGGCACCTGTCAAGACGGTGCGGGCGAACTGGGAAGAGTTGCCCGACCATTTCGAGGACTACACCTTCGACATGGTGTTCTGCGTCGGCAACTCACTGCACCATGCAGTGGGCGCGAGGGGCAGGTTTGCCGCGCTGGAGTCGATGTCACGGCTGCTGCGGCCTGGCGGGCACTTGGTACTCACCTCCCGCACCTGGGAACTCGTCAGGGCCAGAGGTTCCCGGCTGGACATCAGCGACCGTCTTGTCCGCCGCAACGGGCGCAATGCCGTCGTGGTCTACCGCTGGGAGATCGCCTCACAGTGGGAGGAGGAGCACCACATCGAGATTGCGATCGCGCAAGTTGATCCGGCTGGGCCGGTTCTTGTCCGCTCGGAACTGCTGTCGTGCTGGCCCTATCGATACGACGAACTCACAGCCGAGTTGCACCAGGTCGGGCTCCGGACGGAAAGCAGCACATACAACCCTGAGGCCGAGAACTACATGGTGGTGGCGAGCAAGGTATAGACAACGCCCTCACCGTCGTGGCCCTCGAGGCCGCTGGTAAGGGGTGTGCGAGGGTTGGGGCATGACGGTTTCGCGTGTTGACGTACTGGCGGCTGGGCGGCGGATCGAAGGGCGCGTACGCCGTACGCCGGTGCTGCAAGTCGCCCCCACGGTGACCTTCAAGTTGGAGCTCGTGCAGCATGTCGGGTCGTTCAAACCGCGTGGCGCGTTCAACCGGCTGCTGAGCGCGAAGGAGCAGGGCGCGCTGACCGGGCAAGGGGTCGTCACGGCATCCGGTGGGAACGCGGGGCTGGCTGTCGGGTACGCCGCGCGCGAACTCGGCGTACCGGCTCGGATCTTCGTGCCGGAGACTGCGCCGTTGCCGAAGGTCGCGCGATTGCGGACGCTCGACGCGGACGTGGTGCAGGTCGGGCGCGAGTACGCCGAGGCCTATGAGGCGGCGGTGGAATCTGCCGAGGAGTCGGGGGCGTTGCTGGTGCACGCCTACGACCAGCCGGAGGTCGTGGCGGGGCAGGGCACGCTGGGGCTCGAGTTGCTCGAGCAGATCGATGGCTTCGACACGGTCCTGGTCGCGGTCGGTGGTGGCGGTTTGATCGCTGGGATCGCGACGGCGCTGGAAGATCGGGCCCGGGTGATCGGCGTGGAACCCGAGTTGGCGCCGACGCTGCGCAAGACGCTGGAAGCCGGTGAGCTGGTCGACGTACAGGTCGGAGGGGTGGCTGCTGACTCGCTCGGCGCGCGCCGGCTGGGTGCGCTCGCCTTCGACGCCGCAATTCGCTACGACTTCGGATCGGTGCTCGTGACCGAGCACTCGATCGTTGCTGCGCGCAACGAGTTGTGGCGCGAATACCATCTCGCGGTCGAACACGGCGCGGCTGTCACCTACGCCGCGCTACAGACCGGCGCTTACCAGCCGGCACCCGGCGAGCGCGTGGTAGTCGTCGTCTGCGGCGCCAACACGGACCCGTCCACCCTCACCTGATCTCAGACGACGGGGCGGTTGGCGGGCTTGCGGTCTTCGGCGAGGATCCAGGCGGACAGGATGCCGGCGATGCCGCCGAACAGGTGGCCCTGCCAGGAGATGCCGTCCTGTGGGAGCAAGCCGCCGAGCAGGGCGCTGCCCCAGACCAGGATGACGATCACGCCGACCGCGATCTGGCCGAGCCGGCGGTTGAAGATGCCGCGGGCGACCAGGTAGGCGGCATACCCGAAGACGAGGCCGCTCGCGCCGATCGTGATCGTGTGCGGCGGTGAGATCAGCCAGGTACCGAGGCCGCCGATCGTGGTGACGATCGCCGTCACCGAGAACAGCCGCAGCGCCCCGCCGACCGCGATGATCGCGCCGAGGGTGACGAGTGGGAGCGTGTTCGAGATCAGGTGACCGAAGCCGAGATGCAGGAACGGCGCGGTGATGATGCCGAACAGACCGTCCGGTTCGCGGGCGATGATCCCGTACCGGTCGAGGCGTCCGTGCAGTGCGGTGTCGACGATCTCGCTGAGCCACATCAGGCCGACCAGTACGACGAGTAGCTTGATCCCGCTGCTGATCCGGGCGGCGTCGACGACGCTGCCGCTCTTCCGGGCCGGGGTCTGGAAGCTCATGCCTCAACGATGCCCGATCGGGCCAAACCTCCGCAGCCTCCCCGGCGGTTCCCGGGTGAGTTTGTCCACAACCGGGAGACACGCCCAGCGCGAACCGGCCTGCATGCGTCACAATGGGTATTACAACTGTGGCGTGCTGTGACGACTGTCACCGCGCTCGCCGCGCTGTGTGAGGGGAACAGAGAGGGGACTGCCCAGCCGCGTCCGCGGCCGACCGACGTACGAAACCGAATCTTGAGGGGGATTCGCGATGCCGATCGCCGTCTACATCCTGGGGCTGGCCATCTTCGCCCAGGGCACGTCCGAGTTGATGCTGGCCGGACTGCTGCCCGAGATGGCCGGAGACCTGAGCGTCTCGATCCCGGATGCAGGACTGCTGATCTCCGCGTTCGCCGTCGGCATGCTGGTCGGCGCACCGGTGCTCGCGGTCGTCACGCTGCGCTGGCCCCGGCGTACGGCGTTGCTGGTCTTCCTCGCGGTCTTCGCGCTGACCCATGTGGCGGGCGCGCTCACACCCAACTACGAAGTGCTGCTGGTGACCCGTGTCGTCGGCGCCTTCGTGTACGCCGGGTTCTGGGCGGTTGCCGCTGTCACCGCGGTCGACCTGGTCCCTCGGAACAGCCGGGCGAAAGCGATGAGCGTCGTCGCAAGCGGGCTCACCGTCGCGACCATCGTCGGGTTGCCGGCCGGGACGGTGATCGGCCAGCACCTCGGCTGGCGGGCAGCCTTCTGGACGGTCGCCGCGCTGTCCACCTTGGCGATGGCAGGGGTGCTGGCCACGATCCCGGGTGGTGCACCGGACCCGGAGGCCACGCCGAACCTCGGCGAGGAGATCCGCGCGATGGCGAACCCACGGCTGTGGCTGTCCTATGCCACCACCGCGCTCGTCACCGCGGCGATCCTGGTGATCTTCAGCTACTTCGCGCCCCTGCTCACCCAGGCCACCGGCCTGCGGCCTGGCGCCGTCCCTGGTGTGCTCGCCCTGTACGGCGTGGGCTCGCTGATCGGCATCACCATCGGCGGGCGTACGGCGGACGCCACTCCTTTCCGCACGCTGTCGGTCGGGATCACCGGACTGATCGTGCTGTCGGCGGCACTCGCGCTCTGGGCCGGCGATCCGGTGATCGCGATCGCAACGGTGTTCCTGCTCGGCGGCTTCGGCTTCGCCACCAACCCGGCCCTGAACGCCCGGGTCTTCAGCCTCGCGGGCCAGGCACCGACCTTCGCGACCGCGATCAACTTCTCCTCCTTCAACGTCGGCATCACCATCGGCCCCTGGCTCGGCGGCCTCGCGATCGACGCGGGCGCCGGCTACCCCACCCTCGGCTGGATAGCCGTCGCCCTGGCCCTGGCCGCCCTGGCCACCGTCATCCTCGCCGCCCTCCTCCCCGTCCGCCCCTCAGTTGACAGGGCCGCTCGGGTCTAGGTGGCTGGGATCGAAGTCGGACTTGCGCTTGAAGACGTACTTGTTGAGCAGCCAGGTGATCGCCCACAGGCCGACGCCGACCAGCATCAGGTAGCCGGCGATCTTGTAGTCGTCCTTGGCGCGCCCGGACAGCGGGCTGGCCAGGTAGACGCAGAGCACCACGCCGAGGACCGGCAACGCGGTGGGCGCGTGGAAGTGCTTGTGTTCGACGTGGTCGCGCCGTAGTACGAGAACTGCCACGTTGACGATCGCGAACACGCACAGCAGCAGGAACGCCGTCGTGCCGCCGAGGGCCGCGAGGTCGGCGTACCCGATCAGCAGGAAGGCGAGCAGGGTCGTGAAGAGGATCGCGACCCACGGCGTACGGCGCTTGTGCAGGACGCGGCCGAGCGGACCCGGCAGCACCTTCTCGTGGGACATGCCGTAGAGCAGCCGGCTCGCCATCAGCATGTTGATCAGCGCCGAGTTGGCGACCGCGAACATCGTGATCCAGGCGAAGATCTGGAGCGGGAAGCCGGGGGCGCCGGCCTGGATCACCTTGAGCAGCGGGGTGGCGCCCTTGTTCAGCTCGTCCGGTGAGACCAGCGCGACGGCCGAGATCGCGACCAGGACGTAGATCACGCCGGTGATGCTGAGGCCGAGCAACATGATCTTGGGGAAGATCTTGACCGGATCCTTGGTCTCCTCGGCCATGTTCACCGAGTCCTCGAAGCCGACCATCGCGAAGAACGCGAGCGCCGTCGCCGCGGTGACCGCGCTGAACGGAGACTCGCCGTTCGGCGTACTGAAGTCGGTCAGCCGGGACGTGTCGCCGTCGCCACCGGCCAGTGCCCAGGCGCCGACACCGATCACGATCAGCAGACCGGTCAGCTCGATCAGGGTCAGTACGACGTTGGCCTTGACGCTCTCGCCCACGCCGCGAAGGTTGACCAGGGCAATCAGTGCCATGAAGGACAGTGCGGTGATCATCAGGATCGACCCGTGCGAGGAGTCGATCTTCACCGCCTTGAAGAAGTTCTCCGAGAACGCCTTCGACGCACTCGACGCCGAGGTCAGCCCCGAGCACATCACCGCGAAGGTGAGCAGGAAGGTGAGGAAGTGGATCCCGAACGCCTTGTGCGTGTAGACCGCCGCACCACCGGCCTTCGGGTACTTCGTGACGAGCTCCAGGTAACTCGTTGCCGTCAGCATCGCGACCACGAAGGCGCACAGGAAGGGCAGCCAGACCGCACCACCGACCTCGCCCGCGACCTTGCCGGTCAGCGCGTACACGCCGGTGCCGAGGATGTCGCCGACCACGAACAGCAGCAGCAGGCCGGGTCCCATCACCCGCTTCAGCTCCGGGCGGTCCACGGTGGTTGTCGCCGAGCTCTCGCTCATCTTGCCTCCCCAGGACGTTGGAAGGTACTACCTCTTCGCCCTATGGTCCCATCGATACGGTCCGCCGGCCGGTCAGCAGGCGTCGAGCATGTCTTGCAGGGCAGTCTTCTCGGCTGACTGGAGGGAGAGTTTGTAGGTGTACTTCACCGAGATCCAGTAGCGCGCGTAGAGGCAATGGATCGCGGAGTCGGGCGGCTGCCAGGACGCCGGGTCCTTGTCGCCCTTGGAGCGGTTGCTCGACGCGGAGACCGCGATCAGCTGGGAGATCGTGAGGTTGTTGGCGAACTCTTCCCGCTTGGCTGTCGTCCACGTGCTCGCACCTGACTTCCAGGCTTCGGCCAGCGGGACGATGTGGTCGATGTCGACGTCAGAGCTGTCGGTGATCACCACTGAGTCGTAGACGCTGGTCCACTTGCCGGCTGTCGGCTGGCAGGAGTTGTCCACGGTGACGCCGGTCCCGTCGCGCTTCAGTACTTCTTCGCGGGTGTCACAAGTGCCGGACACCGTGTGCCAGTGCGGGAACTTGTCGCGGCTGTAGCCGGTGGTTGTTCCTTCCGCTTTGACGGTGAGGGTCGTGGGCGGTGCCCCCTGACTGCGCTGCCTAACCCTTCCCCGGCTGGTGAGCAGGGGAAACCACTCACCGGTGAACCCCTGGTGAAGGTCAGTCGTGTTCCACCACGGTCAGCGTCCAGCCCGCGCCGCTCCGCTCGAGTTCCGCGTTCCAGCGCTCGGAGATCAACTTGTGCAGCGCCTTCGGCGTGCCCGGATCCTTCCCCGACTCCAGCAGGTGCCGCGCCACCAGTCCGCGCGTGTGTTTCGCGTTGTGCGACACGACCGACCGCACTCCCCCGCGCTCACGCACCACCGACACTGCGACCCACTTGGCCGCCTGCTCGCCACTAGGGCGCCACGCGGCGGCGTACGTCGACGAACGACAGTCGACGATCACCGAGTTCCCTGCCGCCGCATCGAGCGACGCGACAAGCGGATCGCGCCAGTGCGAAGCGAGCGGCCCGAGCCCCGGCAACGAAGTACCCATCGAAAGCCGGTACGGCGGTACGCGGTCCGCCATCCGCAAAGCACCCCACGCCGCAGACACCACCAGGAGACGGGCACCGGCGCGACGCTTGGTACCAGGCGACAACGTGGCGTACCCGAGAGCGTCGTACAGCACACCGGAGTACAGCTCAGAGACCGGTACCGCGGGCTCGGTCCGCCAATTGATGTTGCGCTCTACCTCGTCCCGCAATGACGGACCGACACCCAGTACGCCGTACGCGTCGCTCGTGGAACTCACTTTGGCCAGCGAGTCCAGCACGGTCTCGCGCACGTCGTTGAGCTCCGGGAACGACAGCGACGGCAAATCGACCGCCTTGCCACGGGAGCGGCCCGTCTTGCCTTCGGACGGCGGTAGCAGGATCACGGTCACGTGAGTTCGTCCAGCGCGGCCAGATCCTGCGGGGTCGGACTCCACAGGCCGGCAGCGACGTTCTGCTCGATCTGCTCCGGAGTGGTGGCACCCGCGATCACCGACGCGACCGCCGGCTGCGCCGCGAGTCCACCGATGGCGACGTCGATCAGGCTCAGGTCGCGCTCGGCCGCGAACGTCTCGAGTGCCTCGATCCGGTCGAAGTCGGCCGAACTCAGCCGCTCGGGCTGGCTCGCCAGCCGGCTTCCTTCCGGTGCGGGCTCGCCGCGCTTGTACTTGCCGGTCAGCAACCCCGAGGCGAGCGGGAAGAACGGCAGGACGCCGATGCCGAGGTGCTCGCAGGCCGGGATCAGTTCGTCCTCGACGTCGCGCTCGAGCAGCGAATAGCGGTTCTGCGCGCTGATGAAGTGCTCCGATCCGGACGTGCGTGCCGCCCAGTCCGCGTCGACCACCTGCCAGCCGGCGAACTGCGAGCTGCCGATGTAGCGAACCTTGCCCTCGGCAACGAGTTCGGAGAGTGCGGCGAGGGTCTCCTCGATCGGGGTGACCGGGTCGGGGAAGTGCAGCTGGTAGAGATCGATCCAGTCGGTGCCGAGCCGGCGCAGGCTCGACTCGACCGCCTTGCGGATGTACCGGCGGGATCCGCGCACACCCCAGTCGGGCCCGTTCTCGCCGTGCATGTCGCCACCGAACTTGGTCGCGATCACCACGTCCGCGCGGCGCTTGCCGAGCGCCTGGCCGAGCAGCTCCTCGCTGGTGCCGTGCTCGCTGCCCAGACCGTAGATGTCGGCGGTGTCGAACAGGGTGATGCCCGCGTCCACGGCCGCGTTCACCACCGCGTCCGCCCGGTCCGCGCCCAGCCTGCGGCCGAGGTTGTTGCAACCCAGTCCGACCACGCTGACGGTCAGACCGGAGTCACCGAGCTGCCGGTACTCCATGTCGGTCATGATCAAACCTTAACCAGTGCATTGCGAGGTCCTGGAAAGGTCCTGCTGGAGTCAGGTCGGGGTCGTGTCGGGAGCTTCGGCGACCGCATAGAGTTCAGGGCATGCCGAGCCTTACCGTCGACGGCGCCCGTACCCGGGCCGCCGCACTCACCGTCCACTCGTACGACGTCGATCTCGACCTGACCCGCGGGGACCAGACCTTCGGTTCCACGACCAGGATCGTGTTCTCGGCGTCCAGTCAGTCCAGTTTCCTGGACGTCAAACCCGCCGAGCTGACGTCGGTGACCTTGAACGGCGAAGCGGTCGACGTCGCCGGACTGAGTGACGGGCGGCTCGCGCTGACCGGCCTGACCGCGGAGAACGAGCTCGTCGTGGTCGCGTCGATGCTCTACTCCAACGACGGCGAGGGCCTGCACCGCAGCGTCGACGCCGCGGACGGCCTCACCTATCTTTACGCGATGTCGTTCCTGGATGCGGCACCCCGGATCTTCGCCTGCTTCGACCAGCCCGACCTCAAGGCGCCGTACAAGGTGACCGTGACCGCGCCGCCGGAGTGGATCGTGCTCGGCAACGGAGCCGCCACCCAGGTCTCACCGGGCCGCTGGGAGCTGGCCGAGACCAAGCCGCTCTCGACGTACTTCGTCACGCTGGTCGCCGGTCCGTACCACCAGATCCTGGACTCCCACGACGGGATCCCGCTCGGGGTGGTGTCGCGCCAGTCGCTCGCCGAAGCCCTGGACCGCGACGCCGAGGACATCTTCACCGTCACCAAGCAGGCCTTCGACGAGTTCCACCGCCTGTTCGGCTACCGGTACCCGTTCGGTGAGTACCACCAGGCGTTCGTCCCGGAGTTCAACGCCGGCGCGATGGAGAACCCGGGCTGCGTCACGTTCCGCGACGCGATGGTGTTCCGGTCGGCCGTGACCGACCAGGAGCGCAGCGGCCGGGCCCGGACCATCGTGCACGAGATGGCGCACCAGTGGTTCGGCGACACGGTGACGATGCAGTGGTGGAACGACCTGTGGCTGAACGAGTCGTTCGCGGAGTACATGGCGCACCGGGTCTCCAGCGCCGTGACGCAGTACACCGACAACTGGATCGACTTCGCCTTCGTCCGCAAGTGGTGGGGTCTGCAGGCCGACCAGAGGTCGTCGACGCACCCGATCGCGGCCGACGCGGTCAAGGACGCCCTCAGCTCGCTCGACGACTTCGACGGGATCTCCTACGCGAAGGGCGCCGCCACGCTCAAGCAGCTCGCCGCCTACCTCGGCGACGACGTCTTCCTGGCCGGTGTCCGCGCGCACATCACCTCGCACGAGTTCGGCAACGCCACCTTCGCCGACCTGGTCGGCAAGTGGACCGAGGCCGGCGCGGCCGGCCTCGAGGACTGGGCCCAGAACTGGCTCCGTACGCCGGGCGTCGACACGATCAGCGCCGAGCGGACCGCGACCGGGGTGAAGCTACGCCGGGTCGCGCCGGCCGCGTATCCCGCGAGCCGCCCGCACCAGTTGACCGTCGGCGGATTCGACGAGTCCGGCCGGGGCGTCTCGGTGCCGGTGCTGCTCGACTCCGACGAGGTCGAGGTCGAGCTGGACCCGTCGCTGGCCGTGATCGTGCCGGACGCGGCCGACGACACCTGGGCGAAGATCCGGCTGGACGCCGACAGCCTCGGCCGGCTGACCGAGGTGCTGCCGAAGATCGAGGACGGGGTGACCCGCGCGGTCGTCCTGAACAGCCTGCGGGACGCGGTCGCGGATGCCGAGCTCGACCCGCAGCTCGGGTTCGACGTGGTGCTCGCGGCACTGCCGCACGAGGACAGCGATATCGCGGTCGCGACGATGGTCTCCTGGAGCCTGGCCCGGCTGCTCGGCGGCTATCTGCCCTACGAGCCGCATCGTCAGCAGCTGGCCGACGTGCTCGCGGCGCGGGTCGGATCGACCCCGGCCGGGAGCAGCCTGCAACTGGCGGTCGTTCGCGGTCTGGTCCGGGTCTCGTCGGAGGTGGAGCAGCTGAAGGGCTGGCTCGCCGGCACCGGCGTACCGGAGGGGCTGGCTGTCGATGCCGAGCTGCGGTGGGACATCACCCAGCGGCTGGCCCGGCTCGGCGCCATCGGTGACGCGGAGATCGACGCCGAGCTCGAGCGCGACCATTCCTCCGAGGGTCAGGTGCACGCCACCGAGTGCCGCGCCTCGCTGCCGACGGCCGAGGCCAAGGAGCGCGCGTGGAACCTGATCACGACCGATGCGGACGCGGCCAACTACGACCTGTACGCCGCGGCGACCGGCTTCTGGCACCCGAGTCAGGAGGATCTCACCGCGCCGTACGTCGAGCGGTACTTCGCCGAGATCGCGGCGACCGAGAAGCTTCGCTCGGGCTGGGCGGTGGCGCGAGGTGCGCAGCTGGCCTTCCCGCGGTTCTCGATCGACGAGCGGGTGGTCAGGCTGGCGGCGGACCTGGTCGCGGACGAGTCGGTCGCGGCCGGCATCCGGCGGGCGATCGGCGACGAGGCCGACGACCTGAAGCGAGCCCTGGCGGTCCGGGCGGCCTACCCGCACAACTGATCGGTTTCCGTCCGGATGGCTGCTTGCGGAGCGGTCATCCGGGCGGACCTGCCGTCGAGGTCACTGGATGTTGTGACTAGTGTGACTGGTGTGACGACGAGGACCCTGCTGAGCAGGCAGGATGGACCTTTGTGACATAACCTCCACAATGACCGGCGGGCACGGCGCGCCGGTCTTGGTGCAGGCGTACGTGTCGGGAGAGACTGTCAAGAACCGCACAGGAGAACAGAGGCAATGCGCGAGGCGAGGCTCGTTGGGCTGAGTCAGGATGGCAAGACGCTCATCCTGGCTGTGGCCGAGACGGGTGAGGAGTTCGCCGTTCCGGTCGACGACCGGTTGCGTGCGGCCTTGCGCGGTGACCGTGCCCGACTCGGCCAGCTGGAGATTCAAATGGAGAGCGCGCTCCGCCCACGAGACATCCAGGCTCGGATCCGAGCCGGAGAAAGTCCCGAGGCGGTCGCTGCCGTCGCCCAGATGCCGATGGAACGGGTGATGGCCTTCGCCGGCCCGGTGCTGGCGGAACGGGATCATGTCGCGAGCCTCGCCCAGCGGGCGTCGGTCCGCCGTCGCGGTGGTGGCGACGCCCCCACCCGCAACCTCGGCGCCTGGGTCACCGAGCGGCTGCGGATCCGTGGCGTCGACCCGGCCACCGCGGAATGGGATGCCTGGCGGCGCGACGACGGCCGCTGGGCCGTGCGCGTTTCCTACTTCGCGGATGCGAGCGAGGGTGAGTCCGGCGACGAGAAGGTCGCGATGTTCGCCTACGACGCCCCGGGACGGTATGCCGTACCGGATGACGACGAGGCACGCTGGCTGGTCGGCGAGCAGGCGCAGGTGATCGCGCCGCAGCCGACCTCGGAGCGCAGACTGACCGCGGTCGCCGACTTCGACCTGAGCATTGCTCCCGACCATGGCGCCGACAGCTACGAGGCCGGGTTCGAGGACACGATCAGCCTGCCGCGCGGTCGCGCACATCAGTCGGACCGGGACGCCAACCGCGACACCGGCCGGGGCTTCGGGCGCGACCAGGCGCCGGAGTACGGACACGAGCCCGGCCGCGAGTTCGGCCGCGGACCCGGCCGCGACACGAGCCGCGACGGCGCACGGAGGGACAGCGCGCGGGCCGACGGATTCCGCGGTGGGGATGTGGCGCGCGGTGAGATGCCGGGCGAGGGTGAGCGGGGGCCGCGGCGTGTGCACTCGGTGCCGAGCCCGGACGAAGAGCCGACGCTGATCAACGTACCGATCGAGGAGCCGCCGGCCGTGCGGTCCGCGGTACGGGCTGTCGAACGGCCGGCCCAGCCTCCTGTCGAGACGTCACCGCCTGCGCCGCTGGAAGAGCGTGCGGCCGCACCCGAGAACCGCTTCACCGAACGCCGCATCGTCCCCGAGCGCCCGGCGCCAACGCCGGCACCTCAGCAGCGCACGCCGGAGCAGCGGCCAACGCACCAGCCGGCCGAGCAGCAGGCAGCGCCGCAGCAGCGCCCGGTGCCGCAGCCGCCCACCCAGCGACCCGTTCCGAAACCACCTGCACAGCAGCGACCGAACCCGCAGGCCCCCGCCCAGCAGCCAGCCGTCGAGCAGCCGGCTGCCAACGAGCCTGAGCAGGTCGCAGCGGAAGAACAACCGGCCGAGGAACCGAAGAAGAAGCCGGCCAAGCGCGCCTCGAAGCGAGCCAGCGTGCCGAGCTGGGACGAGATCATGTTCGGCAAGAAAGCCGACTGACCACAAACCCCGAAAAGGACCAGCTGAGCCGACCACTCAGCTGGTCCTTGTCGTTGACCGATCAGCTCAGCTGGAAGCCCCGGTAGTTGTCGTCGGCGACCTGCGCACAGACCTCGCGGTACTGCGGTGCGCCGCCCAGGTAGACCATGCAGACGCGTGGTTTGCCGGGGATGTTGGCCCCCATGTACCAGGAGTCCGTGCGCGGCAGCAGTGTCTGGTCCGCGATCGCGAGTGTCTGCTCGATCCAGTCCGACTCGGCCTCGGCGGTGGCCTCGATCGTGCGCAGGCCGTTCGCGCGCAGGTGCTCGATCGAATCCGCGATCCAGTCCACGTGGTCCTCGATCGCGAGCGGGCCGTTGTAGAGCACCGCCGGGCTCTGCGGACCGGTGATCAGGAAGAGATTCGGGAATCCGTGCACCCCCAGGCCGAGATAGGTGCGCGGCCCTTCGACCCAGTGCTCCGTCAGTGCCCGGCCCTCGCGGCCGCGAATGCCGAGTTGCTGCAGAGGCCCGCTGATCGCGTCGAAGCCGATCGCCAGCACCACAGCATCGAACTCGTACGACCCCTGCTCGGTCTGGATCCCGGTCGAGGTGAATCGCTGCAGCGCGTTCTTGTGGAGATCGACCAAGGTCACGTTGGGCCGGTTGAACGCCTCATAGTAGTTGGTCTCCAGCGGCGGACGCTTCGTGCCGAACAGATGATCGGTCGGCGTGAGGAGCGCGGCGACCTCGGGGTCGTCGACCCGTTCGCCGATCTTCTCGCGGATGAACTCGGCCACCGCCTCACTCGCGGCCGGGTCGAAGAACAGGTCCTGATAGCTGTCCAGGAACAGCTTGAACCCACCCTGCGACCAGCGCGCCTCGAACGTCGCACGCCGCTCGGCCGGACTGACCGCCACCGCCGACGGCTGGGCCTGCGTGTACGGGATGCCGCTGAAGCTCGAGCGGGAACGGGCCCGCAGCGCCGCGTAGTTCGACTTCAATTGCGACTGGAGTTCGTAGTCGAGCGGGCCGTTGCCGATCGGCATGGCGTAGTTCGGGGTCCGCTGGAACACGGTCAGGTGCGCGGCCTGTTCGGCGACCACCGGGATCACCTGGGTACCGCTCGCGCCGGTGCCGATCACGGCGACCCGCTTGCCGGTGAAGTCGACACCTTCATGGGGCCAGGCCGAGGTGTAGTACACGTCCCCAGCGAAGTCGTCCAGGCCTACGAAGTCCGGCTGCTTGGCGAGCGACTGGTTCCCCACACCGGAGACCAGGAACTGGGCGCGCAGCGTCGCGCCGTCCGACGTACCGATCGTCCAGCCGTCGTTCTCGAAGGTGGCGGACTCCACGCGCGTGCCGAAGCGGATGTCGCGGCGCAGGTCGAAGCGGGCGGCGACGTGGTTGAGGTACCGCAGGATCTCGGGCTGGCCGGCGAACCGCTCCGACCACACCCACTCCTGCTGCAGTTCCTCGGAGAACGAGTAGGAATAGTTGAAACTCTCGATGTCGCACCGGGCGCCCGGGTAACGGTTCCAGTACCAGGTCCCGCCGACGTCACCGGCGAGTTCGACCACCGCGACCGACAGGCCGAGTTGGTCGCGGAACTTGTGCAGTGCGTAGAGCCCGGCGAATCCTGCGCCGACCACGACGACGTCGTAGCTCTGCTCGGTCATTGGTTGGTGTCCCCTCGGTCGGCATCTCGGTGCTGAGACCGTAGGCAGTCCGGGCCGCCTTGTGGGGTGCCTGCGCGGTCGGCTGGTCCGATCGGCCGTGATGTGTGCCTGCTCGGCTTGCCTCGGTAGGCTGCTTGGCATCGGTGCGCGACCCGGCGGCTACGGACGGTTGTCTCAGAGTGCGGGCGGGGTTTGGCAGCGGGTGGGGTCTCTGCCATCATCTTCGGCATGCGTATCTCGCTGTGTTGTTGCTGTTGTTGTCGCTGACGCGCGCCGTCTGAGGCGCGCGAGGCCCTGCCCTTTCTCCAGGCCCGCCCGCCGACACCAGCACCCACAGGACTTACTTCCCATGAATCTCCAGGCTTTCGCCGACCTGCTCGCGTCCCACGGACTCCGCCTGCTGCCGGGCTCGGCCGCGGTCCCGGTCGACGTCCTCGTTCAGTTGCCGGACGCAACAATCGTCCGGTTCACCGCGCGCGGCACCGCACTCCGGTTGCGGCACTACGCCCCAGAGGCACTCACCTCGATCGTCATCGCGGCCGAGTGCGGCTGCGGTGATCACCACCCGCAGACCGGCCCGAACCGCATCACGCTCAGCTCGTACGCCGTTCCGCTGGCCGAACGCGTCCTCGACGGCGAACTCCTCTTCGGCTGGACCCACCACGAAGCCGGCTCACTGCGTCTGGCCGACGCCGCCACCCACTTCTTCACCCTGCTGGAGACCCTAGAGCCCACCCGCACCCTGGTCGGCGTCGCCTAACCACTCCCCCCGCCGCCCACACCAAACAGTCCGCACCCCCCGCAGGCGCAGCCACCTCGGGGTCCGGACACCAAGCCGGCCGTCAGGACAAGGCACTGGCTGTCCGAGGTGCCGGGTTGATGTCCGAGGTGCCGAAATGTTGTCCGTACCCCCGGATGGTGTTGTGGGTGGCGGGTGGCTGTCCGGGATCCTCGTCCTCGGCGCTCTGCGGACTCGCCTGGAATCTCGGTGCCCTGGTCGCGTCCCGGGTTCGTTCGGTGCCGCAGTACTGGCCGTCGTGCTCCAGCGTGAGCTCGCCGGTCACCCGACGAGCGCCGGTTATGCCGACACCTTTGGTGGGCGATCGGCTTCACAGTCCTCTCGATCGTGCCCGCAGTGGCTCTACCGCGGACTCTTGAATAAGTAACACGCATGGTTTAACTTAACCGCGACTGCGCTTCCGGTCCGCCATCTGGAGGTTCCCTGATGACCGCACGCCGCCTGCTCGCCGGGCTGATTCCCGCACTTCTGCTGACCGGTGCGCTCGCCGGAGCCCCACCGGCCCACGCGGCCACGATGTACCCGAGCGGCGTCGGTGCCGACCTGGGAGCGGCACCGACCACCCTCGGCGTACAGCCCTCCGCCGGCCAGGACCCGGCCGGCCTCCAGACCGGGACCGAGCAGGGCCGCACCTACTGGCGTACGAACCAGGCGGCCAACACGAGCTACTTCTCGTTCGACGTCGACCGCACGTACGTCGACGAGCTGAGCACCGACGACGTCGTCGTGAGCGTCACGTATCTCGACAGCGGCACGGGGACGCTCCAGCTCCAGTACGACGCGGCCGCCGACCCCGCGGCGCACGCGGATGACGTACAGCTCACCGGCACCGGGCAATGGAAGATCGGCACCTTCGACCTGAAGGACATCGGGTTCACCGATCGCCTCGGCGGCGCCGACCTGCGACTACAAGGCAGCACGGACATCACCGTCGCCGCCTTGCGGATCAGCACCTTCGGAGCATCGGTCGGGCTCGGCGCCTCGACGATCCAGAACGGCATCTCCCCGCGCGACGGCGATCAGCCGGGCATCGTCACCGGCGTACAGGACGGCCGTTCGTACTGGCAGACGACCAAGGCGACGGGGTTCATGTACATGAACGTCGCTGACAGCTACCTGTACGCCAACCGCAGCCTGGTGCTGATCAGCATCGACTACTTCGACGAGGGCAACGGCCAGTTCGGGTTGCACTACGACTCCCCCGGCGAGACGATCCCGGAGAAGTTCAAGAACTCCGACGTCATCACCTACGGCGACACCAAGACCTGGAAGACCTACACCTTCGCGCTCCCGGACGCGGTGATGACGAACCGCTCGAACGGTTCCGACTTCCGGATCCACACCGGCGACGGCCGCGCCGAGCTCAAGGTCGCCGCGGTCCGGGTCGCCAAGGTCGCGACCGTTCTCGACGTGACCGAAGGCCTGGTCGACCTGATCAACCAGGCCGCCCTGGTCCAGAAGGCAGCGCGCGAAGGCACCCGCGACGGCCAGTTCCCGGTCGGCAGCCGCGCGACCTTCCTGCAGGCAATCGACGAGGCGCGCGCGGTCGCAGCCACGCCGGGCGTCACCGACATACAGGTCAAGGCCGCTCTGCAGACCCTGCAGGCCAAGCTGGATGCGTTCAACGCCTCCGCCGTCGACACGAACTTCGCAACAGCCGGTACGGCGAGCGCAAGTGGCGGCACCGGAGTCGCCAACGCGAACGACGGCGACCACGGCACCGCGTGGACGAGCGGCGCCGGTGATTCCTGGCTGCAGGTGGACCTGAAAGAGCCGCGATCGGTGAACGATGTCCGCGTCGAATGGGGTCAGTCCTCCTCCCCCGACTACACCGTGCAGGTCTCGACCAACGGCACCATGTTCACGACTGTCGGTCGCACCGGCTCCCCAGGTGCGAACCAGTTCAGCCGGACCCGCTTCGCCACCACCAAGGCTCGCTACGTCCGCGTGGTCATGACCGGCGCGGACAACTTCACAGTCAAGGAGCTCCAGCTCCGGGCAGCGCCGGTGGTCAACCCGACGCCGACCCTGGTCCAAACGGTGAACCCGACCGAGGACGGCGTGATCGCCGACTTCGACGCCACCCGGTTCGGCGCCGACCGCAGCGGCCGGAAGGATTCCACCAAGGCGATCCAGAACGCGCTCTACGCCTGCGAGGACGCGGGCGGCGGCACCGTCTGGCTCCCGGCCGGCAAATACCTGGTCAAGGACACCCTCGAGGTGCACGCGTTCTGCACCCTCCGCGGCGACCACCGCAACCCCGACGCCCATGCCAAGGGACATGACGACTACGGCACCGTCGTGATCGCCGACGTTGCCTCGGGCAACGACGGTCCGGTGCTCTTCCGGGTCGGCGGCTCGGCCGGGGTCATCGGCGTCACGACCTACTACCCGCACCAGAGCGCGACCCAGCCGGTCCCCTACAACTACACGTTCGAGATCCCCGGGCACGCCTGGATCGGCAACGAGAACTACATGATGTCGACGATCTCCGACGTCACCATGCTGAACTCCTACCGCGGCATCGGGATCAGCACCTTCCCCAACGACCACGGCAACACCTCCGGCACCGTGCACGAGTCCGCAACGGTCCGGAACGTGAAGGGAACCGTTCTCTTCGAAGGCGCCCGCGCCTACAACGGCTCGGACGTCGGCACGTGGGAGAACCTCACCCTGAGCAACTCCTACTGGGCAACAGCACCCGCGGCGTACAAGCCGCCGGCACGCGCCACGCTCGACGCGTGGACCAGGGCGAACGGCACCGGTCTCGCGCTCGGCGATCTCGAGTGGGACCAGTTCTACAAGATCACGCTCTCCGACTACCGGATCGGGATCAACGTGATCGTCGGCCAGCGCGCCCAGTTCACCGGAAGCTTCCTGGAGCCCGACATCCGGCGTACCGATATCGGCCTCAAGGTCGACGTGATGGACGATCGGTGGGGGCTCACGCTCGCCGGCGGCCGGGTCGAAGGCAGCGTCCAGGCGATCCAGAACAACTCGGCCGGCTACGTGAAGCTCACCGGCACAGCACTCCAGGGAGCGCTCTCCGGCACCATTCACCAGATGGCGGGCACAGCTCCGACCTACAACCAGAAGCCGCTTCCCGGACCGGCACGCAGAAGCCTGTACGTCGCGAACGCGCCGCATGGAGTCGGCTATCTCCCCACGGCCGACGCGACGATCGCAGTACAGAAAGCGCTCGACAAGGCCGGGCGTGACGGAGGCGGCATCGTCTACCTCCCAGCCGGCTTCTACCGGATCAGCACGCACCTCACCGTTCCCGCAAGCGTCGAGTTGCGCGGGTCTTCCGCAGTACCGAACCGCGATCAGAGTGGCGCCAGTGCCGGCACCGTCTTGCAGGCCTTCGAGGGACGGGCGACGACTGCACCCGACTCGGCAACCGCTCTCGTGACGCTGAACGGCACCAAGGCCGGCCTTCGCGGACTGAGAGTCTTCTATCCCGACAACAACCCCGGAAAGCCCGAAGGCGTAGTACCTTATCCGTACGCCGTCCGCGGCAAGGGCACCCAGACGTACGTGATCAACGCGGGCTTCCCGAATGCCTGGAACGGTCTCGACTTCACCACCTACCGCAACGACGGCTTCGTGGTCCGCAAGATCGCGGGCGCCTTCTTCGACCACGCGATCGCCGTCGGCCGGAGTACCGGCGGGCGGATCGAGGGGGTGCTGTCGAACGGGAACGCGGTCACCCGGGTCGGCTACCAGCAGCCGAACTGGATGAACGAGGGGAACATCTTCGAACTCGTGATCGACAAGTACATGCGCAAGACGGCGAAGATCGTCACCGTCGACGGTGCCCGGGCGCTGACCTTGTTCAATGTCTTCGCCTACGGCTTCCACGACGGCCTGGTCGTCAACGACGGCCAGGTGGACGCCTTCAATCTCGGCACCGACAACCTCGGCGACGGCGGGTTCACCGTGAAGGTGGTCAAGGGCGACGTCGAGGCCACCAACCTTGCCCGCTACAACGGCGCCACCAGCACCGGACCGGTCACGCTGCACAACGTGATGGTGATCAACGTGGTCCAGCGACACGTCTCGGTTGCGGTCACCGGCAACGGTACGGCGAAGATTGCCGGGAACGAGTCCGAACCGGGAACGTACGAAGTCGGCGCGCAGGTGACCGTGACGGCGGCGCCCGGATCGGATAGCGTTTTCCAGAACTGGACCGTGAACGGCGAGATCGTGGCCACCACCCCGGCGTACACGTTCACCGTCGCAACGGACCAGGTGCTGACCGCAAACTTCACTGCCGGCTGACCGAAAGGGCGAGATGTCCGAGACGAACAACCACCAGGTCGCCATCGTGGGCTGCGGCATCATCGGCCGCACCCACGCCGACACCATCGCCGCCCGGCCGGATGCCGTCGTGACCGCACTGGTCGACGGCGACCCGGCCGCCCGGGAGGCGCTGGCCGCCCAGCTGAAAGAGGCCGGGCAGCCGGAGCCGAAGGTGTACGGCGACCTGACGGGCGCTCTGTCGGGATCGGACATCTCGCTCGTCGCCATCTGTACGCCGAGTGGGACCCACGCCGCGCTCGCCGAACAGGCACTGGCCGAGAAGAAGCACGTCGTCATCGAGAAGCCGCTCGACGTCGACCTCCCCCGGGCCCGCCGCCTCGGCGCGGCGGCCACCCGGGCCGCGAGCCATGGCGTCGTCTCCTCCGTGATCAGCCAGCACCGCTTCGACCCAGGGAGCGCTCTCGTCGCCCAGGCCATCAAGGCCGGTCGCTTCGGTCAGCTCACCTCGGCCGTCGCCTCCGTCGCCTGGTGGCGAAGCGACGAGTACTACGCGTCCGCCGGCTGGCGAGGCACCTGGGCACAGGACGGCGGCGGCGCGCTGATGAACCAGGGCGTCCACACCGTCGACCTGCTGCTGTGGTTCATGGGCCGGCCGGTGAACATCCAGGCCCAGGCGATCCGTGCCGCCCACCACGCGATCGAGGTCGAGGACACGGTGGTCGCGACCCTGAGCTTCGAGTCCCGCGCAGTCGCGACTTTGCACGCGACCACCGCGGCTTTCCCCGGTGGCCGGACGCGGGTCCAGGTGCACGGCACCGAAGGCGGTGCCGAACTCGAGGACGACCTGCTGCGCCGCTTCAACGTCGACGGCTCCGACGAGGAGGTGACGGTCGACGCGGAACCGCCGGGCGGCCACGTCGCGCAGTACGAGGACATCTTCGATGCCATCGGCAACGGTCAGCAGCCGGGCATCACCGTCCACGACGCGATCGACGCGCTGGCCACCGTCCGCGCCGTCTACATCGCCTCCACCCTCCAGCGGCCGGTCAAGTTCACCGACGTGCTCGAAGGCCGGTACGACGATGTCGAGGTCAGCCGAGGGGTCCGGCTGCCCCCGGACTGAACCTGGTTCAATCGAGTCATGGCCCTGGACGAGTTGCGCGCGTTGATCGCCCGGCACGCGCGCGACGACGGGAGTACGGCGATCGACAACGTGCTGGCGTCGATCGCGACCGAGCCGACCCGGCCGACCGCCTCGACGTCCGGCACGGTGCTGGCGATCATCGCGCAGGGAGCCAAGCGCCTCGTGCTGGGCGACCGGGTCTACGACTACCGCGCCGGGCAGTACCTCGTAGCGTCGGTGGACCTACCGGTCACCGGCCAGTACGTCGAGGCCAGCGCCGCCGAACCGGCCCTCGGTTTCGGGCTCACGCTGCGACCGTCCGCGATCGCCGAGCTGCTCCTGAGCACGGACGAAAGCAGCCGCGGCGGCTCAGCACCGTCGGGGCTCGCAGTCAGCGATGCCTCGTTCGAGCTCCTCGACGCCGCCGTACGGATGCTCCGGCTGCTGGACCGGCCGCGGGACATCCCGGTCCTCGCGCCGATGATCGAGCGGGAGATCCTGTGGCTGCTGATCACCGGTGAGCAAGGCGCGAACGTCCGTCAGCTCGGTCTCGCCGACAGCAGCCTCACGCACGTCGGCCAGGCGGTCAGCTGGATCCGCGAGCACTACGCCGAGACGATCCGCGTCGAGCAACTCGCGCAGCTGGCGCGGATGAGCGTCTCGGCGTTCCATCGCAGTTTCCAGGCGGTCACGGCGATGAGCCCGATCCAGTTCCAGAAGCAGATCCGGTTGCATGAAGCGCGGCTGCTCTTGGTGCTCCGTCCCGACGACGTCGCCGGCGTCGGCTACGCCGTCGGGTACGAGAGCCCGTCGCAGTTCAGCCGCGAGTACCGCCGCCGCTACGGGACACCACCGAGCCAGGACGCCGTCAATCTCAGACTTCGCCCGGCGGCCGCTCGTTGAGAATCCGCTGGAACAGGTTGTGGTTACCCCACTTGCCGTTGATGTAGAGGTAGTTCTCGACCGTCGCGTACTGCTCGAAGCCGTTCTTCCTCAGGACGGCCTGGGACGCGGCGTTGTGCACAGCGGTGCTGGCCGAGATCCGGTGCAGCAGCAGCTCGGTGTCCGCCAGCTCGCAGACCGCGGCGACCGCGGCGGAAGCCAGGCCCTTGCCGGTCTCGGCTTCGTCGACCCAGTAGCCGAGGTCGGCGTTGCGCCAGGCGCCGAGGACGATATTGGTCAGGTTGATCGTGCCGATCACGCGGTCCTCGGTGGCCAGCACCCACGGCACCTGGGTGTCGTTGTCGAGCATCTTCTGGAAGCGGGCAACGTGGAAGGCCGGCGTGTACCAGTCGGGTTGCCGGATCGGCTCGTACGGGCGTAGTTGCTCACGGCATCGGTCCTGTGCCGCGACGTAGGACTCTGCATCGGTGGCCGGCTGCACCGGGCGGAGCACGACCTGGTCGGTGAGTTGGCGGGTCAAGTTCATTTGGGCAGCCTACGAGCCTGGCTCGAGCCTCCGACCCGGGGTGTGAAGGCGTCGTGGAAGATCGTCGAGGCGGCACCGACCGCGGCCGCGTCGGCCTGCAGCATCGATTCCTCGACGGCGACCGTCCGGGTGCCTTTCGCGATCGGGTGCGAATTCACTGCCCGGTCGATTTCTTTCACGAAAACGTCGGCGATTTCCTTTTCGAAGGCCGGGCCGCCGAGAACGATCAGATCGATATCGAGCAGGTCGACCAGTCCGACCGCACCCTGGGCAATGACCGATGCCACTTGGGTAACCGCCTTTGCGGCCGCCGGATCACCGGCGGCGGCAGCTCGGCAAACCGCCTTGTAGCGTTTCGCCTCGTCGGTCGCCTGCGAATCGGTCTCGGTATATCCGAATCCTTCGGCAATCACCGGCAGCGAGGCGGTCGGGTTGCATTCCGCCATCATCCGCGGACCGTTCTGCGGGTCCCACTCCCCCATTTTCAGCGCACACAGCTGGCCGAACTCGCCGGCGTTCGCGGTGAGCCCGCGGTAGATCGATCCGTTCAGGATCAGGCCGCTGCCGACACCGGTGCCGAGGTAGAGGTAGGCGAAGTCGCGGGCCCGCGCGGACCGGCCGATCCAGCGTTCACCGATCGCCGCCGCGGTGCCGTCCTTCTCCACCAGCACCGGGTGACTGAGGCGATGCTGCAGCAGTTGGCGGATCTCCAGACCGCGCCAGGCCGGTTGCAGCGGCAGGTCCAGCAAGGTGCCGTCGGCATTGATCGGGCCGGGCACAGCGACGCCGACACCGAGCATCGAGGCCGGGTCGACCTGGCTGATGCTGAGCGCCGCGGTGACCGTGGCGGCGGCCAGATCGACCAGTCGGCCGGCGTCCAGATCGGCCGCCAGGTCGACGGTCTCGCGGCGCACGATCGTGCCGTCCAGGTCGACCACGGCCACGGTCAGCAACTCGGGGTCGATGTGGATGCCGACGGCATGGGCCGCGTTCGAGCGCAACCGCACCGGCGTACGGGGTTTGCCCAGGCGTTCGGCGCGTTCCTGCTTCTCCTCGACGAGCAGGCCCTGCTGCAGCAGGATCCGTAGGATCCGGGAGACCGACTGCTGGGTCAGGCCGGTCCGGCGGGAGATCTCGGTCCGGCTGATGATGCCGGCCAGCCGGATCGTCTCGATGATCACGGCCTCGTTGAAGGAGCCCAGGTCGTACTGGTTCGCACCGCTGCGCGTCTGCTCGTCGAGCACCGCCGAATCACTGTCGGACGTGACCATCGCCCACCTCCTCGTCGCTAACTTTCCCCGTTGAAAAAACTGTCCCCGGCCCGCCCGCTAGCCGAGATCGTACCTGTCGAATTCGCGCGGGGCGGCGAAGCTCATGGTGCTTCCAGGGCTCCGTCAATTCGACGTACGCCGGCCGCCCATTCATCGTGCCCGGACAGTTGGGCCGGGTAACGGGCAGCGGCCTCCAGGTCGATCTCGATCCCCCAGCCGGGCGTCTCGTTCGGCGTCAGCCAGCCGTCGACGATCCGGAGCGTGCCCGGGAACACCTCGTGCGTGGCGTCGTTGTAGATGTGGCCCTCTTGGATGCCGAAGGCAACAGAACTGACGTCGAGCGCAACGTTCGCGGCCGCACCGATCGGCGAGGTGTCGCCGGGTCCGTGCCACGCCGTACGGACTCCGCACAGCTCGGCCAGGTCGGCCACCTTGCGGGCCGGGGTGAGGCCGCCGATGTCGGAGATGTGTGAGCGGATGAAGTCCACGCCGCCATCACGGACCAGCCGCACGGCGTCCCCCATCGACGTGGTCAGCTCACCAACGGCCAATGGGACGGGCGAAGCAGCCCGTACTTCGGGTAGGCGATCCCAGTGCTCCGGCGGCAGCACATCCTCGAGGAAGAACAACCGATACGGCTCCAAGGACCGAGCAAGCAGCACGGCCTCCTTGGGGGTCAGCCGTGAGTGCACATCGTGAAGCAGCTCGATGTTGTCCGGGAGCGACTGACGGGCCGCCGCGAACAGGTCGGGCGTCGTACGGAGGTAGTCGCGGGCCGACCAGCCGTTGCGGTACGGCGCGTCCGGGTACAGCGTGGCCAGCCGAGGTGCACCATAACCACCGCCGCCGGGTGTCGACACCTGCAGCCGGATGTGGCGCCAGCCTTGCGCGACGAACTCCTTCGCCTGCTCCAGCGTCTCCTCGATGGTGATGCCACCGGCATGGATGTAGGTGTCGGCCGCCGCGCGGACCTTGCCGCCGAGCAGCTCGTAGACCGGCATCCCGGCCCGCTTGCCGGCGATGTCCCACAGCGCTTGGTCGATCCCGGAGATCGCGTTGTTGGTCACCGGGCCGCCTCGCCAGTAGCCGGAGAAGCCGGCCAGCCGGACGAGGTCGCCGATGTCGCCCGGGTACCGGCCGATCAGCAGCCGTGCCAGGTGCTCGTTGACGAACGCCTGCACCGCCTTCCAGCGTTGCGTGAAGGTCGCGCAGCCCAGGCCGTAGAGGCCCGGTTCGGTGGTGTCGATCTTCACCACCACCAGCGGAATGCCTTGCGGTGCGGTCACGATCGCCTGCACCGCCCGGATCCGGACGTCGTCGCGAACCGGCCAGGGCTGGGCGAAGGTGGCGGGTGTCTCCTGCGGCATCAGGTCTCCAGTCGATCGGTGGTCAGTTCGAGTTCGTAGCGCGCCTGGAACCCGAGCACGGTCCGGACGGCGGTCAGATCGATCGGCACCGTGCGCCCGGGGAACCGGCGCAACCGCGGCACTCCCGGTGCGAAGGCGTCCAGCAGCGCCTCGGTCTCGTACGGCGCGTTGGTGGTCGGCGCTGCCACGAAGAACTTGTGAGCCCCGGACAAGGTTGCCGTCAGCCCCAGTTCGATCGCGTACGCCGCATCGCGGGTATCCAGATACGACCATCCCTCCCGTACGCCGGGCGCCGGGTTCTCCCGCATTCGCTCGGCCTGCCGCAGCAGCACGTCGGCCGAGTTCACGTGCGGGAACCGGAACGACACCACATCGATCCCCCACTGTCGCCAGGCCATCCGGGCGGTGTTCTCGTCGTTCTGCTTCGACAACGAATACCAGTCGGCAACATCGGACGGGATGTTCTCGTCCAGCGGGAAATACGCCGGCAGCGGCTCCTGCGGATTCATCGGTACGCCGTACGCGTTGATGCTGCTCGCAACCACGGCCCGCTTGATGCCACGGGCACCGGCCTGCGCGAGCACGTTGAACGTGGAGATCACGTTGCCCGTGTACACGTCATACGGCGTACCGGCGTCTCGATGCGCCAAGGCGGCCAGGTGCACCACCAGCTCGACATCCTCCAGCGCCGTCGCGACGTCGTCCTCGGACCGGGTGTCGCCGATCACCACCCGGTCGGCCTTCAACGCCGGGTCCTCGACGATGCTCAACGTGGTCACCAGGGCGCCGAGATCGTTCAGATGACGCGTGGTGACCGACCCGATCCGCCCGGTCGCCCCCGTCACCAGCACCCGGCGCCCCGCCAACCCACCCGCCTTCTGCTTTCCTTCCCTTGAACTCACTCCTTGATACCCCCACTCATCCCGACTCCTCTGAGGAACTGCTTCTGGAATATCAAGAAGAGCACTACGGGGATCAGAACCGCCAGGAATAGAGCGCTCATCTGCAAGGACAGATCTGTCGTCTTCTGCACTCTCGGCAGTGCGACCGAGATCGGCTGCAACTTCGGATCCGGCAGGACCAGGAGCGGCCAGAGGTAGTCCTTCCAGGAACCGATCACGGTGAGCAGG
Source organism: Kribbella sp. NPDC006257 (assembly GCF_040613535.1). Taxonomy (NCBI): domain Bacteria; kingdom Bacillati; phylum Actinomycetota; class Actinomycetes; order Propionibacteriales; family Kribbellaceae; genus Kribbella; species Kribbella sp. NPDC006257. The sequence continues at coordinate 105,769 of NZ_JBEXSJ010000003.1, forward strand.
GCGACCACACCGATGATCGGTTTCGACATCGGCAGGATGAGTGCCGTGAAGAGCCTCAGGTTGCTCGCACCGTCGATGCGCGCCGCCTCGATCAGTTCGCGCGGAATCGCGTCGAAGTACCGTTTCATCACCAAGATGTTGAACGCGCCGGCCGCTTGCGGCAGCCAGACCGCCCAGAAGGTGTTCTGCAGGTTCCAGCCGAACACCGGCATCTTGAGGATGGTCAGGTAGAGCGGGACCAGCGAGATCACGCCGGGCAGGAACAAGGTGGCCAGCACGGCGCCGGTGATGATCCCGCCCCACTTCGGGCGCAGCACGCTCAGCACGAAGGCGCCCGTCGTACAGACGAACAGGGTCGAGATCAGCGATCCGATCGCGATGATCGCCGTGTTGCCGAGGTACGAACCGATCTGCACCTGGGTCCAGGCGTCCGGCACGTTATGCCATTGGATACCGCTCGGCCACAGCGACATCGGTCCCCGGATGATGTCCTGGCTCGTCGACAGCCCGGACTTCAGCAGCCACAGCAGCGGGCCGACCCCGGCGATCACGACGCCGATGAACAGCAGCACCTGGATGATGGGCAGTCCGTACTGGATCAGCGGCCGGCGCCGGTCCATGGACGAGATGATGCCGCGCTCCGGCGCCTCCGCGGTCATGTCGTACTCCAACGTCTGGTCAGGAAGTGGTAGACGACCGACAGCACGCACAGCACCAGCGCGAGCAGCACGCTGAGGGCGGTGGCCGCACCGAAGTCGCCGTTGATGAAGGCATAGCGGTAGATCAGCAGCAGGATCGTGGTGGTCGCGTTGTCCGGACCGCCGCCGGTGAACAGGAACGGTTCGGTGAACACCTGGAACGTCCCGATCAGCTGCAGCAGCATCATGATCAGGATGATTCCGCGGATCTGCGGGATCGTGACGTGCCAGACCCGTCGCCAGATCCCGGCCCCGTCCAGCTCAGCGGCTTCATACAGTTCGTTCCGTACGCCGGTGAGCGCGGCCAGGTAGATGATCGAGGTGGCTCCCGCGCCGGCCCAGGTCGCCTCCAGCACGATCGCCGGCATCGCCAGGTGTGGCGAGTTCAGCCAGGCGTACGGGCCGAGGCCGACCCAGCCGAGGATCGCGTTGAAGACACCGGAACCGGGGTCGTAGAAGTACTTCCACAGCAGGATCGCGACCACCGGCGGTACGACGGCCGGCAGGTAGGAGATCACGTTGTAGAGCCAGCCGGTCTTCCGCAGCTCGCTGATGAACACCGCCAGGAACAGCGGCACCGGGAAACCGAAGACGAGTGCCAGCAACGCGAAGTACAGGGTGTTGATCGTTGCTTGTGGCAACTGTGGGTCGGTCAGCACGTAGCTGAAGTTGGACCAGCCGACCCACTCGGCCGGTGCGACCAGGTTGTTCTTCTGGAAGGCGAGGACCAGACCGCGCACGATCGGGCCCCAGGAGAAGTACAGGAACGTCAGCACCAGCGGCAGGGCGAACAGCACCGCGCTGAGACCGCCGGAGCGCAACCAGGTGGCTGGGCTCCGGCGGGACCTCTCAGGCTCCGCGGTGGTGATGGTGACGGGCTTGGTCAGGAGGGCCATGACGGCTACCGGGCCAGGCGGGCGTCGATCTTCGAAGCGGCGTCGGTGAGTAACTTGTCGATGTCCGCGTCCTTCTTGGTCAGCACCTGCTGCACGACCGGGTCGAGCAGGGCGTAGACCTCCTGGCCCTTGTTGGACGGCTCCGGCAGCAGCTTCAGCGTCTTGGTCGACTCGATGTAGCCCTTGAACTGCTCCACCGGGACGTTGTTGTAGGGCTCACGCCACTTGTTGTACTGGTCGTAGGTCTCCTGGCTCAGCGGCGTCACGCCCGGCCGGCCGACGAAACCCTTGTCGGCGATCGCGTTCTTCGCGTCCTGAACGGCGAGCTCCTGGCTGGTGTACTTGTCGAACTCCTGCGACTTGATCCACTTCAGCGCGGCGACGATCTCGTTCTTCGTCGACTTCGGGTTGATCATCTTGATCGAGCCACCGGTCAGCGTGCCGAACGGGCCGCCGTCCTGCGGAAGCGCGCCCTCGCCGAAGTCGGCGGGCTTCATGCCGAAGTTCTTCACACACATGTCGTAGGCGTCCGGCGCCTGCATGATCATGCCGATCTTGCCGGCCGCGAAGTCCTGCCGGGCCTCCTCCTGGTTGTAGAGGAAGTTGGTGCCCATCGTGTTGTCGGTCCAGCGCATGTCCTTCAGCAACTGCAGCGCCTTCTTCGTCGGCGCGTCGTTGAAGGTGCTCTTCTTGCCGTCGTCGCTCTGGACCGTGCCACCCATGCTGTAGGTCATCGTGGTGAGCATCCAGCCACCGGTGTTGTCCTTGGTCAGCTGCGCGTAGCCGGCCTTACCGGTCTTCTCGGTGATCTGCTTCGCGTACTGACGGACCTCGTCCCAGTTCGTCGGCGGCTTGTCGGGGTCCAGCCCGGCCTGCTTGAACAATGCCCGGTTGTAGGCAAGCCCGACGGAGAAGGCCTCGAACGGTACGCCGTAGATCCGGCCCTTGTCGTCCTGGACCAGCTTGAGGGTGTTGGGGTTCAGGTCCTTGGTGAGGTCGACCAGCTTCAGCTCGTCGGTGATGTCCGGCAGCTGCTTGTTCGGGATCATGTTCAGCGGCTCGGTGAAGCTGATGCTCATCACGGTCGGGAGCGAGCCACCTGCCACCTGAGCTTGGAAGGTCTGCGCGTCCCACGAGGTCTCGGTCGACTTCACGGTGATGTTCGGGTGTGCGTCCATGAACTTCTTGACGTTGCGGTCGAACGAAGCGACGTCGGCGGGCTTGTCGGGCTTCGGCCGGTTCCCGACCGTGATCGTGACGGGTGCGTTCTCGTCGATCGAACCGCTGCTGCTCGCCGCGGGGGTGTTGCCGTCCGCACAGGCTGCCGCCGCCAGCAGCAGCGCTGCCGAAGTCAGGGTGACGACACACCTAGCCGTTCTCTTCATCTCGGAACTCCTCAAATTTCCGGGAGCACCCCGCCACCGGGCCGGTCCGGGGGTGTGCTCTGGGCCACACAAAGCCCAATTCCGAGTAAGTTAAACCATGCGTGTTACTTTATCAACAGCCAAAACCTCGAGACTCACCCCACCGGCAAATCAGCTCTCGCCCGAAGCGGCACGTCCGGCAGCTCGGCGACTTTGTGCACCAACTGAGTACGCCGACCGCGAGCGGGTGCTCAGGTCGTGCACCAAGCGGGTTGGCGGTGGGTCAGGTGGAGAGGAGGCGGATGCGTTCGCGCAGGCGGTTCGCTCGGGAGAAGGCTTGCCAGGTCAGGACGCCGGTGCAGATCAGGGCAAGCGCTGCGGGCAGGGCGAAGACCACGAGCACCCAGCCGGGGGCGTTGGTACTGGCGATCATCACCGCGGTGGCGCCGAACAGCGGGAAGATCGTGAGCGCGATGCTCTTCGGTGGCGTGAGGCTGAGCTGGTGCCTGGCGATCTTCAGGGCGGCTTCCCGGACGGCCGGGTCGGCGGGGATCTCGCCGTGTCCGGCTGCGTGGAAGGCGGCCGCCGCGGCGTCGGGCGGGAGGTTGCCGGCCGCAGTACGGACGAGTTCGCGCCGTGCTCGGGCCTGCCGCTCGATCAGGCTGCCGATGAGGGAAGCAGCGAGTGCGCCGCACGCCAACGCCGCCGGCCACGGTGCTGGAGTTGCCGAGATGACGAAGAGGATCACAACGGCACCAGCAGTAGCACCGGCCGCGACGGGCATTGCCCAGCGCGAAGAGGTCAGGGAGGCGGTCTGCACAGGCTGATGGTCGCGCAGGACCGGCTCACAGGCCAGCTTCTTCGGCGTTGGATCGCCTGGGTCGAGGTCGGTCAGGGCGCGATCGGCTGGGCCACGAGGGCGGCGTCGAGCGCGGAACTGCTCGCCGCGAGGGCGGGCGGCGACCGACCAGACCAGGCGCCGCTAGACCGAGTCAGGCCGGGACGGGGTGGGTTAGGAGTGCCGCGTCGAGGGAGGTGGGGGTGGCGGGGAGGAGTGGGAGACGGACGTCGGGGGTGGGGATCAGGCCGTGGGCGTGGAGGGTGGCTTTGATGACGGTGGGGTTGGGCTCGGCGAAGAGGGCTTTCGAGAGGCGGGACAGGCGGTGGCCTAGGGAGCGGGCCGTGGTGAGGTCGCCGGTTTGCCAAGCGTGGATGAGCTGGGCGAAGCGGGTGGTTTCGAGGTGGGCTGAGGCGAGGATGGCGCCGTGGGCACCTAGGGCCAGGAGCGGAGAGATGAAGAGGTCGTCGCCGCCCAGTACTGCGAAGTCTGGTGGCAGGTCGGCCACCAGGGCGATCGTCTCCTCGGTGATTCCGGCTGCGTACTTCACGCCGATCACGTTCGGGAGAGCCGCCAGCTGTCGGAGTGAATCAGCGGAGAGAGGCTGCCCCGTGCGGTAGGGCACGTGGTAGATCACGAGAGGAACTGGGCTGTTGGCTGCGAGCTGGGTCAGGTAGGCGACGGCGCCGGCTTCGCCTGGTCGGACGAACGGCGGTACGACGGTCAGAGCGGCGTCGGCTCTCGCCCGCAGGTCCTCCAGGGTGTCTGGCGTCGAGGCACCGACGAGAAGTTGAGCGTGATGTTCGCGGCAGACGCGGGTGGCGACGTCGATGACCGCTTGGCGTTCTGCTTCGGTGAGCGAGCTTGGCTCACCGGTGGTACCAAGGGCGACCAAGCCGGCCGCTCCCTCGGAGAGCACGCGTCGGGCAAGCGACTCCAGCGCATCCAGAGCGACGGCTCCAGACGAATCGAACGGCGTGATCAACGGGACGTACAGGCCGGTGAGCGTCATGGCACCAGCCTCGGGGCAGCCGACAGCCAAGGTCCAGTTCCGATTCGTACGCCGAATCGTAAGCTGTGCTTATGCTCGACGTCCGCCGGCTCCGGCTGCTCCGCGACCTCGCCCGGCTTGGAACGATCGCGGCGGTGGCGAAGGTCCATACCTACACACCGTCGGCCGTCTCCCAGCAATTGGCAGCGCTGGAGCGGGAAGCCGGCGTGCCGCTGCTCGAGCGATCCGGGCGTCGGGTGGTGCTCACATCGGCCGGGAGCGTCCTCGCGAAGCATGCCGAGACGGTGTTGTCGGCGCTCGAGGAAGCAGGAGCCGCCGTCGCCGCGGCCGGCGACGAGTTGGCCGGCCCGTTCCGGATCGGGGCGTTTCCTACCGCAGTACGGACCTTGTTGCCGGGGGCATTGGTCACGCTCGGGCGGGATCATCCGGGTCTGGAGTTGATGGTGACCGAGGTGGATCCGGCTGATGCTCCCGAGGGTTTGCGCGACGGCCGATTGGATGTCGCTCTGGTGCACGACTACGACGTGTTGCCGACGCCGCCTGGTCAGGGGTTGGAGGAGTCGCCGCTGCTGGAGGAGACGGTGTTCCTCGCGGGAGTTGGGTTCGACAGCATCCGTAGTACGAAGGACTCCGCATGGATCGCGGGGACTCCGGGCACGGTCTGCCATGCGGTGACGTTGCAGCTGTGCCACTCCGCAGGCTTCAGCCCGCGCATCCGGCACTATGCCGACGACTTCGCAGCAGTGCTCGCGCTCGTCGCCGCTGGACAAGGCGTCTCGCTAGTGCCGCAGCTAGCGGCAGCCGACCCGCCTCCCGGCGTACGGCTACTCCCCCTTGACGCGCGGCGGCGGACCCGGATCGCGCATCGGCCAGGAGCCGCTCAGCATCCAGCTGTAGTGGCCTTCAGTGAAGCAGTGCGCGCTTCAACCGCTGCCTACCTCACGGACTGATCGCAACAAACCACCACCTTCCTGCATCGAGCGGGTAGGACCGGGTGTTTGCCCGGCTGAACTGGAGGTTGGCGGATGGTTGCGGTGGATGTCACCGGATTCTGGGAGAACGGCTGGACGATCGTCCGTGGGGTGTACACGAAGGACGATGTGCAGCGACTGCGGGAGGCGGCGTACTGGTCCAGGAAGCACTTCGGCGGCGACCTGCTCGCCAATGCGCGGCTGCGCGAAGTACTGACCGACGGCAACTTCGTCCGGATCGCACAGCAGATCCTCGGCGAGGACAAGATCCTGTACGCCGGTGACAGTGCGTTCACGGTCAACGGGATCCAGCGGGGGTTCCACAAGGACAACGCCGACCGGATCGACCCGAACGCACCGGACTGGCAAGGTCGCTACACGGTCCTACGGTTCGGCGTCTATCTGCAGGATCACTACCGCCACACAGGCGGTCTCAACCTGCGCCACCAGTCGCACAACACTCCTGACGTGAACGTGGGCAAGCCTCTCTACGTCCGCAGCCGGGTCGGGGACGTGGTGGTGTGGAGCCTCCGTACGACGCACAGTGGCAACGGCCTGCAGCTGAAGTTCCCGAAGTCGAAGGTGCCGCTGCCGCACGAGCATGACAAGTACGCGAAGTGGCGGGTGGCGAGCAAGGACGGCGACCGGATCGCCCTGTTCGCGGCGCTCGGCCTCGACGACGCGCACATGAGCCGGTACACCGACTATCTGAAGACCCGCAAGTACATCTGCGACATCTGGCGCAAGAGCCGCTACGACCAGGCTGCCCTGTCCGCGGCGGAGCAGGCCGGCCTGCTCGTCCGCAACCTTCCGGTCGAGACCGCGAACGACACCACCGTCGGGCAGAACGCCGACTACGTCGCTCTGCCCTACTAGATGACTCCGGGTTGGGGAGGTCGGAGGGAAGCCTCCCCCACCCCGGGTTATCCGAAGCCGCGGACGCGGAACTGCATGACTCGGTAGGGCCAGCCGGCGTCGGTGTTCCATTGGCTGACGGACAGGTGCATGTCGCTCAGCGTGGAGCCCGGGATGATGTAGCCGCCGTACAACTGGGCGACGTGGTTGTCGTTCTCCTGACCCCAGGCGCCGCCGTAGATCAAGGTCTGCCGGTACGCCGTGTAGAGGTTCGACGCCGGCGTGTCCATGATCATGCCGTCGATCCGGTAGTCGCCGGCGTTGAACCAGGTCAGCACCCATTTCCCGCCGAGCGGCCGCAGACTCATCTCGCCGAAGCTCCCGTTCAGGATCGGCGTCGCGGGGTTGCCCCAGTTCCAGGCGCCGTCGCGGTAACCCCAGGGCTCGTACGCCGCCGGGTTGGCGATCTGATCGCTACGGACTCGCTTGAGGATGATCGGCTTGTCGCGCTGGAAGCCGGTCGAGTAGACGTACACATACCCGTCGTTCCCGAGCCCCCAGGTGAGCAACTGGAAGAGCCCGCCGTCGATGTCGCTCGGGAACTTCGCGCCGGTGTGATACCAGTTCGCACCGGAGTTGTCGGACCGCCAGATCTCGGTCCACACAACGTTGCCGAGTCCCTTGTTCACCATCGCATGCAGGTACATCGACCCGCCGACGGTGATCACGTCCGAAGGCAGCACGGTGGAGAAGGTCGGGTTGTCGTGCGGGTAGTCCCACAGTTGTTGCGCCGCGGCGCCACCGACGGCGCCGGACCAGGTCACTCCGGACGCGAGATTGGTGGTGTTCGACCACAGCGCAACCGGCGAGCGCCACCAACCGCCGCCGACGTACGGATCCTCGAAGGTGTCGCCGAACATGAACAGCAACCGCCCGTCCGGCGTCCGCGCCGGAATCCCGAGATCGGTCGCCTGCATCCGGAACTGATTGGTCAACCCAGGCCCAGTCAGGTCCTTGACCTTGTTGGTGACCACAGCCTGTACGCCGCGGCCGGCGGTTGCAGCCTGTACTCCGCGCGGCGCCGCGTTCGCGACCGTCGGTGCCGCGAGCAAGGCGCCTGCCCCGACCGCAGCTTTAAGAAAGGTGGATCGCTTGATCGTCGGCTCAGTCGCCATGATGACTCCTCGGGGGCGCGGGAAATCGATTACTCACGACAGTTCCGCAGCCGCCAGGCGAAGTCAAGGACTAGGTCCAGCCCTTCGACCAGCGTCGAAAAGCCCTCAGGTCCGACCGGTTGCGATCGGCCGGGACGGATCAGTGATCCACTCCGACCAGGAGCCGACATAGACCGGCGCCTCGATGCCGGCGATCTCCAACGCCAGCGCCTCGTGCGCGGCGGTCACCCCGGACCCGCAGTACACGCCGACCTCGCCCGACCCATCGACACCCAGCCCAGCAAAGCGTTTCCGCAGCTCGTCAGCAGCGAGGAAGTGCCCGTCGCCGGTGACGTTCCCGGTCGTCGGTGCGTTCACGGCGCCTGGGATATGCCCGGCAACCTTGTCCATCGGCTCCACTTCACCGGCGAACCGTTCTGGCGCCCGTGCATCGAGCAGCACGCCGGTCTCGGCCAACGCAGCGGCACCAGCGGCATCAAGCGACGGCACCTGACCTTCCGACGCGACGAAGTCCCCGGCTTCGTCAGCGGGCACCGTCGTACTGACCTCTCCCCCGGCCGCACGCCAGGCCGCGAAGCCTCCGTCGAGGACGCGGACGTCGCGTACCCCGAAGTACCGGAAGATCCACCAGGCGCGGGCGGCGGCCATCGAGTTCGCGGCGTCGTAGACGACGACGGGCGTCTCGGTGCCGACTCCCGCGCGCCGCAGAGCACCTTCCACAACTGTTGCTGAGGGCAACGGGTGTCGGCCGCCGTCGCCGGGTGGGCCGGCGAGCTCGGTGTCGAGGTCGACGAAGTGCGCACCGGCGATGTGGCCGGCGTCGTACGCGTCGCGTCCGGGCGGGCCCATCAGGTTCCAGGTCACGTCGATGACGACCGGGCGTTCAGTGGCCGAGCGCAACGACTCGGCGGAGATCAGCGGGTTCATACGGCACCTCCGAAAGGCAGGACCTCGGGTGACAGCGTGGCACGCGCGCGGGCGGCAGTCAGCTTGCGGCGATGGTGACGACGGCACAGTACTTCGTACGCCGTCTCCACCACGTTGCTCGGGTCTTCAATGTCGCCCACAACGAGCTGTTCGCCTTCCGTCACCATCTCGCCGGCAACGGTCCGGGCGTTGTGAGTCGCCCGCTCGCCGCACCAGCAGAGCGCCTCGACCTGCAGCAGCTCCATCCGGTCGGCCAATTCGACCAGCCGCGCCGAACCCGGGAACAGCATCGCCCGGAAATCGGTCAAAATCCCGAAACAGAACACGTCGATCTGCAGCTCGTCCACAAGCCGGGCCAGCTGCTCCACCTGCTCGGGCAGATAGAACTGCGCCTCATCACAGATCACGTAGTCGATCCGCCCACCATGGGTCAGCTCGCCCACGACGTACTGCCAGAAATCAAAATCCGGCCGCACCTCGATCGCGCTCACCTCGAGCCCGAGCCGCGACGAGAGGGTCGACTCCCCCGCCCGGTCGTTACTGGTGAAGATCCGCCCCAGCCGCCCCCGCGCCTTGTGGTTGTGATCCATCTGCAGCGCCAACGTCGACTTGCCACAGTCCATCGTCCCGGTGAAATACAGCAGATCAGCCACGAACCCCCATCCTGCCAAACCCCCACCCCCACCACCGACTCCGGGGTGTCTCAGGGCACCGCCACTGACGGGATACTCGCCCACTGACGCGGTTATTTCGCAACACCGGGCGAACAACCCGTCAGCCAACGACCACGGCGCTCGGTGAAGGTTCGAGGTTTCTTGAAAGCTTTGCTGGGGTGGGGGTGCGGGGCGTTGGATCGGAGTTGTTCAGTCCCTCGGAGGAAGGCAGGAGCTTGAAGAAGATGCTGCAGCGTTCCGCGCTGGCTGTTGCCGTCACGACAGTCGGCCTTTCTTTGTCCGTGCTCCCGGCGGCGGCCGGCAACGACAGTCCCAACGCGCCGCGTGCCAACCCGGAGCGCAACACGTTCTGCGCGAACACCGGCTGGTGGTTCGTCGGGTTCCAGATGACCGGGACCAGCAACGACGGCCGGTACGGCACCTGGCGGATCAACGCGATCGTCGACGACCCGCACCAGACCCGCTTCGACGCCAGCTTCACCGGCGGTGGATCGGTCAGCTGGTACTGCGTCTGACGCCGAAGCCGCCCCGCACAGCAATTCGGTGCGGGGCGGCTTGGGTTCTTGGGGGTTTGCGGGGTCTACTTGGGCGTGCGCAAAGGGTTGATTCTTGTTGTGGCCTGCTGGCTTGCCTTGATGGGCGCCGCGGTGCCGTCGGTTGCCGCGCCGGTGCGGGTCGAGGCGGGCTTGCGGTCGTACTTCGTGATCACCGCTCCCCGGCAGACCGCGAAGGTGGTCAGCGGAGTGACCGCCAACCAGGGCACCGTCTACGCGGCGTACGACGAGATCGGCGTGCTCGTCGTGCATTCGGCGAACGCGGACTTCGCCGGCCGGATGCGCACCGTCACCGGCGTACAGAAGGTCGGCGCCACCCGTACGACGGATCTCCCGGCCGATGCCGCGAATCCGCGGCTCCCGGCAGCTCCGGTGGAGCAGCAGGACGATGAGCCCGAGATCCCGCGCGCCGACATGACCCAGATCGGCGCCGACAAGGCCTGGGCGGTGAACCCTGGCTCGAAGAGCATCACGGTCGGCGTACTCGACACCGGCGTCGACGACCAGCATCCCGATCTGAAGGCGAACTTCGACGCGAGCAAGTCGGCATCCTGCGCCTACGGCAAGGTCGACGCCCGCCCCGGCGCCTGGCGACCGGTCGCCGAGCACGGCACCCATGTCGCGGGCACGATCGCCGCGGCCAAGGACGGCAAGGGCATGGTCGGTGTCGCGCCGGGAGTGAAGGTGTCCTCGATCCGGGTCGCCGAGCCCGACGGCCAAACCTTGTTCTTCCCCGAGAACACCGTCTGCGCCTTCGTCTTCGCCGGCCAGAAGGGCGTCTCGGTCACCAACAACAGCTATTACGTCGACCCGTGGCTGTTCAACTGCCCGTCGGATCCCGACCAGGCCGCGATCGCCGAAGCAGTCAAGCGTTCGGTCGCGTACGCCGAGTCGAAGGGCGTCGTCAACGTCGCCGCGGCCGGCAACGACGACTACAACCTCGCCCAGAAATCCAGCGACGACTCCAGCCCGGACGACTCGACCCCGGCACTCAGAACCGTCACCAACGACTGCATCAGCCTCCCGACCGAGGTCCCCGGCGTGATCGTCGTGGCAGCGGTCGATCCCGAGAACGTGAAGGCCAGCTTCTCGAACTACGGCACGGACAAGATCGCCGTCGCCGCCCCCGGCACCAGCGTCTACTCGACCGTCCCGGGCGGTGGTTACAAAAACCTCGACGGTACGTCGATGGCCTCGCCGCACGTCGCCGGTGTCGTCGCGCTGATCCGCAGTGCCAACCCGAAACTCACCCCCGCGCAGGTCAGGAGCAAGCTGGCCGTCGAGGCCAACGACATCCCCTGCCCAGCCTCCAGCGCCGGCGAATGCACAGGATCCGACGCGAAGAACTCGTACTACGGTGAGGGGCTGGCCGACGCCGCCGAAGCAGTCGGTGCGGAGACCACCCAGACCCCAACGAGCGGTGTGACCATCACGCCGCCCGGTGAACAACTAGGAGTCGGCGGCACGCCGGCGGTCCCGCTGCTCCTCAAGGGCATGAGCAGCAAGGGTGAGATCAGCTACAAGGCGACTGGTCTCCCACCAGGTCTGAGCATCGACACCGAACGTGGCTGGATCACCGGCGTACTCACCCCAGGTGCCGGACGCTACAAAGTCACCGTGACGGCACGCGACGCCGAAGCGAGGACGGCCCAGGCCACCTTCTTCTGGAACGTCTGGAGTTTCTAGCGGCCTTCGTCGACGAGGAGTGGGATCAGCATCTCGTCCTCGGTCAGCGAACCGTGCAGGCCGATCAGTCCGGCCTCGTTCGGATAGCGCCGGCTGGCGACCAGCGCAACCGGACCCAGCGACGCGACCACGACATCACCGATCCGCGGCGCGACCCGGTCCTCCACCACACCGAACCAGCCACGAGCGACAGCCTCCTCGCGACTCAGCACCAACGCGTCTTCGCCGAGCCGTGCGCGGTACGTCGCCTGTACGTCGGCGGCCGCGCCATCCACGCAGTACAGGTGCCGGAAGCGCGATTCCCCGCCGATGAGTTGCAGGCCGTCCGTCAACGCCGGTTCGAGGTCCAGGTCGACGCGGTTCGGCGGGGCGACGTCGACCATGCCGTGGTCGGCGACAACCAGCAGAACCGCGTCACGCGGCAGCGCCGAGCGGACCTGAGACGCGAAGGTATCGGCCGCAGCCAGCTCCTTGCGCCATTGCCAGGAGGAGCTGCCCTGTCCATGACCGGTGTAGTCGAGTTGCGAGTCGTACACGTAGACCAGCGACGACTTCCCTTCACGGCTGGCGAACCTGGTCGCGTCCAGCCGGTCCTCGACGGTATCGGCTCCGCGATGGGCACTCCCCCGGAACGCTGCCGCGGTGAGACCGGAGTTGTCGAAGCGCGCCTTGCTCACGTTGCGGGTGGCAACACCTGCGGCCGCTACACGTTCGAAGACGGTCTGATGCGGCTGCCAGCGGCGTGGGTCGACCGGTGCGTCCCACTGCAGTGCATTCAGCAGCGCACCTGTCTCCGGCACGATCGAGGTGTAGCCGACGATGCCGTGCGCGCCCGGTGGGAGTCCTGTGCCGAAGCTGGTCAGGCTGACGCCAGTAGTGGACGGCACTCCAGCAGTGAGACTGCGGGCCGCGAGAGATGACAGGTAGGGAGCGACATCGGCGTTGCGCTCCAGCAGGTTCCAGCCGAGGCCGTCGAGTAGCAGTACGGCGTACCGGGGTGCAGGTGGTAGTCCCAGCTGGTTCTGCTCGCCTGGAACCGACAATGCGCCGGCCACCGAGGGCAGCACGTCCGCCAGCGACCCACCGCCGTACGCAGGGAGAACCGTCACGGTCCTACCTGCTGGTCGCGAACGACAGGGCCGCCGCGAAGTCGAGCACCTGCTGGATCCCGGCCGGCCCGTCGGCAGCAGCGCTGATCCGCAGCGAGATGTCGTCGGCCGCGACCGAACCCGTGTAGCCGTGGTCGGCCTCGCAGTTGGGGTCGGCGCAGACGGCCGGCTCCAGGTCGATCCGGTTCACCATGCCCCAGCCGATCGTCAGCACCACCTCGCCACCGGCCGCGGCCGGGTCCGACCGGACCGACGCGTAGCCGGCCGGGTTCGGCACGACGCGGTTGACGACGACCGCGTTCACCCGGTTGAGCGGGATCGCCTCGGTCGAGGTGGACGCGTACGGCGCGCGGATCAGGTCGTCGGCGGCGTGCTCGTCGGTGTGCCCGACGATCAGCCGGGTCGGCGTCAGCGCCAGGATGGTGATGTGCCGCCGCACCTCGTCGCGGTCGAACGTCGGCTCGTGCTGCAGCACGTACGCCCGGATCGGTTCACCGGCGATCGCCACCGCGAGGGAGTCCGCCACGACATCTGGGTAGTAGCCGCACCGGTCGATCGCGTCGCGTAGTTCACGCGAGGCGTCCGAGAGCTCCGGGACCGGCGCATTCAGGTCACGCATGCCCTCATCCTTGCACGGCACGAGCCCGGTCCCGGACCGCCCTGTGGACGAACCGGGGCCGGGCCGCGCGTTTTCAGCCGACGCTGGCCTTCCGTAGTACGGGAGCGCCGGCGGCGCCGGCCACCGCGACCAGGACCAGTCCGACTACCACCTGACCGAACAGCAGCAGCACTCCTGAGCTGCCCTCGGTGAGGATGTGACCACCGCTGAACACCAGTCCGCAGAAGGCCCCGAACCCGACGACCGGCAACCCGACCCCGATCACCGGTACGACGGCCGCCAGGCGAGCCGATCGCTCGATCACCTTCAGAGGTACGCCGGAGCGCCGCAACGCCTTCGCTGGAGCCGCCTGGTCGAGCGCAGTGCCGACCGCCCCGGCCGCGGTGGAGGCCGCGCCGGTGATGAAGACCAGGCCGAGCAGCAGCGCGACCCCGAGACGTATGTCGAGCAACATGCCGGCTTCGTGCTTGTCCTTCTCCGCGTCGGTCAGCGGTACGACGTCCGGGACCACGTTGTAGAGAGCCGTGCGGATCTTCTCTCGATCGGCGGTGCCTGGAACGACGATGGTGATTTCCTGGTTCTGGGTCGTCACCTCGCCCTTGATCCCGGCTGCGGCGAGTTTGTCCTGCGCGGCCTTGACCACGGCAACGGTCTGGCCCTGGTCCGGGGAGATGTGGATCGCGGTCTGCGCTCCGTCACCGTTCATTCCATAGGGCATGAACAGTGCGAGGAAACCGGTGACGAACCCGCTCAGCACCAGCGCGGCGACCGGGCGGAACGCGCCCTTCGGGTCGTCGGCGAGCCGGCGGCCGGCGAGCAGCACGACCGGTCCCCTCGCCGTACGGGCCAGGAACTTGCCGATCAGCTGAACCGCGAACGGCCCGACGATTCGTACGGCCAGCGCGGCGAACCCGACACCGATCACGATCGGCAAGAGCGCACCACCGGTGCCGACGATGCCCAGCATCACCGGGCCGACGACCAGCAACCCCAGTCTCAGCGCGCTGGTCGCCTTGCGCGTCTGCCCACGCATGACGCCGAGCGGCGTGATGCTGACGCGTCCGAGCCCGATCAGGGCGCTGAGCACCGAGAGCGCCGGCACGGCGACGAGTACGACGAGGACGACCCACCAGCTGACGGTCAGATCGTGCAGGTACCAGTGACCGCCGCCGATCGGGATGCGGGCGATCAGCGGGCTGATCACGGTGTAACCGATCAGGCCGGCAACTGCGCCGGCCAGACCGATCACGGCCTGCTCGACGGCGCTCAACCGAAGCACCTGACTCCTGGTCGCGCCCGCCAGGCGGAGAGCTGCGAGTCTGCGCTCGCGGCGCTTTGCCGCTACGCCGGCGGCTTGGCCGACGAGGCTGAGTAGCGGGAAGAGGACGAGCGCGACGCCGAACGCCACCAGGGCGAGTAGGACCGCGATCCGGTCGGGCATGGCGGTGCCGTGCCAGGTCGACAGGTAGTTCGGGTCGTACTTGGCGCTGAGGCCGGCCATGTCCGGGGTGGCGCCGCGGATGATGACGAGCTCGTCGGGTGAGGAGAGGCCGGCGGAGGAGATCACGCCGGTCGGTTTGGGGACGCCGAAGCGTTTGGACAGGTCGTCGGCCCAGAGTTTGGCGACGGCCGGTGAGACGAAGACCTCGCCTGGCTTCGGGGCGTGGGGCAGTCCTGGCGGTGGCGGGAGCTGGGCGTTGCGCTGATCGTTGGTGACGGCGAGGTCGTACCGCAGTACCGGCTTGCCGTCCACCATGTCCTTCACCTCGTGGACGACGCCGACGGCCGTCTTCTGGTCGGCGTCGTTGGTGGTGCGCCAGCCGATCCGGTCCGCCCGGTGGGTCAGGCCGAGGGTGCCGGCGATCAGGAACGTGACCAGCATCGCGACCACGGCGGTCGCGCCCAGTGCCGCGAGGTTGGCCGCGCGGCCGCCGGGACCCGGGCGGCGGACGAACCGCAGGCCGAGATCGGTCATCGGATTCATCGGTCGCTCACCCGGCCGTCGACGATCCGGACCACGCGGTGGCAGCGGGCCGCAACGGCGTCGTCATGGGTGACCACCACGACCGCCGCGCCGCGATGGGTGGCCGCGCCGACGAGCAGGTCGATCACCTGGGCACCGGTCGTCGCGTCGAGGGCGCCGGTCGGCTCGTCGGCGAAGACGGCCTGCGGTTCACCGACGAGCGCCCGGGCGATCGCGACGCGTTGCGCCTGGCCACCGGAGAGTTCACCCGGACGGCGGCCGACCTCGTTCGCCAGGCCGACCTGAGCCAGTACGGCGCGCGCCCGGCCGATCGCCTCGCGCCGGGAGACGCCGTCGACCATCAACGGCAGGGCGACGTTCTCGTCGGCGGGGAGCTCCGCAAGCAGCTGGTTGTCCTGGAAGACGAAGCCGAGCCGGCGACGCCGCAGTACGGTCCGGGCCGCGTCGTTGAGCTGGTCGACCCGCTCACCACCGAGCCAGACCTCACCCTGATCCGGACTGAGAATGCCGGCCAGGACGTGCAGCAGGGTGGTCTTGCCGTTACCGCTCGGCCCCATCACCGCAAGCGCCTCACCCGCGCGAACCGCAACGTCCACACCGGCGAGACCTACAACCTCCCCGTAATACTTCACCAGCCCGCGCCCAGCCAGCACCGTGCCGTCATTCGCGAACTGCTGGACCGGCTGCTGGAACTGCCCGACGGGCTGTTGGAACTGCTGGGATGGCTGCACGAACTGGCGGGTCGGCTGCTGCCCGAACTGCTGGCCTGGCTGCTGGAACCGCTGGTCGGGCCGGCCGGGTTGAGGAGTTGGCTGCTCCAACTGCGGGACCGGCTGGTGGAGTTGCTGGGCTGGCTGGTCGCCGGGCTGTTGATGCGTGGGGTGGGGACTCGGGTAGCTCATACCCGAAGGCTTTCGTGAATGGCGCTTGCGGGCGTCGGACCGCGGACCGGTCTTCGGACCGTCTTTCAGTCGCCTTCCGGACGACGCACGTAGTACTGGAGTCGTACGTCAGGCCTCGAAAGCGGACGGATACGCGTCCCGATAGCTGAGCATCCAGCCGGCCGGGGTGTCGACGGATTCAGCGGAAAGCACGCCATGCACGATCGCCCGCGAAAGCGCCTGAGCCCCCGCAGCAAAGATCGTCTCCAACTGAACAAAGGCAGTCGGATCAGTAACCGACAGCCGCGACACCACGGACGGGGCAGCCGTGGAGACGGCGAAGATTGAGTCTCCGTCGACGAGGGTGTGGATCGGGTCGATCGCGCGGGCGAGGCCGTCGTGGGCGACCATTGCCATCCGTTTGGTCGCCGCCTTGTCGAGCGGGGCGTCGGTGGCGATCACGGCGATCACCGTGTTCATGCCGGGCAACGGTCCACCCAGGCCTTCCGGAGCCGGTTCGGTGGGCGTCCGAAGCTGCCCGAATTCGTTGTCGAGAGCGAAGCGTTCGCCGTACAGGCGTCCTTGGGCGTCGACCGTGGAGCCGACCGCGTTGACGATCACCAGCGCGCCGACCGTCGTGCCGTCGTCGAGCCGGATGCTCGCCGTCCCGGTGCCGCCCTTGATGCGGCCGGTCCGCGCGCCGGCGCCCGCGCCATAGTTGCCTTGGGCAATCGGTCCGTCGGTCGCCGCCTCGATCGCCCGGCGGCCCCAGTCGGCGGTCGGCCTGGCCTGGAAACCGCCGCCGCGGCCGAGGTCGAAGAGGACGGCAGTGGGGACGATCGGCACGACATCGCGTTCGCCCGCCCCGACGCGGATACCTTGGCCTTGTTCCTCCAGCCACGCCATCACTCCGCCGGCCGTGTCGAGGCCGTACGCGCTGCCGCCGGTGAGCACGATCGCGTTCACGCCGGGGTTGGAGTTCACCGGGTCGAGCAGGTCGGTCTCCCGGGTGCCCGGCGCTCCACCGCGGACATCCACGCCGGCGACGGCGGTGTTGGGGAAGTGAAGCACCGTCGTACCGGTCAGGTACGGGGCGTCGGTGCGTTCCACCTGTCCGACTCGTACGCCGGGGACGTCGGTGATCGCGTTGTGAGGACCAGGTTTCGGCATGGGTCCTGTTCTAGCACCCGCCGAAAATCGGTTGTCGGCAAGATTAGTTTGGAAGGCATGAATGCTGAGCTGCTCTGTGGATTGCTGGCCGAACCGTCGCGGCTGCGGACGTACTCCGCGGTCGTCCTCGGCGCTCGCGGACCGGAGGAGATCGCCGGTGCGACAGGGTTGCCGGCGCCGGTGATCCTGAAGGCGGTGCAGCGGCTGAGCAAGAACGGGCTGATCAGCTCCACGGCCGAAGGGTTGCGCGCCGACGAGGCTGCCTTCAAGGACGCCGTACGGGAGAGCCAGCGCGAATGGGTCCCGCTGGACGCCGATCCCGAGCGAGACGCCGTACTGCGAGCATTCATCCGCGACGGACGGCTCACACATCTGCCGACGGTCTTCACCAAGACCCAGATCGTGCTCGAGTACCTGGTGCAGACCTTCGAGCCCGACCGCACGTACTCCGAGCCAGAAGTCAACGCCCTCCTCAACACCTTCCACCCCGACCACGCAACCCTCCGCCGCCTACTAGTCGACGCCCACCTCCTCAACCGCTCCAACAGCCGCTACACCCGAACCACCTGACCTTCACCCACCGCCCTCCCCGCCCCGACCAACTCAGCCCACTCCTCACCCCGATCATTCAACGCACTCCTCACCCCGATCGACTCACTGCCGGGCGACGAAGAGGCGGCTCACCTCCTCCTCCGGTGCATAGCCCCCTCCTATAGCAGGAGGCAAACCACCCGACGAGGAGCGAACCCCCACAAGACAGCCCTGCCGCCGACCTCTCACACAGGTCTGACCATCACCCAGAACCCCAGACATGGGTGGTTCGGACAAGAAACTGTGGGCGTGTCCATGGCACTGCTGGTGTGGACATGGCACACCTTGTTCACACCCGCAGCTTCTTGTCCGGACCGCCAGTTTCTTGTCCGGACCCCCGGCTCCCGACCCGCGGACCCGTGTTGGGTGGGGAGGCGTTGGGTGGGGTGGGGGTTAGGTGAGGCGTCTGGCGGGGGTGTCTTGTCTTGGTTTTTCGTTGGGGGCTATGCGGATGGAGGTGTCGAGGACAGTGGCCGAGTCGATGGAGACCAGGACCGAGCGGAGGTCCAGGCGGACGACCTCTTCGAGTTCGAGGGTGAGGCGGGCTACTCGGTGGAGGAGGTTCTCGATGGCGGCGATGTCGACCGGGTCGGAGCCTCGGTAGCCGTAGAGGAGGGGTGCGGCGCGGACCTCGCGGACCATTTCGGCGGCGTCCGCGGTGGTGAGCGGCGGCATCCGGTAGGAGCGGTCGCCGAGCAGGTCGGTCGCGACCCCGGACAACCCGAACGACACCACCGGCCCGAACGACACGTCTTCCTGGGCCGAGATCACCACCGGTACGCCGGGCGGCGCCATCTTCTGTACGACGAACTGCGCGCGCCCAGGATCGGAGGCGACCCCGAAGGTGCTCGTCATCTCCGCCCACGCCTGGCGCATGTCGTCCTCGTCGTGAATGTGCCGCCAGATGTCGGCGAGATCCGGGCGCATCCGCCACTGATCCGCCGTCGCCTTCAAGATCACCTCGAAGCCGAGCTCCGCGGCCCGGGCAACCGCCTCGTCCGCCGACAGCACCGGGAACGCCGGCAACACACTGATGTCGTAGAAGCTCAGCAACCGCTGCCGATCGTCGTCGCCCAGCTCGGCCCCCTTCGGATGCCGCTGCAGGAACTCGGTGACGAAAGCCTCCGCCGCAGCCGTGTCGACTCCCGGCAGATCAGGGATCCTGCTGTCAGCCCGCCGCCGCCACTCGGCGTACTGGGTGACCTTCGCCAGCGCACCCACGGCGTACTGCGGTGACGAGTACGACGGGATCGACCCCCGCGCGGCACCACCGAACTCATCAGGCACCCGCAACTGCTCCGGCACGCTGCGAGACGCGAGGAACGTAGAAACCACCGGCTTGTCCGATCCTGCAGCCGCGGCCGCGAGGACCTGGGCAACCTCGGCGCCGTTCGACTGCACCGGTGGGGTGAAGATGACGACCACCGAATGCACCCGCTCGTCGGCGAACACCTCACCCAGCGCCGCACCGAAGTCGGCGGCGGTCGCCTCGGCGTTGAGCGTGCGCGGCTCCCCCGCGACATCCAGTCCGGTGCTCGCTACCGTGTCGAGAGCGAGCAGTGTCAGCGCATCCGAGTTGCTCACGATCGCAACACGACGCCCCTTCGGCAGCGGCTGGTGCGCCATCAGCTGAGCGACGTCGAACAGCTCGCCGTTGGTGTCCACGCCGATCAGCCCGCTCTGCCGGAACAGCGAGTCGACGGTTGCCGGTGGCAACTGACTCCGCCGGACCGTGTGCCCGAGCGGAACGCCCTGGGTCGCCCGACCGGATTTCAGCGCGATCACCGGCTTCCGCCCAGCCAGTCGCCGCGCGACGCGGCTGAACTTGCGCGGGTTGCCGAGCGACTCCAGGTAGAGCAGAACGACCTCGGTCGCCTCGTCGGAGTACCAGTACTGCATCAGGTCGTTGCCGGAAACATCCGCCCGGTTCCCTGCGGAGACGAAGCTCGACAGCCCCAGTCCGCGACCGACCATGTCCGCCAGGATCGAGACGCCGAGCGCACCGGACTGGCAGAAGAACGCGACCCTCCCCCGGCTCGGCATCACCGGCGACAGCGTGGCGTTGAGACTGACCCCGGGTGCGGTATTGATCACGCCCAGCGCATTCGGCCCGATCACCCGCATCCCGTACGACCGCGCCAACCCCACCAGCTGCCGCTGCCGCTTCCGCCCCTCGTCGCCGATCTCCGCAAACCCGCTCGACACCACGACCAGCCCGCGCACCCCCTTCGCCGCGCAGTCCAGCACCACATCGGCCGCCATCTCGGCCCGCACGGCGACCACGGCGAGGTCGACCTTGTCGTTCACGTCCCGGATCGTCCGGTACGCCGGTACGCCGTCGATCTCGTCCTCCGAGCTCTCCGCGTTCACCGCGTAGAGCTGCCCCGGGAACCCGCTGTCGCGAACATTCCGCAGCAACGCGTTGCCGATAGTCCCCTCCCGCCGGCTCGCTCCGATCACCGCGACGCTCGTCGGCGTCAGCAACCGGGCGATCGAGAGCGCTTCGGACCGTTGCTCGCGGGCCTGCATCACCCCGAAGGACGTGTCGGTCGGCGCGATGTCGAACTCGACCACGATCACGCCGTCCTCGAACTCCCGCGCGACCTTGTACCCGGCCTCGGTGAAGACGGTGATCATCTTGCGGTTGTCCGGCAGCACCTCGGCGACGAACCGGGCGATGCCGTGCTCGCGGGCCGCCTGGGCCAGGTGTTCGAGCAACAGTTGCCCCAGGCCACGGCCCTGGTGGGCGTCCTCGATCAGGAACGCGACCTCGGCAGTGCGCCGGCCGGTGCGCTCGTAGCGGCCGACCCCGATCATCGCGTCACCGACGGTCACAATCAGCGCGAGCCGGTCCCGGTAGTCCACCTGGGTGAACCTGGCAACATCTCGATCGGACAGCTGCGGGTACGGCGCGAAGAATCGGTAGTACTTCGACTGCTCCGAGACGCGCGCGTAGAAGGACACCAGCAATTCGGCGTCCTCAGGCGTGATCGGTCGCAGATGAGCGGTAGCTCCGTCCCGCAGTACCACGTCCGCCTCGTACTCCGCCGGATAACCGGGCGGGAGGTCGACGGGACGGCTCGGGCCATACTGGGCCGGTCGCTGCGGCTGCTGCTCCGGCGTCGTCACTCGGCCAGCGTACTCAAGCTCGTCTCCCGGAGGTCGGCAATTCCATGTGGTGGTTGAGTGCGCTCGGCGGCATTGTTGCGCTGGCCACCGGTTTGCTGGGCCCCTCCGATGCATTCGATGTGATCGAGCGGATCGCGCCCGTACTCGTCTTCCTGGTCGCGGTGACCGTGATCGCCGGGCTCGCCGACGCCGCCAAGGTGTTCGAGGTCGCCGCCCGCGAGGCAGCCCACCTCGGCCGCGGGCAGACCTGGCGCCTCTGGCTGCTCGTGGTGACGCTCGCCACCGCCTTGACCATCGTCCTCTCGCTCGACACCTGCGCGGTCCTGTTGACCCCGGTCGTCCTGGCGATGGCACGCCAGCTCGACATCCCGCCCAAGCTCTTCGCCTTCACCACGGTCTGGCTGGCCGGCACGGCCTCACTGCTCCTCCCGGTGTCGAATCTCACCAATCTGCTCGCCCTGCATCGCTTCGACCAGCTCGGTCTCGGCCTCGGCGACTACCTCGGCCTCAGCTGGCGACCCGCGATCGCGGCGATCCTCATCACGGTTCTGGTCCTGGCCCTGCTCTTCCACCGCGACCTGCGCCGCACGTACGTCGTACCGGAGACTCCCGCGCTCGACGACAAGGTGCTGTTCTGGGGGTCGGCAGGGGTCTGCCTTGCGCTCGGTCCCGCCTTCGTCACCGGCATCCAGGTCGCGATCCCCGCGAGCATCGGCGCGGTCGCGCTGGTCGTCCTGTTCGCCGTGCGCAGACGCACCGAGCTCAACTGGTCCCTGATCCCGTGGCGACTGGTCATTACGGTCGTCGGGCTCTTCCTCGTCGTCGGCGCGCTCACCGCGCACGGGCTCGAGGACCTACTCGGGTCCATCGCGGGCACTCACGGCCAGGGTCTGCTGGCACATCTGCGGCTGACCGGCACAGCGGCCGCCGGAGCGAACGCGGTCGACAACCTTCCGGCGTACCTGGCGATGGAGCCGGTGGCCGCGGCGAACGGCAGCCGGATGATGCTGTTGCTGATCGGGGTGAACTGCGGCTGCCTGCTCACCCTCTGGGGCTCGCTGGCCACCCTCCTGTGGCGGGACCGCTGCGTCGCCGCCGGCGTGCACATCTCCTGGTGGTCCTTCCTCTGGCGCGGCCTGGTGCTGACCCCGGTCGTCGTGATCGGCACAGTGCTGGCCCTCGGCCTCGCCTGACGGGGAAGGCGAGGCCGAGGCGGCCCGCCGGCGGCGAGGCCAGCGGACCCACGGAATGGACCAGGGATCGAACATGCGTTCGACTGTAGTCGGATCATCACTCGATGTCCACTACGCGATCAAGCCCGCACATGCAGCCCGAAACCCTTGCCACCAAGCGTTTCCAGCCCCTCCTTCAACCGCAGCGACGGAATCTCGTAGTCACCGAAGTTCTGCCGCCGGAAAGCGATCGGCTCCGTCGTCTCCAGCGCCAGCAGCCGCTCGGTCCAAGCCTTCGCCGCGTCCTCGTAGTCACCAGCAGAGATCTTGTCGGCGCCGAAAAGAACGAACGGCGGCAGCACCGACAGGCCCGGGTAGTACAGGATCCCGTGCTGGATCGGGTACAGCAGATCGTCGATCGGCCCGTTGATCCCACGATCGGAGTAGTGCGACTCCGGTCCCCCGACGGTGACCGACAGGATCGCTCGCCGGCCCAGCAGGGTCCCCTCACCGAAGCGTTCGCCGTACCGGGTCTCGTCGTGCACCCCGACGCCGTACGCGAAATGGAAGGCGAAGACCCGGTCCACCCAGCCTTTGAGGATGGCCGGCATCGTGTACCACCACAGCGGGAACTGGAAGATCACGGTGTCCGCCCACAGCAGCTTCTCCTGCTCGGCCCGTACGTCGGGCGTCAGCGTCCCCGCGTCGAACGCGGCGCCCGAACTCGGCACCACCCGCAGCGGAGCGGTGGCGTTCGCTCCGAAATCGTCCGCGTCGACCGAAGCCTTCCACTTCATCGCGTAGAGGTCGCTCACCTGCACCTCATGCCCGGCGGCTGACAGCGTGGACACGGCGAGATCCTTCAGCGAACCGTTCAGTGAGCGAGGTTCGGGGTGGGCATAGACGATGAGCGCCTTCATGGCGGTTCCCTTTCGATAGGAGCTGTTCGCCATCGATGCTCGACCGCAAGGCCGGCGTTGTTCAGGGGCGCGTCTTCCTGGTATCGGCAGGGCCACCTTCACCTTCCGCAGCGCAGCCATACTTGAGCGCATGGACGATCTCGCGAGCTTCCTGCGCACGCGGCGCGCAAGGATCCACCCTTCGAGCGTCGGCATCCCCACCGACAGCCGCCGCCGGGTCGAGGGCCTGCGCCGCGAAGAGGTCGCGCACCTGTCCGGCGTCAGCGTCGACTACTACGTCCGCCTTGAACAGGGCCGCGCCACCCAGCCGTCCGAGCAGATCCTCGATGCGCTCGCCCGCGTCCTCGACCTCGACGAGACCGAGCGTGAGCACCTCTACCGCCTCGCCCGGCAGCGCCGGCGCCGCGCCAAAGCACCTTCCGGTCGCCTGCGACCGGAACTGCTGCGCGTCCTCGACCTGGTCGCCGAGGCACCCGCCCTGATCATGAACCACCGGCTCGACATCCTCGCCGGCAACCGCCTCGCCAAACTCCTGTACGGCCGCGACCTCCCGGGCCTGAACACCGCCCGGCACATCTTCCTGGAGGAGACCGAGCGCGGCCTGTACGCCGATTGGGAGACCTGCACGCTCGACGTGGTCGGGCATCTTCGCCTCGCGGCCGGGAAGTACCCCGACGATCCCGGCCTCGCCTCCCTGATCGGCGAACTGGCCATCGGCAGCAAGCGCTTCCGCCAACTCTGGGCCAGAGCGGACGTCCGTGCCCGCACCCACGGACGCAAGGCCTACCGGCACCCGCTGGTCGGACTGCTCGAACTGCACCAGGAGAACTTCGCGCTCCCGGGCGAAGCAGGGATGGAGCTCCTGGTCCTCTCCGCGGCTCCTGACACCCCCACCGAGGACGGTCTCCGGCTGCTCGGCACCCTGACCGATACCGGTTCGGAGCACCCGGAACGCGCGAGGGCGATTGCCTCCGGCGTACTACTGGGTAATAGTGCGGATCATGAGCGAGGAACAGAGCACCTCGGAGACCACCCGGACCTTTCGTGACGCGCGCGACTTCCTGATCGCCCATCGCGAGGACTACGACACCGCGTACCGCGACTTCAGCTGGCCCGCCTTCGACCGGTTCAACTGGGCGCGCGACTGGTTCGATGCGCTCGCCGTGGAGCAGCCCGAGGTGGCGGCGCTGACCATCGTCGAGGAGGACGGCGAGGTCAACTCGCTGACCTATGCGGAGATGGCCGAGCGCTCCCGCCAGGTGGCCGGCTGGCTCACCCAGGCCGGTCTCCAGCCCGGCGATCGCGTGCTGATCGTGCTCGGCAACACCGTTGCCCTCTGGGAAGTCATGCTCGGCTGCATCAGGGCAGGCGCGGTGATGATCCCCGCGACCACCCTGCTCACCGATGCCGACCTGACGGACCGGATCACGCGCGGCGGCGTACGGGCTGTTGTCACGTCCAGCGCGGACACCCCTCGTTATGAAGGTATCGCCGATCACTGCCTCCGCGTCGCCGTCGGCGGCGCTGTGGACAACTGGCTCGACTACGAAGACACGCGCAGCTACGACGGACCTGTCCCTGCACCGGACACGAGCGCCGACGACTCACTCCTGCTCTACTTCACTTCCGGTACGACGAGTCAGCCGAAGCTGGTCGAGCACACCCAGGTGAGCTACCCGGTCGGCCATCTCTCCACCATGTACTGGATCGGCCTGCAGCCCGGCGACGTCCACCTCAACGTCTCCTCGCCAGGCTGGGCCAAGCACTCCTGGAGCAACGTCTTCGCGCCCTGGAACGCCGGTGCGACCGTCTTCCTCTACAACTACACGCGCTTCGACGCCGAGAAGATGCTCCGGGTCCTGCAGACCTACGGCGTCACGACGTTCTGCGCGCCGCCGACGGTCTGGCGGATGCTGATCCAGGCCGACCTGTCCGCCGTCGAGGTCAAGATCCGCGAGTGCATCTCGGCCGGCGAACCGCTCAACCCGGAGGTGATCGAGCAGGTCCGCAACGCCTGGGACATCACCATCCGCGACGGCTACGGCCAGACCGAGACCACCGCCCAGATCGGCAACCCGCCGGGCCAGCCGGTGAAGCTCGGCTCGATGGGCCGCCCGCTGCCCGGCTACTCGATCGCGCTGGTCGACCCGACCACGGACGAGGTCGGCGACGACGGCGAGATCTGCATCGAGCTGGCTCCCCCGCCGGTCCCGCTGATGCGCGGCTACCGCGACGCCAAGGAGATGACCGACGAGGCGATGCGTGGCGGCTTCTACCACACCGGTGACGTCGCGAGCCGCGACGAGGACGGCTACATCACGTACGTCGGGCGGTCGGACGACGTGTTCAAGGCCAGCGACTACCGGATCTCCCCGTTCGAACTGGAGTCCGTGCTGATCGAGCATCCGGCCGTCGCCGAGGCCGCGGTCGTCCCGTCACCGGATCCGGTCAGGTTGTCGGTGCCGAAGGCGTACGTCGTACTGGCCGCTGGGCGGGAACCGTCGCGGGAGCTGGCTCAGGAGATCCTGCAGTTCTGCCGCGACCACCTGGCGCCGTACAAGCGGATCCGGCGGATCGAGTTCGCCGAACTGCCGAAGACGATCTCCGGCAAGATCCGCCGGGTCGAGCTGCGTGCGGACGAGGCGGCCAAGGTCGACAGCGGCGAGCAGACGGAACATGCGTACGACGAAGCGGACTTCCGCGAAGGCTGACAACGTGAGCGTGCTCCAATAGCCCAATGTCTCACGACACCGGGCTCGGAATCGCTGCCGTCATCGTCCTGCCGCTGCTCGTCGCGATCGCTGTCCTCGGGTCGCGGCTGGCGTCGCTGCGGCACGACAAGGGCATCGTCACCGCGGCTCTGCGCGCGCTCCTGCAGCTGGCCGTGGTCGGGGCGCTGGTCGGTTTCGCGCTGCAGTCCATCTGGGGGACGCTCGGCTTCATCCTCGTGATGATGACCGTGGCAACCATCACCAGCGCACGCCGCATCCGCCATGTCGCGGTCGTGCCCGGTCAATACGCGTACTGCGCGGCCGCGATCGCCGGTGGCGCCACCGTCGTCCTGCTTCTCCTCGTGCTTCCCGGCGTGGTACCGCGCAACCCCGGCAGCATCCTGCCGATGGGCGGCATCATCGTCGGGGGCGCGATGAACGCCACCACGCTCGCCGGGCGACGCCTGCTGTCGGAGTACGGCGGTCGGTTCGGCGAGTTCGAGGCGGGCCTGTCGATCGGGCTGATGCAGCCGGACGCGTTCAAGCTGGTCGCCGGACCGGTCGCCGGCGATGCGCTGCTTCCCTCGCTCGATCAGACCCGGACCGTCGGGCTCGTGACGCTGCCCGGAGCGTTCGTCGGCATGGTGCTCGGCGGGGCTTCACCGACAGCGGCGGCCGCGTTGCAACTCGTAGTACTGATCGGGCTTCTCGCGGCGGGCTCGATCGCTATCTTGACCACAACGGAACTCCTGGCACGCTCGAAATTGCCCGACGGGCAGAGCTTTATGAAAGGCTAATCGCCGAGGGAGCGTACGGTTTCCTCATGACCGACGACAAAAGCCTCTTCAGCCGGATCGACGAACTCGTTGCCGAGGAGCACGAACTCCGGACCAAGCACGCCGCCGGCACGGTCACCGATGCCGACGAGAAGGCCCGCCTGAGCAAGCTCGAGGTCGAGCTGGACCAGTGCTGGGACCTGCTCCGCCAGCGCCGCGCCAAGCGCGAGTTCGGCGACGACCCCGAGTCCGCCCAGCCCCGCTCGGCCGACGTCGTCGAGGGCTACCTCAACTAGAAGCCGCGGAGTTTGTCCGGCGAGATCCGGATCAGCACCGAATAGCTCGCGTGGAACTCGTCCGCGGTCATCCCGAGACCGCGGATGGGATCGGCGTACTTCGTGTTGTAGGCGGCCAGTTCCTCCTCGGTGAGACCCTTCTCGTCGATCACCGCGTCGCCGGTCAGTACGCCGACGTCGCCACCGGAGTGGGTCGCGTTGAAGTTCACCGAGACGCGCGGCCGGGCGGCGATGTTGCGGAGCTTCGCCTTGCCGGGCTGGCTCGAGACCAGCAACTCGCCGTCGCTCCAGAGGAACCACACCGGCGTCGGCTCCGGCGTACCGGACTTCGCGATCGTCGTCAGCCAGACCACTATTTCGTCGTCGAGCTGCCGCGCGATCCGCGCGCCGAAAGCGGTCGTGGTGTCGATCGAGATCATCAGCGGCCTTCCGTCGGGATCAGGACGGACCCAACCGGCTCCACTCGATCGCCGGGCAGTGGTTCATCACCATCGTGAGACCTGCCGCCGTCGTCCGGGTGTAGGCGTCCGGATCCACTACACCCAGCTGGAACCAGACCGCCCGCGCATTGATTCCCACCGCCTGGTCCGCGATCGCTCCGGCCAGCTCCGACCGGACGAAAACATCCACGCAGTCGACCTCGAACGGGATGTCGGCCAGCGACGCGTACCCCTGCTCACCGTGCACGGTCCCGGCCGACGGATGCACCGGCACGATCCGTTTCCCGTGCGCCTGCAGGAACCGCGCCACGCCGTACGCCGCCCGGCTGGTGTTGTTCGACAGCCCGACCACAGCCCACGTGTCGCAGTCGGCCAGCACCTTGCGAATGTCACTCTCGTCCATGCCGCCATGCTCCCTCGAAGCCAAAATCAGCCCCGCAGATAGGTGAGCACCGCCGACACCCGGCGATCGCGACCGTCGTCCAGACGGAGTTTGGCGAAAATGTTGCCGACGTGTTTGCGAACCGCCGCCTCACTCACCACCAACTGCGAGGCGATCGACGAGTTCACCCTGCCCTCGGCCATCAACGCGAGCACCTCCAGCTCGCGCGGCGTCAACGCTGCCAGCGGCCCGTCGTCGCGGCGCCGGGCGAGCAACTGCCGAACCACCTCGGGATCGACCACCGTCCCTCCCTCGGCGACCCGGTCCAGCGACGCCAGGAACTCGGTCACATGCCCGACCCGGTCCTTCAGCAGATACCCGATCCCGCCCGTCGTCGACTCCAGCAACGACGACAGGTACGCATCGGCGACGTACTGCGACAGCACCAGGATCCCGATCTCGGGCAGCTCGGCCCGGATCGCGGCAGCCGCCCGCAACCCCTCGTCGCTGTGCCCGGGCGGCATCCGTACGTCGGTGATCACGACGTCGGGGGGAGCCTTGCGGACCACGGCCAGCAGCGTGTCCGCGTCCCCCACCGCATCCCGTACTTCATGGCCCGCGCGATCCAGGATGCTTGCCAGTCCTTCGCGCAACAACAGGGAATCCTCAGCCAGGACGATGCTCAGCCGTCGAGCCGGCACGGGCTCTCCATCCGCAGTCGGGTAGGCCCACCAGGTGGGCTGGTCAGGTCGAGTGTGCCTCCTAACGCGTCCAACCTGGTCACCAGCCCGGTGAGTCCGGTCCCGCCCGCCGGGTCCGCGCCACCGATCCCGTTGTCGGTGATGCTGACCACCAGCTGGTCGCCCTCGACCCAGCCCTCCACCTCGCACCGGGTCGCCTGCGCGTGTTTCGCGACGTTGCCGAGCGCCTCGCTGACGACGAAGTACGCCGCCGCCTCGATCGGGGTCGGCAGCCGCGGTACCGACATCCGCACCGTGACCGGCAGCGGACTGCGATCGGCGACCTCCCGGACGGCGGCCTCCAGCCCGTGGTCGATCAAGACCCGCGGATGGATGCCGCGGACGGCCTCGCGCAGGTCCGCCAAAGCGGCCTCGGCCTCACCGTGCGCCTTCACCACCAGCCGTCGCCCCTCCCCCTCGGGCAGATCCAGCTCGGCCAGGCCGAGCGTCATCGTCAGACCGACAAGCCGCTGCTGTACGCCGTCATGCAGGTGCCGCTCGATCCGCGCCCGCTCGGTCTCGAACGCGTCGACCAGGTCCAGCCTCGACCGGCGCAGTTCGGCCAGGTTGCGGCGGAGTTCGTCCTCGCGCGGTCCGAGCATCGCCTTGGCGAGTTCTGCCTCTCCTGCCGCGAGCCAGCCCAGCAGGTAGGAGCTGATGGTGAAGAAGACCGGTCCGAACAGCACCAGGAACAACACGCCCTGCCAGAACGTGGTGAGGACCCAAGGTCCCATCTGCAGGTTTTCCTCGGCGGCGATGAACGGCGCGAACAGGGTGATGACCAGGATCGCCACGCTCACGCCCGCCAACAGCAGGTTGAGTGGCCAGAGGAAGACGCCGAACAGGAACCCGTAGCCGAGGGCCCGCACCGACGCCTGTTCGCGGCGGCGGAACCGCAACTTCTCCCGGACCGGCATCGGCGCCGGCAGCTGGGCGTGCGGGCTGGGAATCCCGGCAGGCATCATCAACTGCGCCCGGAAGCGCTCCATCACGCCGATCAGCGCTCCGAGCAGCGGGAACGCCGTGAGCAGCAGGACACCGATCAGGATCGGGCTCAGGACCGCGCTCACAGCGGCAGCGCCGATCAGTACGGCGATCGCCGTGCCGCCTGCGGGAACGGAGCTCAGCAGGTACGCGTAGGTCCGCCACGGCCAGGCCGAGATGAGGTATCGCCTCGAAGTCAGCGCTGCCCATGCGGTGTTCATTGGCCCAACCCTAGGGCCGGCACACGGTCCAGCGCGGTAGCGTGCGCGCTACTCCAGAACTCCTCCGTAGGCCAGGGTGAAACCAGCTCCTGGACGGTTCGCTGGAACCATGACCAGCACCGCGCCGACGCGCCCAACCGTCGTACCGGGTGAACCGCCCGCACTGTTGCTCGACGGGATCACCAAGACCTACCGCTCTAAGGCCGGAGCGGTCGAAGCCCTGCGAGGCGTGACCTACCACTTCCGGCAAGGCTCCTTCACTGCCGTGATGGGTCCGTCCGGCTCAGGCAAGTCCACCTTGCTGCAGTGCGCAGCTGGACTGGACCAGCCGACGAGCGGCAGCGTGCTGCTAGGCGGGATCGGGCTGCAGGGACTCGGTGAGGTCGACCTGACCAAGCTCCGCCGCGAGCGGATGGGCTTCGTGTTCCAGGCGTACAACCTGTTGCCGTCACTCACCGTCTACGACAACGTCGCGCTGCCCCTTCGGCTGACCGGTCGCCGGCCGCGGCGGCAAGACATCCAGCGGGTTCTCGACCAGGTCGGGTTGTCCGACAAGGCGAAGCGCAGGCCCGCCGAGCTGTCCGGCGGTCAGCAGCAGCGGGTGGCAATCGCACGTGCGCTGATCACCCAGCCGGCGGCCTTCTTCGCCGACGAACCGACCGGAGCGCTGGACAGCAAGACCAGCCGGCAGATCCTGGGGTTGTTGCGGGAGGCAACCGATCGCGCAGGCCAGACAGTCGTCATGGTCACCCATGACCCGGTCGCCGCGGCGTACGCGAACCGCGTGCTGTTCCTGTCCGACGGCCTGGTCGCGGGCTCGCTCGACCACGGCAGCCCGGCGCAGATCGCCGCCGCGATGAGCGACCTGGAGCGCTGATGTTCTTCCTCAGCCGGCAGACCGTACGCCGTCACCTCCCCCTGTACGCCGGCTCGTTCGTCGCCCTCGCCGTCGGGGTGTTCCTGCTCGGCCTCGCCGCCACCGCGACCGCAGCGACCATCGCGTACCACGGGCCTGCGGCCGACAGCGTGCTCGTGAACCTTCCCGGTGTGGACGGCTCCGGGCCACACCAGGAGCGGGTCTTGTTGTCCGGAGCGGATGCCTCGGGTCTGCAGATTGTGCTGTCGCTGGTCGGCGTGATCAGCGGATTCATCACGGTCTTCGTGATCGCCAGCACCTTCGCCTTCGCGGTCGCCTCGCGCCGCCGCGAGGTCGGTTTGCTCCGGCTGATCGGAGCGACACCGCGGCAGGTTCGCCGGATGGTGCTCGGCGAGGCCCTCGTGGTCGCTCTCGCCGCCTCGCTCACGGGAGCGCTTCTCGCCCAGTTGTTCACGCCCCTCGTGCTGGCGAAGGCGTCGTACACGGAGCTCGCACCGGTGAAGCTCGAAGCCGCGAGCCCCTGGCTGCCGCTCGCGATCACGGTCGCGGTCGGTCTTGTCGTCGCCTTGCTGGGAGCCCGATCCGCCGCCCGGCGAGCTGGCCGGGTCGGCCCGGTCGATGCCTTGCGGGAGGCGGCGCTGGAACCGCCGCGGATCGGCGTGATCCGGGTGCTCTTCGGCCTGCTGTTCCTGGCCGGCGGCATCGTGATGCTGGCGCTGATCCAGCCCGGCACCGGCGAAGGCGTCGTACCGCTGGCCATGTCCACACCGATGGTTCTCGTCGTCGCGCTGACCTTGCTGGGGCCGCTGGTGGTGCCCTGGATCGGCCGGCTGTGGGCCATCCCGCTGGTCCGTTGGACGCAGGTGTCGGGGCGGCTGGCCAGGAGCAACGTGGTCGCGGCGCCGCGACGGAGCGCCTCGCTGGCCGCGCCGATCCTGGCGATCTCGGCGATCGCCGGCGCGATGGTGCTCAGCCTGAGCTTCGCCGCCGACGCCGAGAGCGCCACCGTGCGCGACACGCTCACCGCACCGATCGTGATCACCACCGCAGATAACTCGGGAGATCTGCGAGAGCGCATTCTCGCGACCCCGGGCGTTGCCGCGGCGGACGGCGGGCTCGGCGTCAAGATCATTCGGGCCGACGGCGACGCCGCCGAGCTGGAGGACGGTGAGGGCATCGATCCCGCAGTCGCAGCCCGGACCCGGGCGTTGCGCCCGATCAGCGGTGACCTGGCGAACCTCACTGGCAATTCCGTTGCTGTTGGCAAGGAGATGGCCGGGCTCTCGCACTACAAGGTCGGCAGTCAGATCCCGGTCGTGTTCGGCGATCGCACGAAGGGCACGCTCCGGGTCGTCGCCGTACTCCCGGATGCCTCCGGCGTGAACGGCTCGCTGTTGGTCCCGGCGGAGCTCGCGAAGCAGCACGCACCGAATGCTGTGCCGGAGCATTGGTTCATCCAGCCCGCCGAAGGGGTCGACCCGGCTCAGCTCATCGGCACGCTCGACCGGCAACTGGCGGGTACCGGAGCGCACGTCGTACGGGCTGAAGAGTGGGAAGGACAGCAGGCGGAGGGGCTGCGGAAGGCGAATCAGCTGGGACTGGTCATGCTGCTCGGGCCGGCCGCGATCTACAGTGCGATCGCGATCGCCAACACGCTGCTGATGGGCAGCCTGCAGCGGCGGCACGAGTTCGTCACCTCGCGGCTGCTCGGCGCGACGCCTGCCCAGATCCGGCGGATGGTCCTGTGGGAGTCGTCGCTGGTGGGTGCGACCGCTCTCACGCTCGGCGCCGTCACCACCGTGACGGTCGGTATCTTGCTCCGCCATGCCATGACGGAGGGCCTGCAGGACGTCCCGATCACGATTCCCTGGGCGCCACTGCTCGGAATCGCCGCCCTCTGCCTCGCGCTGGCCGTCGGCGCCGCCTCCGCACCCACCGCCTACATCCTCCGACGGACCAGCCCCGCCGACGCGGTCGGCGACTAGTGTGGCTGGTGGGACTGGAGGGGCGCCGGCGCGGGTGAATCCGGGTGACTGGCGGGTCGCTGGTGCAGTTCGTCGGTGGCAGCAGGGACAATGGCGCTGCCGCCGGACCGCCGCGGCGCGTCTCGCAAGAGTTGCTGGCATCGAGGAGTTCTCAGAACCGCATGGCACGCCGTACCAACACCACCGCCGAACCGGAGGACTTCGAGGAGCGCATCCTCGACGTCGACGTCTCCGACGAGATGCGCAGCAGCTTCCTGGAGTACGCCTACTCGGTGATCTACTCCCGGGCACTGCCGGACGCCCGGGACGGGCTGAAACCGGTCCAGCGGCGGATCCTGTTCTCGATGGCGGAGAACAACATCCGCCCCGACCGCGGCCATGTGAAGAGCGCCCGCGTCGTCGGTGAAGTGATGGGTAAGTACCACCCGCACGGTGACGGCGCGATCTACGACGCCCTGGTCCGGACCGCGCAGCCCTGGTCGATGCGGCTGCCACTGATCGACGGGCACGGAAACTTCGGCTCGCTCGACGACGGCCCGGCCGCGATGCGGTACACCGAGTGCCGGATGGCGCCGTCCTCGCTGGCGATGACCAACGGGCTGGACGAGAACGTCGTCGACTTCAAGCCCAACTACGACGGCCGCGAGGAAGAGCCGTCGGTGCTGCCGGCCGCCTTCCCGAATCTGCTGGTCAACGGCGCCGCCGGGATCGCGGTCGGGATGGCCACCAACATGGCCCCGCACAACCTGGTCGAGGTGATCCAGGCGCTGCGGCACCTGATCAAGACGCCGAACGCCGACCTGGACGACCTGATGCGGTTCATCCCCGGGCCGGACCTGCCGACCGGCGGCAAGATCGTCGGCCTGGAAGGCATCAAGGACGCCTACCTGACCGGCCGCGGCAGCTTCAAGATGCGCGCCACCGCCCGGATCGAGAACATCACCCCGCGCCGCAAGGGCATCGTGGTCACCGAGCTGCCGTACACGGTCGGCCCGGAGAAGGTGATCGAGAAGATCAAGACCCTGGTCCAGGCGAAGAAGCTGCAGGGCATCTCCGACGTCAAGGACCTGACCGACCGCGCACACGGCACCCAGCTGGTGATCGAGGTCAAGAACGGCTTCGTCCCCGAGGCCCTGCTGGAGCAGCTCTACAAGCTGACCCCGCTGGAGGACTCGTTCTCGATCAACGCGGTCTGCCTGGTCGACGGCCAGCCGCGCACCCTCGGCCTGCGCGAACTGCTCGACGTCTACCTGGAACACCGGTACGACGTGACGCGGCGGCGCAGCGAGTTCCGCCGGAAGAAGGCGCAGGACCGGCTGCACATCGTCGACGGCCTGCTGATCGCGATCCTGGACATCGACGAGGTCATCCAGATCATCCGGACCAGCGACGACGCTGCCGCGGCCCGGGCCCGGCTGATCGAGATCTACGAGCTGTCCGAAGTCCAGGCGAACTACATCCTGGACATGCCGCTGCGCCGGCTGACCAAGTTCTCCAAGCTCGAGCTGGAGACCGAGAAGGGTGAGCTCGAGCGCGAGATCGAGAAGCTGACCGCGATCCTCGACGACCCGAGCCTGCTGAAGAAGATCGTCTCCGAGGAACTGGCCGACGTCGCCAAGACCTACGGCACCCCCCGGCGTACGGTCCTGCTGGAGTCCTCCGGCGCGACCAAGACCGCGGCCGTGCCACTCGAGGTCACCGACGACCCGTGCTGGGTGCTGATGAGCTCGACCGGCCTGCTGGCCCGCACCAACGGAGTGGAGCCGTTCGGCGAGGGCGACGGCCGGGCGAAGCACGACGCGATCGTGTCGGCGATCAAGAGCACCGCCCGCGGCCAGTACGGGCTGATCACCAGCACCGGCCGGCTGATCCGGCTCGAGTCGCTGGACCTGCCCGCGGTCCCGACCACCGCCAACGCCCCGAACCTGCAAGGTGGCGCGCCGGTCGCCGAGTTCGTCTCCCTCGAGCCCGGTGAGAAGGCGCTCGCGCTGACCACGATGGACCCCGATTCGGTCGGCGTGGCCCTCGGTACGGCGGGTGGCGTGGTGAAGCGGGTCGTGCCGGACCACCTGAGCAACCGCGACGCTTGGGAGATCATCGCGCTCAAGGACGGCGACGAAGTGGTCGGCGCGGTCGAGCTGACCACCGGCGAGGAAGAGCTCTGCTTCGTCACCACGGACGCCCAGCTGCTGCACTTCGGCGCCGCCAACGTCCGCCCGCAAGGCCGTACGGCGGGCGGGATGGCCGGCATCCGGCTCTCGGCCGGCGCCAAGGTGGTCTTCTTCGGTGCGCTCACGCCGGGCAAGGAAGCTCAGCTCGTCACCATCTCCGGCTCCTCCTCGGCCCTGCCGGGCACCGAGGTCGGCGCGGTGAAGGTGACGCCGTTCAGCGAGTACCCGGCCAAGGGCCGGGCGACCGGCGGCGTCCGCTGCCACCGGTTGCTCAAGGGCGAGGACGGACTCCTGCTGGCGTACGCCGGTACGGCGCCGGTACGGGCCAGCGCGAACAGCGGTGCCCCGGTCGAGCTGCCGCCGATCGACCCGCGTCGCGACGGTTCCGGCGTGCCGGTGGCGCAACCGATCGCCGCCTGCGCCTCGGACCTGGCAGGCTGAGCGCATGAAGAGACTCGTCGCGCTCGGCGCGGTGCTGCTGCTCGCCCTGACCGGCTGCAGCGACAAGAAGGACAACGCGGGCGGTGGCAAGTCCGGTGACGACGCGGTCGCGCTGCTGACCGCCGCGAAGAAGTCCATCGACGACGCGGCCAGCGTCCACATCGTGCTGACCGGCCGGGACCTGCCGGACAGCGGGCAGACGCTGGCCAGCGGCGACGGTGTCGCCACCCACGCGCCGGCCTTCAAGGGCAAGCTGACCGTGCGATCGTCCGGCTCGCCGATCGACGCCCAGGTCGTCTCGGTCGGCAGCAAGGTCTACGCCAAGCTGTCGTTCACCCCGAAGTTCATCGAGCTGCCGCCGTCGCAGCTGGCCGGCCTCGGCGCGCCCGACCCGGCGATCCTGCTCGACCCGTCCAAGGGGCTGACCGCGGTACTGCCTGGCTTGAAGGACCCGGTGGTGAAGGGTGACACCCGCGACGGGTCGAAGGTGCTGACCGAGATCACCGGCAAGGTGACCGGCAAGTCGCTGCAGGGCATCTTCCCGAAGGCACCTGGTGATCAGGACTTCCCGAGCAGCTTCAAGATCGACAAGGACTCCAAGCAACTGGTGTCGGCGACGATCACCGGGCCGTTCTACGACGGCGCCACGAGTAGCTACGACGTTGCCCTGGACAAGTACGGCGAAACGGTGGAGATCACCAAGCCGTGAGCAGGCCCAGGGCGCGGTTGAGCCTCGCCTCGGTTGCAGTAGCTTTCGCTGCCGCGGACACCTACGTCGTAGTACTGGCGTTGCCCGACATGATGTCGGGTATCGGGCTGTCCGCGGATCAGCTGCAACGGGCTGCGCCCATCCTGTCCGGGTTCCTGCTGGGGTACATCGCTGTTCTTCCGCTCATCGGGCGGATCGCTGATGTCGTCGGCAGGACTCCTGTGCTGGTGGGAGCCCTGCTGCTGTTCGCTGTTGGATCCCTGATCACTGCTGGGGCCTATGACCTCTCGCTGATCGTCACTGGGCGGTTCCTGCAAGGTGTGGGTGGTGGTGGGCTGGTCCCAGCCACACTGGCGCTGGTGGCCGACCTGTGGCCCGCGAACAAACGTGGGCTTCCTCTGGGCGTTGTTGGCGCAGTACAGGAGCTTGGGTCGGTTCTTGGGCCGCTGCTGGGAGCAGTGGTTCTTGCTGTTGCTGACTGGCGCTACATCTTCTGGCTGAACCTCACGGTGGCAGTAGTGCTCGCACTGCTGCTGCGTGGTTTCCGAAGGCCACCTCTGTCAGCTGCAGTTGGCTTGCTGGCTTGCATAGCTCTTGGGCTGACTCTCACTGCGCCAGAGCGACTAGCTAGCGGCGTGACGCTGGGTCTGCCGTTCGTGCCGTTCGCTGGCGACTCCCGTCTGCTCACGCCGATAGGTGTCGCCACGCTCGCGCTCGCCGTGCTCTGGCTGGTGATGGTCCTGCTGAAGAGTCACAAGACCCTCGCGGTCGTGGCTCGCAAGGTGGACGCGATCGGTGCCTTCCTCCTTGCGCTGGCGCTCGCAGGTGTTGTGCTGGCCTTCGCTACTGCTGACCCTGAGCGCGAGGTGATGGCACCGGCTGGACCTTGGCTGCTGGTCGCCGCAGCGGTCTTCTCAGTCGCCTTTGCCCTCTGGCAACGCCGTACAGCGCAGGCGATCGTCCCGGCCGGGTTGCTGGGAGCACGGCCTGCCTGGGGTTCACTGGTGGTGAGCTTCCTGGTCGGCGCTGCGCTCATAGCGGCACTGGTCGACGTACCGGTCTTTGCTCGTACTACGCAAGGCGGTGGCCAACTCGCGGCCGCACTGGTTCTCCTGCGGTTCCTGGTCGCGCTACCGCTCGGTGCTGTCGTCGGAGGCTGGCTGACCCGGCGGTACGGGCTCGGCCTGATCACCGGGGTCGGACTCGGCCTGGCCGGGGCGATGTTCGTCCTGATGACGTTCTGGGAGCGTGGTGCGCTGAAGCACGCGCCGGCCACGATCGTGCTGCTGGCCTGCGGGTTCGGTTTCGGTCTCGCCTTGTCGCCGGTCAACACTGCGATGCTCGCGGCGACCCGTTCCGACAGCCATGGGCTCGTCAGCGCGCTCGTGGTGGTCGCCCGGATGGTCGGCATGCTCGTCGGCGTCTCCGCGCTCACCGCGATCGGCCTGCGTCGCTACTACACGCTGGTGGACGACGTCCCGTCGCCCAACGAACTCTGTCCCCGGAACCCTGGCTCCTGCCGCCCGTTCGTCGACGCCCTCCGGGAGGCGGCGATTTCACAAGTTCACGCAATCTTCGCCGGGGCCGCGGTCTGCGCCTTCGCGGCCGCAGTACTGGCGATCGTGCTGCTCGGCCGGCGGCCGGTTACGACGGAGTGAGCCACTCAACTGTCCACGGGTGACGACAGTCATGCGATCGTATGGGCCGCTCAAGTAGCGTGAAGCCCGTGAGTGCGAGAACCGACCCGACCGGTCGGCCGGGCCTGTGCTCGACCTACTGCCGGCAGCTGGCTGAACCACTCCCCGGTACGGCGGTCGTCGCCACCGGGTGGGTCGTCGTCGAGCAGCCCGGGCCGTGGGGCGCCAAGGCAGCCACGCAGAGCCATCTCGACCCGGAGTTCGGTGGCTGGATCAACGACGCCTGCAAGAAGGCCGACCTGCGGTTCGGGCTGATCCGCTCCCCCGGCAAACACTTCGACGCCGGCCCCCGGGCCCACCAGGTGTTCGTGGCGAGCACCGTCCCCGGCCACAGCTGGCTGCTCGGCGGCTGCGTCGCGGACCCGTTGCTCCTGAAGTCCCTGGACCTGGACGCCGTACGCCGGGGAGACCGTGATGCGGTCATCGCCTCATGTCCCGATCTGGCCCCGGTGCCGCAGTCCGTGCTGCTCGTCTGCACCAACGGCAAGCGCGACGAGTGCTGCGCGTTGCTCGGCCGCCCGATCGTCACCGCCCTGTCGGAAGTCGCCCCCGGACGGGTCTGGGAAGCCGACCACCTCGGTGGCCACCGGTTCGCACCCACCGCGACCCTCTTGCCCGCCGGAACCATGCATGGCCACCTCGATCTCGAGCTGGCCACCTCAGTCCTCGCCGCGGCCGACCGTGGCGAGACCGTACTGACCAAGCTGCGCGGCCGGACCACCTGGTCCAAGCGCGGCCAGGTCGCCGAGATCGCTGTCCGCCACCTCATCGGCGAGACCGGACTGGACACCCTCGGCGTCATCGCGGAAACCCTGGAGGCCGTCACGGTCAGCCACGTCGACGGCCGCACCTGGTCCGTCCCCGTGACCAGCGAATCCGCCAACCCTCCCCGCCCGGATTCCTGTGGAAAGGAGCCATTCGCCATGTCCGTTTTGCATGCCGGAACTGTTATCCCAGGAGAACTGACATGACCGTGGTCCCAGGTGACTTCGACGATCTGCTGGCTGCCAACGCGGAGTACGCCGCGAACTTCGCCTACAGCGGGTTCGACGGGATCGCCCATGCCGGGATCGGTGTGGTCACCTGTATGGACTCGCGGATCCCGCCACTGGAGATGCTCGGGCTCAAGCCGGGTGACGCGAAGGTGCTGCGCAGCGCCGGTGGCCGGGTCACCGAGATCACCATGACCGGCCTGGTGCTGGGCGTCCAGCTGCTCGGCGTACGGCGCATCATGGTCATCCCGCACACCCGGTGTGCGATGGCGTCGATGACCGAGGACGAGATGCGCGCCAAGGTCGAGCGGGCCGCCGGGAAGCCGGCCGGTTACCTTCCGCTCAACGTCATCCCCGACCAGCTCGAAGCTCTCCGTCACGATGTCGCCGCGGTCCGCGAACACCCGCTGATCGGCGACGACATCCTGGTCGGCGGCTTCATGTACGACGTGGACACCGGTCACCTCACCCAGATCACCTGATCACGACCTTGCCGGTGTCGAGTTCGTAGTAGGCACCGACGAGTTTGACCTTGCCTGCCTTCTCCAACGGACCGAGAACCGGGGATTTCCGGAGTTCGGTCAGGACGTGGGCGACATTGGCGTGGATGGCGTTGGTGAGGCGATCGCCGGGGCGGCCCGCGACTTCTTGGACGGCTGGGGTGATCGCGTCGACCAAGAAGTCGATGTCGCCGTGGTCGGCGCTCATCCTGGCGTCCACGGACTTGATGGTGGCGTCGACCGCACCGCAGCGTTGGTGACCCAGGACCATCAGGAGCGGTGTGCCCAGTTCGGCGACGCCGAATTCGAGGCTGCCGATGACGGAGTGGTCGAGGGCCTCGCCCGCACTGCGGACGACGACGAGGTCGCCGAGGCCGCGGTCGAAGACGAGCTCGACCGGGACCCGGGAGTCGACGCAGCCCAGGACGGTGGCGAAGGGGTGCTGACCGGAACTGACCGCGATCCGGCGATCGGCCCCTTCGTCGAGGTGCCTTGCCTGGTTGGCGGCGAACCGTGCATTGCCTTCGGTCAGCCGCTGGAGCGCGTCGTTGCCATTGGCAACGGGACGTTCGGCGACGGCGGCCTGAAGGGGCGTCAAGGCGCTGCCGCGAGTGGCAGGGCGATCGTCGGAACCGCAGGCCGTCAGCGCGGCCATCCCGAGTGTGCCGCTCAGAGCAGTCGCCAGGAATCCCCGGCGGGACCGGTGGGGTTGGGCAGGGGTGATTTTCATCGTCAGGCTCCTCACGAGACCAGCGGCGGCGGGCGGCGCCATCTCAGAAGGTAGTACCTTGCATACAGTCTTCAATAGCTGTGCGCTGTTCGGATCTCTCGTCCGGTCTGGTCCGGTCTGATAGAAACCCCTTATGAGACTCCGCCCAAGTTCTCTCCTCCCTGCCCTCCTGGCCGGCGCGCTGGCGCTGACCTCCTCGCTCACCACCCTCCCGGCCGCCACCGCGGCACCGGCCACCTCGCCGACGGCCAGTTGCTTCGACCAGAGCGTCACCGGGACCGTCGAGGAGCAACGCCTCGACAACGGCGTCGCCGGCGGTCCGTCAGTCCCGGCCGAGATCCTCGCCCGCTCCGGCTTCGACCGGCAGGTCAGCCTCTTCAGCCACCTCCTCTGCGCCATGCCGAACCGGGCGGCCGCGACGGCGCTGGTCCGCGTGCAAGGCGAGCTGCTCTGGCGTACGGCGACGTACCGCGCCCAGCACCCGCAGACCGCGCCCGCCCTGCCGTCCACCGACGACCGCGGGCTCTACTGGGCCCGCATCTCGATGACCCTCGCGCTCCGCCAATGGCAACCGCACTTCAGCCTCGGTACTGCGGAACGTGCGGAGCTGATCCGCTCGTTCGAGTACGCCTCCCGTGGCATCACCAGCAGCCGCTTCTCCCCCGACGTGAAGAAGATCCTCGTCACGGGCTTCGACCCGTTCACCCTCGACGCCGACATCCGGATCGGCAATCCCTCGGGCGCCAACGCACTGAGCCTCGACGGGCAGCGCTGGACGGTGAACGATACGACGTACGAGATCCAGACCGTGGTGTTCCCGGTCCGCTACACCGACTTCGACGAGAACATGGTCGAGAACGCACTCGCCCCGCACTACCGCGGCGGTCCGCAGCACGCCGACCTGGTGGTGACGGCGAGCCAGGGCCGGGTCGGCATCTTCGACCTGGAGGCGTTCAACGGACGCCGGCGCTCGGTCAGCTCGATCGGCGACAACAACAACCTGTGGGGCGGCGGCACAATCAACGCGCCGGTCGTCTCACCGAGCATGCCGGCCGGACCCGAGTGGCTGACCTCGAGCCTCCCGCTCGCCCGGATGTCCGGCGCGACCGTCCCGGCCCAGTTCCGTACCCGGGTGAACACGTCCGTGCTGGAGATCCCCGCCGGCCAGACGCTCCCGGTCCGCCGGCCTGACGGACCGACCGCGGGATCGATCGCGTCCGAGGGCGCCGGCGGCGGCTACCTGTCGAACGAGGTCGCCTACCGCAACACCCTCCAGCGCGACCTGCTCGACCCGACGATGCCGGCCGGTCACCTGCACGTGCCGGTGCTCCAGTTCGACCCCGCGAACAAGACGGCGATCACCGACCCGACATACGAAATCAACCGCGACCAAATCGTCCAAGGCGCCCACGCCGTACTCCGAGCGGCGCTCAGCTGACTCGTTGTGGGGGTGCTCGCACCCCCACAACTCACTTCCCGGCGAATCCCGCTCGCGCCGCGTCGAACGTGTCCATCGGAACCTCGCGCAGATGCGTCGCGAGCACCCAACGGATTCCGAACGGATCCAGCACCGTCGACTGCCGCGAGCCGTGGAACATGTCGACCGGCGGCTTCTCCACCGTCGCCCCACCCTGATCCGCCGCAGCCGTCGTCGCATCCACATCAGGCACGTACAGATTCATCCCGTACGTCGGCGGCTGGTCCACCGGCGGCGCATACACACCCTGCTCCGGATAAGCATCGGACACCATGAACACGGCACCGTCGATCTGCAACTCCGCATGCCCGATCCGCCCATCAGCACCCACGAACGGATCCCACACCAACGTCGCCCCGAACACCTCGCCGTACCACTCAATTGCCCTGGCGGCATCCCGGCAACACAAATACGGCGTCAACACCCGCCCGATCGGCGGCACATAAGACTTCTCGCTCACACTCACTCCCCCACACTCGACTAGGCGTGCCCCACATCTTGCACCCCCAAGGGGACAAAACAGCTCGCTCAGCAGCGAGGAAGTACATTCACTCAATGCGACCACCGATTGAGCGACGCGGCAGAACGACCAGTCGCACGGCTCGAGCCTGGCAGGGCATCGCCTTCGGCGCCGTCATGATCATCGTCGGTGTAGTGCTGCTCGCCAACGAGGTCCCATTTTTCGGCTTCACCGCACTGCCGATCGTTAGCGCGGGGTGCGCCCCTCTGACCATCGGTCTGTACCAACTGGCAAAAGCCCGACACGAGCGCCGCAAGAGGTGATCAGCCCAGGATCACGGGGAAGGCGGCGACCACCGAATCGCAACGATGCGTCGCCACCCATGACTCCGGTGGCCGGTTGCCGACCTGGATGGTGCGGAGTCCCGCGGCGATTCCGCCGGCTGTGTCGTACGCCGGGTGGTCGCCCACCATCCAGCCGCCGTCCAACGTCGCTGCGCAGCGTTCGGCGGCGTGCTTGAAGATTGCCGGGTCCGGCTTGCGTACTCCGACCGCTTCGGAGATGCAGGTGAAGTCGACTGCGGAGCCGATGCCGGTGTGGGCGAGCTTCAGGCCCAGCTGGACGGTGCCGCCGTTGGTGACTACGGCGACCCACCACTTCGCCCACGCCGCGAACGCCCCGTCGCGGTCGATCAACGTGTTGTCCAAGTCGAAGCAGGCGATGGATCTCATCGGGCCGTCTCTCGGAGAGTCAGAGGCCGGTTCATTCGGTCGGTTGGGCGATCTCCCAGAGGTTGCCGGCTGGGTCGGCGAAGGCTGCCGTACGCCGGCCCCAGGGCCGGTCGATCGGGCCGTTGATCAGCGCGACACCGTGCGACCGCAACTTGGCGGCCGTCGCCTCAATGTCATCGACCCTGATCGTGTACAGCACTCGGCCACCAGGCGCCGGTGCTGCACCGGCGCCGATCAACACCGGCTCCTCGTCG
Organism: Kribbella sp. NPDC006257; assembly: GCF_040613535.1. Classification (NCBI taxonomy): domain Bacteria; kingdom Bacillati; phylum Actinomycetota; class Actinomycetes; order Propionibacteriales; family Kribbellaceae; genus Kribbella; species Kribbella sp. NPDC006257. The sequence goes on from NZ_JBEXSJ010000003.1 coordinate 148,568, forward strand.
ATCGTGATGAGGTTGAGCATCACGTTGCGCATCTTCAGCAAGGCAGATGTGGCGTCCTCGAAGATGATCTCGAGCCCGAAGACGGCGGTGTAGAACTCCCGGCAAGCCGCCACGTCGTCGACGAGCAGCGTGATGACCTCGATCTCGTCCAGGCCGTCGATCGGGTGCTGTCCGGTCGTCGTCACATTGTGGTTGGTCACGATGTCTCTCCTCAGGTCAGGGCCTCTTTGGAGAAGACATCGGGACGCCCACAAGCATCTCGACATTCCAGCCGGAAACAGAATTTCCGGCCGGAAAGGCGATCGCCTAGGCGTCGATGCGGTTCTCGTCGAGGTCGTAGGCGCCCTGGACGATGAACTCCTTGCGCGGGGCGACGTCGTTGCCCATCAACAGGTCGAACACGCTCGCGGCGGCCTCGCCGTCGTCGACCGTCATCCGGCGCAGCGTGCGGTGCCGCGGGTCGACCGTGGTCTCCGCGAGCTGGTCGGCGTCCATCTCACCGAGACCCTTGTAGCGCTGCGGGGGCTCTTTCCACTTGACGCCCTTCTTCATCAGCTCGGCCGTCTTCCGCTGGTACTCCGCGTCGCTGTAGGTGTAGATGTACTTGTCCTGACCCTTCTTCGGATTGGTCAGTTCGAAGCGGTGCAGCGGCGGTACGGCGGTGTAGACGCGACCGGCGTCGACGAGCGGACGCATGTAGCGGAAGAACAGCGTCGCCAGCAGGCAGCGGATGTGCGCGCCGTCGGAATCGGCGTCGGCCATGAAGATGATCTTGCCGTAGCGCGCCTGCTCGATGTCGAAGCTGCGGCCCGATCCGGCACCGACCACCTGGATGATCGAGGCGCACTCGGCGTTCTTCAGCATGTCGGCGACGGACGCCTTCTGCACGTTGAGGATCTTGCCCCGGATCGGCAGCAGCGCCTGGAACTCCGAGCTCCGGGCAAGCTTCGCCGTACCGAGGGCCGAGTCACCCTCGACGATGAACAGCTCGGACCGGTCCACATCGTTGCTGCGGCAGTCCGCCAGCTTGGCCGGCAACGCCGACGACTCCAAAGCGGTCTTGCGCCGCTGCAGCTCCCGGTGCTGCCGGGCGGCGACCCGGGTCCGCGACGCCGCGACAACCTTCTCCAGCACGGCGCGGGCCTGTGCTTTCGCGACGCCCTTGGTCGAGGTGAGGAACGCCTCCAGCTCGGTCTGCACCACCTTCGCGACGATCCGCGACGCGGCCGGCGTGCCGAGCACCTCCTTGGTCTGGCCGTCGAACTGCGGCTCGGACAGCCGGACCGTGACGACCGCCGTCATGCCTTCCAGCACGTCGTCCTTGATCAGCTCCTCGCCGCTCTTCAGCAGCCGGGTGCCGTTCAGTGCACTGGTGAAGACCTTCGGCAGTGCCCGCTCGAAGCCGGCCACGTGCGTGCCGCCCTTCGGTGTCGCCACGATGTTCACGAACGATCGCAGCTCGGTCTCGTAACCGTCGCCCCAGCGGATCGCGATGTCGACGTCCAGATCGCGCTCGACGTCGGTCGGCGTCATGTGGCCGGCGTCGTCGAGCATCGGCACGGTCTCGGTGAAGTGACCGGTGCCGGTCAGCCGGACCACGTCGGTGACCTTCTGGTCGGTCGCCAGGAACTCGCAGAACTCGCTGATCCCGCCGTCGTGCTTGAACGACTCCTCGGTCGCCTCGTCGCCGCGCTCGTCGCGGACCACGAGCTCGAGGCCGGGCACCAGGAACGACGTCTGCCGCGCCCGGGTGACCAGCTCGTCGTAGTTGAAGGTGGCGTCCTTGGTGAAGATCTGCCGGTCCGCCCAGTACCGGATGCGGGTGCCGGTCATGCCTTTCTTCGCCCGGCCGGCCTTGCGCAGTCCGACGGCCGGGGTGAAGCCCGCCGAAGCCCCCTCGCCGTCGAACTCGCCGGCCACGCCGCGCCGGAAGGACGTCGTCCAGATCGAGCCGCCGCGGTCCACCTCGACGTCGAGCCGCGCGGACAGCGCGTTCACGACGGAGGCGCCGACCCCGTGCAGACCACCGGAGGCGTTGTACGACCCGCCGCCGAACTTGCCGCCGGCATGCAGCTTGGTGAAGACCACCTCGACACCGCTGAGCTTGGTCTTCGGCTCGATGTCGACCGGGATGCCGCGCGCGCGGTCGCGGACCTCGACCGAACCGTCCTTGTGCAGGACGACGTCGATCCGGTCGCCGTGCCCGGCCAGCGCCTCGTCCACGGCGTTGTCGATGATCTCCCACAGGCAGTGCATCAGCCCGCGGCTGTCGGTCGAACCGATGTACATCCCGGGCCGCTTGCGCACCGCCTCGAGACCTTCGAGGACGAGCAGGTTACGGGCGTTGTACGTCGGGTCGAGTTCGGCACTGCGAGGCGTCGGGGCGGCCACTGGGCTCCTTCACTGGTCACAAACAGACAGCGTGCTCCGGCCGGAGGCCTTCGCACCCTGACAGCCTACGCAGCCGCTCCCCCAATTTCCGGCAGCCCCGGCCGTGTGGTCGCCGAAGCACTGGGGTACCGAAGCAACAAAGAAGCCGCAAACCGAAAGAACTGCAGCAGAAAGGTGTTCCGACAGGTATCGATCCGGACTCGATCCGAAGTGCTTTACGACACTCCGTAGATCAGCACGGGGTAGTCGGGTCATCGCGCACAGTGAGAGATGACACGCCCGACACTCGCCAGAAACAGCAAAACGCCTCGATCCGAAACGATTCCCCGTCAATATGCGTCATAAGGGAACAGGTGGTTCGTCTCACATTCGGACACGCTGCACCAACCGGGAAGCGATCCGCATGTCAGGATGTTGCTATCTGGTGAGAACGGAACTAGATGAGATGAGGCCTCAAGTGACTACAGCACTCGCCCCGAGCTCGACCCTGTCGGCTGCGGACCGTTGTGACCGCTGCGGCGCGCAGGCCTACGTTCGTGTCACCTTGACCAGCGGTGGGGAGCTTCTGTTCTGCGCCCACCACGGCCGGGAGCACTCGGACAAGCTGCGCAACATCGCGATCACCATCCACGACGAGACGGGACGGCTCGACGCTGAGCCCGCGACCGTCTCCTCCACGGAGGACGAGCGGTAACCGGCCTCATAGCGCCAGCGGCGCTTCCCCACTGATTTCATCGATGGTGGTCCCCTCCGGGGGGCCACCATCCGTCATGTCCGGCCCACTAGATCATCGGTACGCCGGGCGCCGGCCCATGACGCCGCAGTTCACGCCAGGCCCCGGCCAGCCGGTCGACCGCGTCGCTCATCACCTCGGCGGGGTAGCTGAACGGCACCCGCAGATGATCGTCGTGCTCCCCCGTGGGATCCATCGCCCGCCCCGCCACCACCTCCACACCGTGCCGCAACACCACCTGCGCGAACGTTCGCGCATCGGTATCCGGCAGCCGCACCCACAAGGCAGACCCGCCGTCGGGCTCCTCCCAGCTCCACTCCGGCAGTCGCTCGGTCAGCAACTGCCCCATCAACTTCCGGCGTACGGTCGCCAGCCGTGCCCGTTCGGCGGTCATCTCGTGCAGCCGCGGCAACAACCTCGCTGTCAGTGCCTGATCGATCACCGGACTGCCCAGGTCCGCCAGCGCCTTGTGCCGCGCGAGCCGCTCAGCCAACGGACGTGGAGCCCTGATCCAGCCGATCCGCAGCCCGCCCCAGACCGCTTTCGACACCGACCCGATCGTGAACACCTCGGCATTCTTCGGCGCGAAGGCGGCCAACGGCGGCGGAATCTCCGGCCCGGCCGGATCCCACGCCGAATACGCGTTGTCCTCGACAACGACCACGCCGTGCTTCGCAGCAAGTTCCGCAACTTGCCGTCGTCGCGCGGCACTCATCAACCGGCCGGTCGGATTGTGGAACGTCGGCATCACGAACAACATCGCCGGCTGATGTTCCGCCAATGCCGCGGCCAGCAACTCCGGCCTGATCCCGGCATCATCCAGCGGTACGCCGACCACCCGGCCGCCCGCGGCGCCGAAGAGGTCGAAGCATCCCGGCCAGCTCGGTTGCTCGATCACCACCGTTGCTCCGGTGCGCAGATACATCTGGGTGGTCAGGGCAATCGCCTGGTGAGCTCCACTCGTCACAACGATCTCGTCGGCGACGGTCGGCAGCCCGGACTCAGTGAAGTGATCGGCGATGCGCTCCCGTAGTACCTGCAGTCCACGCGGGTGATAGCCGACGCCTTGGAGCAGCACTGGGAGATCGGTCCGCGCCAGGTCCTCCAGCTCGCGGGCGAGCTCGGGCATCCCGGGGTCGACCGCATACGTCATCGCGATCATCTCACCGGGGTCCACGGTGATCCGGTGGAACAGCGATTCGCCGTACCCGGTCGGCATCCGCTTGTCCGCTCGGGACCGCCCACGCCCGGCCGCGGCCGCGACCGTCGTACCGCTGCCGCGTCTGCTCTCGACCAGGCCGCGGGCGCGCAGCTCGTCGTACGCCGCGACGACGGTGGACCGGCTGATCGCGAGGGCCTCGGCGAGCGGGCGTTCGGCCGGCAACCGGGTGCCGACCGGGAGCTGGTCGGTGCCGATCACCTCGGTGATCGCGTCGGCCAGCCGCCGGTAGAGCCCGCCTGATCCCGGCAGCTGCCGACGGATCAGGTCGCCGAGGGCGGCGGCGTCTCCAGAACGGTCCACTTCTCCTCTTATTGGCTCGGGTGGACTGCTTCCTGCCCGGCCAGGCTAGACCTCGACAGTCCACAAGCGGAGAGAGTGAGGCAACTGGCATGGGGATCGGGCAGGCGCTCGGGTTCGTCGGGGCGACGGTGGTACTGGTCGGGATGCCGGGACCGAACAACATCTACATCTCCCTGCGCAGCCTCGCCCAGGGCCGTCGCGCCGGAGTGATCTCCGCCCTCGCGATCGAGACCGGCTCCCTCGTGTACGTCGTGGTCGCGGCGCTCGGGCTGGTCGCGCTCGTCCGGGCCTCGCCGACACTCTTCACCGCGATCACCGTCGCGGGTGCGCTGTATCTCGCGTTACTCGGCATCAAGTTGCTCAAGGCACCGATCACCGAGGGGCCGGGCAGCATCCGCGTCGCTCCGCTCGGCCGCGTCTACCGCGAAGGCGTCCTGGTGAACCTGCTCAACCCGAAGGCTGCCTTGTTCTTCCTTGCCTTCCTCCCCCAGTTCACCAGCCGCGGCGCCGGCCCGGACCGGCTCCGCACCGAGATGCTCGTGCTCGGTCTCGCCGTGATGCTGATCGGCCTCACCCTCGACCTTTGCTACGCCTTGGGCGCCGATGCTCTCGGCCGCCGCTTCCGTTCCTTGCGGACGACGAGCCGGTCCCGCAACCGACTCGTCGCCTGCGTCTACCTGGGACTCGCGCTGTTCGCTTTGACCACCGCTATTGCGCCGTCCTTCCACTGAACCGACAACTGCTCACCGCCGACGATCAGTCCGCTCAGCGTCAGGTGTTCCCATGGCAGTTGTTCGGCCGGTGTGACCGCAAGCGTTCCGTTCGGGACATCGGGGGTGATGCCGAGCGCAGCCACCAGTACGGCGATTGCCGAGGCCGCTGCCCAGGCCTGAGGGCGGCAGGACAGCGGGTACGGCGTGGGAGTGGTTTCGTCGGGGAGGCCGCGACCGCCGTAGAGCTCGGGGAGCCGATAGCCGAACGACTCGGCTGCCTTGACGAGACCTTCGACGTACGAGGCCGCTGTTGTCGTGGCTCCGGCGGCGTAGAGGCCTTCGACGGCCATGGCGGTGTCGTGCGGCCAGACGCTGCCGGTGTGGTAGCCGAGCGGGTTGAAGCCAGTCATTGCCTTGGACAACGTTCTGAGACCGAAGCCGCTGTTCAGGTCGCCGGACGAGAGGACCTCAGCGACTCGTTGTTCTTCCTCGGGGTCGAGCAGGCCGGTGCCGAGGAGGTGGCCGAGGTTGGAGGAGGGGCCGGCGACTGGCTTCTTCGCGGCGTCAAGGGCGATGGCTGGGTAGCCGTCGACCCAGAAGCTGGTGCGGAAGCGCTCTCTGAGGTTGGCCGCCCATTCTCGCCAGTGGGCGGCGCCGTCTTCTCCGAAGGCTTCGAGGATCTCGGCGCCCTTGACGGCGGCGGAGTACGCGTAGGCCTGGACCTCGCAGAGGGCGATCGGTGCGACGGCGATGGTGCCGTCGGGCCATTGGACCGAATCGACGGAATCCTTCCAGCCCTGGTTCGCCAGGCCGTGGCCGGACTCGTCGATGTACTCGAGGAAGCCGTCGCCATCGGGATCGGCGTAATCGCTCATCCAGCTCAGCGCCCTCTGCAACGCCGGAAGCAGCTCGCGGACCTCATCGGCCGGCATCCCCCAGCGCCACGCCTTGTGCAGGGTGATGACCCAGAGCTGGGTGGCGTCGTGCGTTCCGTAGTACGCCGCGGGGAGGACGAGACCGTTGCCGTGATCCGTTTCCGAAGCGCGGAGCTCGTGCGGGATCTTGCCGGACTGCTCGGCCGACTCAGGGTCGACCTTGGTGCCTTGCCAGGCAGCGAGCGCTCTCAGCGTTCCCGCTGCGAGGCCGGGGTCGACCGGGATCAGCATGCCGGCGGAGATCAGCGAGTCACGGCCGAACAAAGTCAGGTACCAAGGCGGACCGGCGCCGAGATACCGCTCTCCCCTGACCGCTAGTTGGAGACCGGCGACATCGTCGAGCGAGCGCTGGACCCACCGGGCGATCCGGTGGTCGTCGCAGTCGACAGACACCGGCCCGTACTCCGGCCTGCTGGCGGGCGGGTCGATGCTGAAACCGTCGGACGGTGGGAAGGTCGCGGAGACGCGCAGCACCAGCGTGAACTCGTCGCCGGGTGGGATCTTGGGTGCCCAGGTCAAGCCCTCCGGGGAGTGCGGCTCGAAGCTGGCACTGACCCGGATGCCCTCCGACTCCCAGCTGAGGCCGGCGGGGCTGAGATCGCGGCTGCTGAGATGGGTGGGGCTTAGGTCGGGGAGCGCTCTCGCGGCGCCGCTGCGGATGGCGGCGACGCCGGCGAGATCGGTGCCTAGGGCAACTTCCAGCTGGGGTGCGATCTCACGGCCGGAGCGATTGACGAGGGTGATCCGCTCGGTCAGTCCGTCACCGTCGACGGTCCTGGTGCGTTCCAGGGTGACGCTGTTGTCGCCAGGTTCGTCCAGCACAGCGACGTACTGGTGGGTGGCGGCATTCCGTTCATCGACGTGCAACGGCATTGGCGGCCGGCCGTCGACCGTGACGGACAGCCGCGAGAGGATCCGCCGGTCGCGCGCGTACACGCCCTCCCCGTCCTCGGAGCTGCCGGTGAGCTGCCCGGAACGCGGGGACAAGACCACCCACGGAGCGGCGATCGCGGTCACGAGTTCATGGAGCTGAGCCATGTCTCCACCCTAAGCGTGCTGATTTGCGGCAGAGTGGCGGTGTGAACAGTGTGGCGACGTTCCTGGTCGGGGTGGCGATCTTCGTCGGCATCATCGGCATCGTGATCCCGGTGCTGCCGGGCGCGATCCTGAGCCTGGCGGCGATCCTGATCTGGGCCCTGGAGGAGCAGAGCGCCACCGGCTGGCTCGTGCTGTCGGCCGCGGTGGTGCTGATCGGGGCCAGCCAGGTGGTCAAGTACGTCGTCCCGGAGCGGCGGTTGCGGGAGTCCGGCGTACCGCGAAGATCGATGCTGATCGGCATCCTGCTCGGCATCGTCGGGTTCTTCGTGATCCCGGTGGTCGGGATGTTCGTCGGGTTCCCGATCGGGATCTATGCCTCGGAGCGGCAGCGGCTCGGCACCCACGAGCAGGCCTGGACCTCGACGAAACACGCGTTGCGTGCGACCGGCCTGTCCATCCTGATCGAGTTCATCGGTACATCGCTCGCCGCGGCCGTCTGGCTGGTCGCCGTGCTGTTCCTGGTGTGAGTTGCCAGGGATTTGCCAGGTCTGGTGGAGGTTCGTCTCAGGTTCTCGCCGCAGTGTGGGACGACCAGCACCAGGTGAACTGCCGGGTGCGTAGTACCGGGAGGCAATTCAGTATGGCGTCGTTCCAGAAGCTCACCGAGAAGCGCTGGCGGGTAGTCGGCACCGTGGCGGCAGTAGCGGCCACCACAGCAGCCGGCGGAGTCGCCTGGGCCGCAACCGGAGCGGATCCGACACCTTCCCCCTCGGCGTCGCCGTCCGCACCGGCCGCACCTGACCCGGGCAAGGGTCCTGGCGGCGGCTTCGGCCGGCACGGCGAGTTCGGGATGATGGGCGCCTTGCACGGCGAGTACGTCGTCGAGAAGGACGGCGGCGGTTACCAGACCGTCGCTTCCCAGCGCGGCGAGGTGACCGCGGTCAGCACAGACTCGATCACGGTGAAGAGCGCCGACGGCTACAGCAGGACCTACGCCGTCACCGCCGACACCTTGGTCAATGCGACCCGCGACGGGATCGCCAGCGTGAAGAACGGCAACCAGGTCACCATCAGCGCGCTGGTTGCGGACGGGAAATACACCGCGACCAGCGTGAACGATGGCACCGTCCGCGACGCGGCCGGCCAGAAGTGGGGTTTCAAGCGCGGCCCGCGCTAGAGGACTCACAGCGGATTGCCAGGAAGCTTCCAGGATTAGCACGGGTGCACGCGCAAGACTGTGGGCATGAGCCCGCATCTCCTGGTGGTCGACGACGAGCCGAACATCGTCGAGTTGCTGTCCGCGAGCCTGCGCTTCGCCGGATACGACGTCTCGACGGCGACGCACGGCGCCGAGGCACTGCGTAAGGCCCGCGAGGTCGAACCGGACCTTGTCGTGCTGGACGTGATGATGCCCGGCCTGGACGGCTTCGAGGTGGTCCGCCGCCTGCGCGGTGAGGACCGGCACGTACCGGTGCTGTTCCTCACCGCCCGGGACGCCGTCGAGGACAAGGTGCTCGGCCTGCACACCGGCGCCGACGACTACGTCACCAAACCGTTCAGCCTGGACGAGCTGGTCGCCCGAGTGCGCGCGCTCCTGCGCCGCTCGGGACACCGCGAGCAGAGTACGACGGAGGCCGCGATCCTGCGGTACGCCGACCTGGAGCTGAACGAGGACAGCTACGAGGTGTTCAAGGCCGGTGAGGCGGTCCAGCTCTCGCTCACCGAGTTCAAGCTGCTGCGCTGCCTCCTGGAGAACGCCGAGCGCGTGATGTCGAAGGGCCAGATCCTCTCGGCGGTCTGGAACTACGACTTCGCGGGCGACGCCGGCGTGGTCGAGTCGTACATGTCCTACCTCCGCCGCAAGGTCGACACCGGCGACCAGAAGCTCCTGCACACCGTCCGCGGCGTCGGCTACGTCCTGCGGACCCCACGGGGCCCGAACTGATGCCACGCCCCCGCCTCACCGAGCGCTACCCCCTCCGGGTCACCATCGTCCTGACGCTGCTGGCGCTCGTCGTGGTGGCGTTGCTCGGCTCAGGCTTCACCGCGACGACCATCATGCGCGGCTATCTGGTGGATCGCGTCGACGAACAACTGGTCCAGGCGTCGATGCCGCTGCGGCGCCCGCGGATCGGTGCGGATCCGGACTTCAACTTCCCCGGCCCCAACGGGCGCCGGCAGCTGCCGAGCGCCTACACAGTGCAATTCAGCGATCCGACCGGCTACTCGGCGAAAGGCCCGGCCCGGGCACCGATCGCAGAATCGGAGCCGCTGCCGAAGTTGCCGAAGCTCACCCTCGACCAGGTCCAGGCCCTCAACGGCCGGCCTTTCAACGTCGACGCGGTGTCCGGCGGCTCGACCTGGCGGGTGCTGGCGCTTCCGATCGATGACGGCTCCGGCACGGTCATGATCGCTCAGAGCCTCGATGAACTCGATTCCACGATCGACCGGCTGATCGGGGTCCAGGCCGCGACCGGACTGATCTTGTTGATCCTCCTCGCGGGGGTCGGGACTTACGTCGTACGGCGTAGTCTGCGCGGGCTGGAGGATGTCGAGCACACCGCGGTGGCGATCGCCGGTGGGGATCTGAGCCGGCGGGTGCCGCAGCGGGATCCGCGGACCGAGGTGGGGCGGTTGTCGCTCGCGCTGAACCAGATGCTCGGGCAGATCGAGACCGCGTTCGCGCAGCGGACCGCGTCGGAGTTCGCGGCGCGGAAATCCGAGGATGCCGCCCGCCGCTCGGCCGACGTGGCGCGGGCGTCGGAGGACAACGCGCGGCAGTCGGAAGAGCGGATGCGGCGGTTCATCGCAGATGCGTCCCATGAGTTGCGTACGCCGCTGACGTCGATCCGCGGCTTCGCCGAACTGACCAGGCAACGCGGCAGCAGCGTCGACCCGACCACCATGAAGCGCATCGAGGACGAGGCGAAGCGGATGGGCCTGCTGGTCGACGACCTGCTGCTCCTCGCCCGCCTCGACCAGCAACGACCGCTACAGCACCAACCGGTCGACCTGCTCACGCTCGCCAGCGACTCCGTCCACGACGTCGAAGCGCTGCAGCCGGACCGCTCGGTGAAGTTCCAGATCCTGCCCGGCTCGGATGCTCCGGTCGTCGAGGGCGACGAGGCACGCCTGCGCCAGGTCCTCGGCAACCTGGTCAGCAACGCGCTGCACCACACGCCGGTCGAAGCGCCGATCACGGTCTCGGTCGGCACCCGCGACGGCGAGGCGATCCTCGAGGTCGCGGACACCGGACCGGGACTCGACCAGGAGCAGAAGGCCAAGGTCTTCGAACGCTTCTACCGCGCCGACTCGGCCCGCACCCGGTCCACCGGCGGCTCAGGCCTAGGCCTCTCGATAGTCGCCGCCCTAGTAGCAGCCCACAACGGCCGCGTAACAGTCACTGACACCTCCCCCACCGGCGCCACCTTCACCGTCCACCTCCCCATCCCCATCTCTCACTAACGTTCATCGGTCCGTTGATCCCCGGCGTGTCGCCGATCATCGGTCCCTCAGAGCACGGGAAGGCTGCGGGTAGTGGACTCGCCGTCTTCGAAGACCTCGGCTGCCGGTCCGAGGATCTTCGGGTCGGCATGGGCGACCAGTTCGTAGTCCTTGTCCGGGTAGTCGTAGAGGCTGAGCACGTGCCGCATCGCCTCCAGCCGGGCGCGCTTCTTGTCGTTGCTCTTCACCACGGTCCAGGGCGCGTGCGGCGTATCCGTGTAGTGGAACATCGCCTCCTTCGCCTCGGTGTAGTCCTTCCACTTGTCCAGCGAGGCGAGGTCGGTCGGCGACAGCTTCCACTGCCGGACCGGGTCGATCTGGCGGATCGTGAACCGGGTCTGCTGCTCGGCCTGCGACACCGAGAACCACAGCTTCACCAGTAAGGTCCCTGAGCGCACGAGCATCCGCTCGAACTCCGGCGCCTGCCACATGAACTCCTCGTACTGGTCGTCGGAGCAGAACCCCATCACCCGCTCGACGCAGGCGCGGTTGTACCAGGACCGGTCGAACAGAGTCATCTCACCGGCGGCCGGCAGATGCGCGACGTACCGCTGGAAGTACCACTGGGTCTGCTCACGTTCGGTCGGCTTCTCCAGCGCGATGATCCGGGCGCCGCGCGGGTTCAGGTGTTCCATGAACCGCTTGATGGTGCCGCCCTTGCCGGCCGCATCGCGTCCCTCGAACACGATCACCAGCTTCTGCCTCGACCGCTTCACCCAGTACTGCAACTTGAGCAACTCGATCTGGAGCAGCCGCTTGTCCCGGTCGTACACGTCGCGGGCCAGCCGTTCGGCGTACGGGTATCCCTCCCGCCAGGTGTCGACCGGCGTACCGTCGGCGCGCAGCAGAACCGGATCGTCGTCCTCTTCGTCCAGGACGCGGAACCCGAGCTCATGAACCAGATCAGGGGTGCTCATAAGCCCCAAGGTTCGCCCGCCCAGACTGGCCGCCGGTGAACACCGCCTGTCCCACCGGTGAACACCACGCCGGACTCAGCGGAGCTTCTCCAGGTCGGAACGCATCTTCACCAGCAGCGCCGCAACCTCCGGCTCGGTGAGTTCAGCGGCGACGAGATGCCCCAAGGTGCTGCTGTCGCCCCAGAAGCAGTGGGCCTGCACCTGACCGCTGACGGCGAAGGACGCGCACTGCAGCAGACCGCCCAACGGTCCCGCGTCGTAGGAGTGCACCCCGTCGACCGTGGGTGCCTTGGCCGTCAACTCGTCGAAGAGGCCCTTGAGCTCCGACTTCGCGTCGTAGGAACCCTCCAAGCCGTAGAAGTACACCAAGCTCGGCTGCATCGGCGGCTTCACGTGCAGGTACTTGGGATGCACATAGGTTGCGACCAGAGTGTCTTTGCCCACGCCCGGTATACGCAGCGCCCACTCCGGGGTGGAGACCTTCGGCAGACCGCCTGCCGTGTCGGCGAGGACAATCCGATCCGCGCCGGACGGACTCCCCCAGCGACCCATGATCAACACGACACCGATGACCACGAGTGCGATCCCGCCCCGCCAGACATGCTTCGCCTTCCCCGCCACCCTGCCGAGCGTCGCGGGCGCCACGGCGAAGTGCCTGCGGTTGTTCGCCACGATGATGAGCGCCGCGCCGACGACCATCAGCACGGTCCCGACCAGCACCGGCACGGTGAACAGCCGCGAGGGATCGAACGGAGATCCGCTCTGCATGTCAGTAGTCATCAGCGCCGATCGTCCACCCCCACAGGGTCACGAGGACACGGCCAGCGAGTTCCAGAACCGCGTCAGTACGTCGGAGGAGTCGCGGGCGGCGGCGCCTGGAGCGATCCGGATCAGGAGCGGTCCCTTGGGAGCGGCGACAACTCCTCCGACCATGTGATGTTTCAGCCGGGCGGTGAGTAGCTCCGGTACGCCGGTCTGCAGAATCTGGCGAAGCGTCGTGCGCATCTGCAGGTCTGCGAACGCTGCCCCGAGACACCGGCGTGCGCCGGCTCCGAACGGGAAGAACTCGAACGGAGTCGGGCGCGCGTCAGCCCAACGCTCGGGCCGGAACTCGTCCGGGCGGTCGAAGACGTCCGCGTTGTGGTGCTCCAGATACGTCGCCAGAAACAGCAAAGCACCAGCCGGTACGTCGGTGCCGCCGATGTCCACGGTGCTCACCACCCGCCGCGGCAGCGACATCGGGACCGTCGGAATCACCCGCTGGGTCTCCTTGATCACCGCCTCGAGATACTCGTCGCTCCCCCGCGCAGCCTCGCGCACCGATGAACTCCCGGCCAGCGCGATCAACGCCCAGCCCATCGAAGCCGACGTCGTCAGATAGCCCGAGGCCAGCATCCCGTTCAGCTCACCGACGATCTCGGCCGTACTCATCAACCGGCCGTCCTCATCGGTCGCATGACACAAGATGGACAGCGCATCCACCTTCGGCGGCTTGTCCCGGTTCCGGTCGATCAGCTCCGACAACTCCTGATGCACCGAAGCGACAAGCTCCAGCCATCGCCCGTACGGCGTACGCTGGCCCCGCTTGAACAAGAAGACGCGTGGATCCATCGTCAGGTGCAGGAGCCGCGTCACTCGTTCGCCCAACGGCGCGTCCTGCGGGCCCAAGCCGATCAAGCAGGTCAGCATGTTCGCGTTGGTCAGCCGATCCAGTTCCGCGACCAGGTCGAACGGCTCCCCCGGCCGGGCGAACCGCGACCGCGCGAAGTTCTCCGCGAAGACCTCGTCGTACTCCTTCAGCGCGGAACGGTGCATCACCGGCATCAGCAACTTCCGCGACCGGACGTTCCGCGCGCCGTTCAGCGTCGCGGTCGCGTCGAACAACGTCGAGTACGGCCGGCCCGGCGGCAACCCGAGCATCGAGTTGCTCGGGTGCTCGAAGGTGGTGTTGTCGGTGAGCACCTGGCGCGCCGCCTCGCTCCCTCGCACCACCACCATCGAACCGTTGCCGCCGGTCACCCCGACCACCGGCCGGTCGCCGTACTGCGCGAGCCGCGTCCTTGAGTAGTCCAGTTGCCGGGACCAGAACCGGATGTTGTTCACGACCGGGATCCCGTGCGGCCCCGGCACATCGGCACGCAGCCTCGGGTCGAACAACCTGGCATCACGATCGGCACCCATCCCGCCATCATGGCGACGCCCGTACGACGAACGTCGCCCGACAACCCGGTCTGCCCGAACGGCTGGCCGCCCGTACTAGGGGCGTCAGCGGGTGATGGGGACCTCGGTGCCGGTTTTGGCGGACTGGTAGATGGCGGTGAGGATGCGGGCCATCTCGAGGCCGTGTTCGGCGGGGGCGTCGGCCGGGATCTCGCGGCGGCAGATCCGCAGGAAGTTGTCGATCTGGTTCGCGAAGCCGACCTTGAAGTCGAAGCCGAGCGAGTCGATCTGCGGCTGGATGTGCAGCAGCGTGTCGTGCTTCTCGGTGATCATCAGCAACTCGGGCTCGATCTCCGCGCCGCCCTTGTCGCCATGGATCTTCACCGCGGTCGAGTTCCGTGCATGCAGCGAGTACGACGTATCGACGTCGAGCACGGCCCCGTTCGCGAACCGGATCTGCGCCGTCGCGTAGTCCTCCACGTTGTTCACCCGCGTCGCGGAGGCGGCACGATACCGGCTCAGGTGCTGGATGTTGTCCCGGGCACCGAGCGGCGAGAAGGTCGCACCGGCCGCCGACACCGCGACCGGCTGGCCCATGAGGTACCAGCAGAGGTCGATGATGTGCACCCCCAGGTCGATCAGCGGCCCACCGCCGGAGACCTCGACATCGCCGAACCAGCCACCGGGGTTCCCGGCCGCCCGGATGATCGAAGCCCGGGCAGCGTAGACCTCACCGAACTCGCCCTCGTCCAGGAAACGCTTCACCACCAGGGCATTCGGCGCGAACCGTCGTACATAGCCGATCTGCAACGCCTGGCCGGTCTCCTTGGTCGCCGTCACCAGCGCCTCGGCCTCCGCGACGCTGACCGCCATCGGCTTCTCGACCAGCACGTCCTTGCCTGCCCGCAGCGCGGCCTCGGCGATCTTGGCGTGGAAGACGTTCGGCACGCAGATGCTCACCGCATCGACCTCCGGATCCGACAGGATCTCCTCGACAACATCCGTGGCCTTCGGTACGCCGAACTCGTCGGCGCGCGCCTTCGCCCGATCCCGGTCCAGATCGCACACGGCGACCAGCTCGGCCGACGGGTTCCGCTGGTACGCCTTCAGGTGCTCGCCGGCGATCACGCCGACCCCGATCACTGCGATCCGTGTCGTCATATCAGGCTCCCACCAATCCGAGAATGTTCGTGAGTGAGCGCTCGATGGCCTGCGGAACCGCCTCCAGGCCTTCGAACTCCAGGCTGACCGGCAGGTCCGGCTTCGTACCGACCAACGCCAGCAGGCCCGGCAGATCCAAATCGCCATGGCCGGAGATGGTGCCGAGCAGGTAGTCACCGGCCAGCGTCTTCAGCCAGCCGTCGCCCGGCGCCGTACGCCGGATGTGGAAGTCCTTCACGCCGACGGAGGCCGCGAGATCGATCAACCCTGCCGCCGTCCTGCCCGGCACCTCGCCGACACACAGCCCGTTGCCGAGGTCGAGCGTGACCCGGAAGTTCGGCCGGTCCACCGCGTGCACGAGCCGGGTCAACCGCTCGCTGCCGTTCATGAAGAAGCCGTGATTCTCGATCGTCGACACGATGCCCAGCTCCGCCGCGTGGTCCGCGACCGCCTGGCAGCCGATCACGACCTGCCCGAACGTCGACTCGAACTCGGCCTGGTCCTGCTCGCGCCACGCCCATGGCGCGACGTCGTGCCGGAAGATCCCCGCTCCGAACCGGTGCGCGACATCCAGCTGCCGGCGCAGCTTGTCGATCTCCTCGCCATCCGCGGTCCGCAGATCGCCACCGACCAAATAGTTCACGATCGGTACGCCGACGTCGGTTGCATGCACGGCCGCCTTGCGGACGACCTCCTCGTGCTCCAGGTAGTAGTCACCGTCCACGGCGGCGATCTCGATGTGCCCGGCCGGCGATGCGGCGACCCAGTCCAGGACGGCGATCAGGTCCATCTCACCGCTCGCCATCAGCTTGCGGAAGCAGTACGTACTAACTCCCAGTTTCACTGCTGGTCCTCTCGACGTCGTTAGTGATCCATGTCCACGGACTTGGAAAGCCGTGGACGCCGTAAATGTCCGGACTGAACTTGTCGAACGCGTTGCCGACCGCACCGAGTACGACGGCTTCGCGCCCCAGGGCCGAGGCGACGAACGGCGGGCGTTCGGGGAAGAGCAGCTCCTTGTCGACCGCCGCTTCCAGCGAGCGAATCAGTACGTCGCTGTCCGCGGCCGGTCCACCGCGAACGACCAGGACCTCCGGATCGACGGTCAGCAGCACGGTCGCGATCCGCGCGGCGATCTGCGCGCAGAAGTCCTCGATCTCCGCCTTCGCGTCCGGGTCGCCAGCAGCCGCGGCTTTCAGGACGGCTTCCCCGGTCGGCTGCGATGTCCAGACCAGCTGTCCGCGCCGGGCGTTCCGGGTCCAGCGCATTCCCCGCTGGGCGCCGAGTTCACCCGCGAGCCGATGCCGTCCTTGCCGGATGACACCGTTCAGCACGATCGACATCGACAGCCGGGAACCGATCTGCAGATAGACGACATCGTCGTACCCGCGCCCGGCGCCGCCCCGCTGCTCGGCCAGCGCCGCGAGCTTGATGTCGTTGTCAACGGCAACAGAATGCCCCAGCCGCTCAGCCACTTCCGACCCGACCGGCACACCGACCAGGTCGGGCAACGCCAGGCTGGCGCGCAGCCGACCATCGGCCTCGACCACCCCGGCCAGGCCGATCCCGATCGCCCGCAACCGGCCGAACTCGACCGAGGCCTCCTCGACCACCGCGTGCACCGCACGCTCGATCAGCGCGATATCGGGACGCTGCTCCCCCATCAACTCGACGTAGCCGAGCCGCCGGCCGGACAGGTCGCAAACGACGGCACGCGCTCCACGCGGACCGAGATCCACTCCAGCCACCAGCCCTGCCTCGCGCGCGAACCGGAAGGCGCGAGCAGGTCGCCCCAGTCCCCCGACCACCGGATCGGTCGCCACAACGACGCCTGCATCGAGGAGGTCATCCAGGACTGCGTGCACCGTCGGCCGCGACAGCCCGGTGCCCGCGCTGATCGCGCCGACCGTCTCGGCATCGTCCGTACCGCTCAGGAAGCTCAGACAGGTGACTTGATTCGCCGATCGTTCCGCCTGCGCGGCACCTCCTACTGAGCTGTCCATCGATCCGCCCTGATTTGATAACCGCCTTTAATAAAGACGGTATCAGAACGGTCCCAAGCCTGGCTACGAAGAACTGAGCCAGGTTGTCAGTGCCCACCAGTCGCGGGCGGGCTGGAGTGCGATCAGGTGACCGGGCCGAGGCTGGTCCGGCGACCAGCCGGTCATCGCCGTCAGCCGGCTCAGTCGATAACGAACCGTGTTGGCGTGCAGATGCAGTGCCACAGCCGTCTGATCGAGCCTTCTCCCCGTTGTGAGATAAGCCAGCGCGGTGCTGACCAGTTGGCGGTGATAGCGGTCAGCCGGATCGAGTACGCCGAGAAGCTCGCGCGCGAGGATGCCTGCGAGGACCGGCTGGGTAGCGAGCGCTGTCTCGACGGCGAGGTCCGGCAACTGGTGGAGACCGTGGCGTCCGCTTGCCGCGGCGAGTGCTGCGCAACAGGTCGAGTACACCTTTGGGATCTCCTGCAGCGGCACTGCAGGCGCGACCACCACCAGCTCATCGCAGGTGACTTGTTCCGGTGCAGGAAGGCGCGGCATCAATCCCGTCAGCCTTCCCTCGACGAGCCCGAAAACCCCGTCCGGGTAAGCGATCCGGCGCTCGACCGTTTGTGCGTGGGCAGGATCGGTGACGTCCGAGACCAGACAGAAGTAGGTTCGGTTCGCCGCCAGCCCGATCCGCCCGAGTTCTTCGCGGGGAAGCTCCTCCAGGAGAAGACGTCGCAGCAGCTGGGTGCGCGTATCGCGCGCAGTACGGGACAGCTGCAGCTCGGCGGCGTGGTAGCCGCTGACGACGTGGCGCTCCAGCGCACCGACGTACCGCTCGAAGTCGAGCATCACCTCCAGCAGGAGATCCGCCGGCACTCCCGCTGCCCGGCTCCGTTCCATCGTCATCGCGATCACCTGACCGCGGCCGGCGTGCACCCCGCGGAGCAGCTCGGTCAGTCCGATGCCCTGGGCCGCGCGGTCCGCGCCGAGCTGGGCCGCCGCGGCGAAGTCCTCGTGCCGGGGACCTTCACGATCCGCGAACGCGGTCAAGGCCGCCGCGACGATGACGGCGATGTGCCTGCGGTTCTCGGCGATCGGCAGACTCGCCACCTCGGGAGAGTCGTTCCTGGCCGCCGCGACCACCGCCTCGATCACCCCGCCGTCGGCAGCCATCGCGCGGACGATCTCGCTGAACACAGCACGACCCTGCTGGTCGACGGCCATCGCGACCCCTCACTGTCGATCGGCCTTTGTCGGTGAGCCACAACCGCAGGCATCCGCGTTGGGAGCTGCGACCTAGCAACCCAACGCTACCGGTTGGTTACCTGATGCCATGCCAACGATTCGTCGTACCGCCCTCTGGCTCACCGTCGCCGCCCTGGCCGCCACCGTCCTTCCGTCCGCGAACGCCGCCACCAGTACGACGGTCGCCCAGACGCGGCCGGTCTTGTTGGTCGGCAACAACTGGGAGGGGACGGCCGACGTGGTCGCGCCCACCGCGGACCTGACCAAGATCGGCCGGATCAACCTCATCCCGGACAAGGACCAGCGGCTCGCCGAGATCTACGCGGACCCGATCCGGCTCGGCTACTTCCTCGGCATCCGCACCTCGGTCGGCGAGGGCCACGACCAGTTCGTCGACGACCTGTACACGACGCCGGACGGCGGCTCGGTGGTGGTGTCGCGGCCGAGCTTCGCCGACGTCGTCTCCGTCAGCCTCACGACCGGCCAGGTCGGCTGGCGCTTCGCCGTGTCCGGTTACCGCGCCGACCACATGGCCGTCTCCCCCGACGGCGAACGCGTGGCCGTCTCCGCCTCGACCTCCAACACCGTGCACGTGCTGGACATCCACACCGGGCAGCAACTCGGCTCCTACCCCACCGGTGACAAGCCGCACGAGAACACGTTCACCGGCGGCGGCCGCTACTTGTGGACCAGCTCGATCGGCGAGGTCAACACCGCGCTGGACGAGCCGTGGCTGGACTGGACCAAGGGCGACCGCAAGATCACGATCGTAGACACCACGAACTTCCAGCAGGTCAAGGAGATCGACATGCGACCGCGGCTGGACGCCTTCGGCCGCAAGGATCTCTCCGACGCCGTGCGCCCGATGGTCTTCACCCCGGACGAGTCCAAGCTCTACTTCCAGGTGTCGTTCTTCAACGGGCTGCTCGAGTACGACCTCGCCACCGACAAGATCACCCGCAGCAAGACGCTGCCGAAGAACCCGAACACCACCGAGGACCGGACCAAATGGGTGAACGACTCCCGGCACCACGGACTCTCGATCAGCCCGAACGGCCAGAAGCTCTGCGTCGCGGGCACGATGGACGACTACGCCACGGTGGTTGACCGCGCCACCCTGCAGGAAGGCCCACTGGTTGGAGTGTCCAAGCCGTACTGGGCAACGGTCACCGGTGACGGGTCGGCGTGCGTCGTCTCCGAGAGCGGATCGGACCGGGTCTCGTCGATCAGCTTCGGGACCGGCCAGAAGATCGCGTCGATCGTCGTCGGCGATCACCCCCAGCGGGTCCGCCTCGGAAAGATCCCCACCACCTGGACCGGCCCCGCGAGCTGAGCGCGCTACCGCTGCAGGATGGCTCGTTCCAGGACTGTCCACGTGGTTGTGGTCAGCAAGTAGAGTCCGGCTGCCAGCGGGATGAAAGCGGCGGTGACGAGCGTGCCGTAGGGCAGCACCTTGGTCAGCTGGCCGACCAGTCCGGTCGGCTGGCTCTCGGCCTGACGCTGCTGCCAGCGTGCCGAGAAGTAGGCAACGACAGCAAGTAGTACTGCGAGGCCGAGGTACGCCGGTGTCGAGGTGAGCAGCGGCCAGTGCAGACCGAGGGGTGCGCCGAACAAGGTGCCCGTCAGCAACTGGTTCGAATGACCGGCGACTACGGCCGTGGAGAACAAGCGGTACATCACCCAGAAGAAGGGCAACTGGGCAAGCATCGGCAGGCATCCGGCGAACAGGGAGCCGGACTCCGCCTGCAACTTGGCCATCTCCTGCTGCAGCCGTTCAGGGTTGTTCTTGTGCTTGTCGGACAACTCCTTGAGCTGCGGCATCAACGCAGTACGGGATTTGGTGCCTTTGGCTGCGCGGACGCTGAGTGGGAGGAGGGCGAGACGGACGGCGACCGTGCAGAGCACGATGGCCAGCGCCGCGGAGTACGGGCCGGTGAGGGGTGCGAAGGTCTGAGAGATCCAGTGGACGAGGTGATACGCGCCGCTGACGGGCACGTCGAGGAATGCAGGCATGGCAAAGCTCCACGAGTGAGAAACGGAAAGGGCAACGCTGGGTGGGCGTTACCTTCCCGGTGCTCGGGGACGCGGCCGGCCGGCGGCGTCGGGATCGCGGAGCGGGAGGAAGGCGGCCTTGCGGGTGGACTCACGCAGGGCGGTGGCGCGGGCGAGCAGCGGCTCGGCCGTCGGGCGGCTCGACGCGGCGTGCGAGACGAGGAGCACGGCAAATACAGCGGCCGCCGCCGTGAGAACGGCGACGGCCAGCAGACCAGACTCTGGCCCGAGGGCAGGCATCGCCAGCGTCCACACGCCGGCGAATGCCTTGCCCATGAGTGTCATCAGTCGAGGTAGTCCCGCAGCACCTGCGAGCGCGACGGGTGCCGCAGCTTCGACATCGTCTTGGACTCGATCTGGCGGATCCGCTCGCGGGTCACGCCGTAGACCTTGCCGATCTCGTCCAGCGTCTTCGGCTGGCCGTCGGTCAGCCCGAAGCGCATCGAGACGACGCCGGCCTCCCGCTCGGACAGCGTGTCCAGTACGGCGTGCAGCTGCTCCTGGAGCAAGGTGAACGAGACGGCCTCGGCCGGCACGATCGCCTCGGAGTCCTCGATCAGGTCACCGAACTCCGAATCGCCGTCCTCGCCGAGCGGAGTGTGCAGGGAGATCGGCTCGCGGCCGTACTTCTGCACCTCGATGACCTTCTCCGGGGTCATGTCGAGCTCCTTGGCGAGCTCTTCCGGAGTAGGTTCGCGGCCGAGGTCCTGGAGCATCTGGCGCTGCACCCGGGCCAGCTTGTTGATGACCTCGACCATGTGCACCGGAATCCGGATGGTGCGGGCCTGGTCGGCCATCGCGCGGGTGATGGCCTGCCGGATCCACCAGGTCGCGTAGGTGGAGAACTTGTAGCCCTTGGTGTAGTCGAACTTCTCGACCGCACGGATCAGACCGAGGTTGCCCTCCTGGATCAGGTCCAGGAACAGCATGCCGCGGCCGGTGTAGCGCTTGGCCAGCGAGACGACCAGTCGCAGGTTGGCCTCGAGCAGGTGGTTCTTCGCCCGGCGGCCGTCCTCCGAGATCCACTCGTACTCGTCCTTGACCTTGTCCTTCAGCTTGGTCGCCTCGTCGCCGATCTGCTCCTCGGCGAACAGGCCGGCCTCGATCCGCTTCGCGAGCTCGACCTCCTGCTCGGCGTTCAGCAGCGGGACCTTGCCGATCTGCTTCAGGTAGTCCTTCACCGGGTCCGCGGTGGCACCGGCGACCATCACCTGCTGCTCGGGCTCGTCGGTCTCGTCAGCCTCGGAGACGACGAAGCCTTCGCTCTCGCTGAGCTCCTTCTCCAGCGGCTTCACAGCCTCCGGGGAGAAGTCCGACTCGTCGACCTCGTCGAGCGCACGCGGCTTACCGGTCTTCGGGTCGACAGCCAGACCCGCCTCGGACACGGCCTTCTTCGCCGGCGCCTTCTTGGCGGCGGCCTTCTTCGCGGGAATACCGTCCTCCTTGGCAGCAGCCTTCTCGGCCGCGTTCGGTACAGCAGCCTTCTTCACGGGGGCCTTCTTAGCGGCGGGATCGGCCACTCGGGCGCTGGTCCTCGGAGCCGTACTGCGGGCGGTGGCGGCCACGGCCCGGCCGGACTCGGCGGGAAGGTTCTCGGACGAGCTGGACGACACGAATTACCTCTCGTCTGACGATGTGCAGTCTGCAGGGTTACTGGTAGATCAATACAGCGTTGTCATGCCATGATTTGGTGGCGGCTCGCTGGTCAGGCGGCAGCAACACTCCATTGTAATCCGCGAGCCAAGCCCAGCCGTTCCACGACCCCCCGTGATGGCGCGCCGTTACGCTGCGAAACCGCCTGCACGCAACGGATCCGTTACCGAACCGACGCCTTGCGCCGCCGGTTCCGGCCTCGTACTCCAGCGCTCAACTGTTCCGGGTCTGCCGCATCGGTCGCGCCACCACACGCTTCTCGACCTTCTGCTCCATCTTGAACTGACGCACCTTCACCAGGGAGGCCACGTCGATCACGTCCGCGACGGACTTGTAGGCGCCGTCCTCGCCGTACGGTTCGGACGCCTCCCGCCAGCCCCGCGGCCGCACCTTCAGCTGTTTGCCGAGCAGCGCGACGAAGATCTTCGCCTTCTGCGCGCCGAAGCCCGGCAGCGCGGACAGCCTGGCGAGCAGGTCGTCGCCGGACTTCACATCGGACCAGACGGCCGAGGCGTTACCGCCGTACTCCTCGTCCAGGTGTTTGGCCAGCGTCTGGATCCGGGCCGCCATCGCGGTCGGGAACCGGTGCACCGCGGGCGGGCCGGCCACCACCTCGACGAAGCCGTCCGGGTCGTAGGCGGCGACCGTGGACGGGTCGAACGGGCCGTCCATCCGCTGGGCGATCGCGACCGGCCCGGCGAAGGCCCGCTCCATCGGGATCTGCTGATCCAGCAGCATCCCGACCAGCAACGCGAAAGGGTCCCTGCTCAGCATCTCGTCGGCGTCGGGCTGCTGCGCGAGGCACAGCTTCTTGCTGCGTGTCGAAGTCACCTCAGTCCTCCTCCCCATCAGACAACTCAGGCTCGGCCTTGACGGCCAGCACCGGACACGGAGCGTCGAGCAGCACCCGTTGGGCGTTGCTGCCGAGGATGAGCTTGCCGACCGGGGACCGGCGCCGTAGCCCGATCACGATGAACTCCGCGTGGACTTGCTCGGCGACGGCCACCAGGTCCTCCGCCGGGTCGAGTCCACGCACCAGTTGCCGCACCTCGTAGGGCACACCGGTCGAGTCGAGCTGCTCCCGTACCTCCGTCAACGCGGCGTCACTCGCCGCGGCCTCGTCGCTGTCGAAGCTGCGTCCGCCCCGGTGCGAGTTCACCACCACCAGCTTGGCGTCGCGTAGCTTCGCCTCTTCCGCCGCCCGTCTGAGCGCCGCGCGCCCTTCGGACTTCGGGACATACCCCACGACGATGGTCGTCATCGACTTGCCTCACCTCCGGTGTCGCCACCTGTCACGGTCGACCCGTTCCGAACGATACTGCCCTGAACCCGCTTCGGCATCTGTGGAAAAGCACCACCTGTGTCGCATCCGTGACCCTCCGGCAGTTGTGCCCGCAACACCGCCCGCGGTCCCCCGACCGGTTCACCCCTCCATACCCCCGCGCCCGGCTTCTAACCCTGTTGCCGAAGGCAATTTCATTCCGGTCGTTGCTGTCTTACGTTGTCTGCGGGGCTAACCGGTTCAGTCGCCGAGCCGGATCAGTCGATCGGCCATTCGTGCACGGGCGTGTTCTCGTGCATGTGGTCGCGATAGCGGCTGAGCATCCCGCGCAGCGCGTCCCGGCGACCGTGGGATCCCTTTGTATACAGTCGATGGAACTCGTCGGCCTGCCAGGAAGCCCCATTCCGGTGGGTCAAGCAGCGCTGTTCGATGATGCCCAGCAGGCGATCGCGGACCGCGGCGTCGACACCCCACGACTCGAGTCCGCGAGAAGCCAACGGCAACAAGCGCCGCAGTACGAGCTCTGTCGCGCGGGCCGTGCCGACGCCGGGCCAGAACACCTCTGCGTCGATCCCTTGCCTGGCAGCCGCATGGAAGTTCTCTTCGGCCGCACTGAACGACATCTGCGACCAGATCGGCCGCTCGTCGTCGGCCAGTGCACGAACCAGGCCGAAGTAGAACGCGCCGTTGGCCATCGTGTCGACGACCGTCGGACCGGCCGGCAGCACACGATTCTCTACGCGCAGATGCGGCTTCTCCCGGACGACGTCGTACACCGGACGGTTCCAGCGATAGATCGTCCCGTTGTGCAGGCGAAGCTCCGAAAGCGCCGGGGTGTCGCCACGATCCAGGACGGCGATCGGATCCTCGTCCGACGTCACCGGCAACAGGGCCGGGTAGTAGCGCGAGTTCTCCTCGAACAGGTCGAAGATCGAGGTGATCCAGCGTTCGCCGAACCAGACCCGGGGCCGCACACCCTGGGTCTTCAGCTCGTGCGTGCGGGTGTCGGCCGCCTGCTCGAACAGGGCGATCCGGGTCTCCCGCATCAGCTCCTTGCCGAACAGGAAGGGTGAGTTGGCACCGATCGCGAGCTGCACCCCGGAGATCGCCTGCGCCGCGTTCCAGTACTTCGGGAAGGCCTCGGGCGTCACCTGCAGATGGAACTGCGTCGACGTACAGGCGGCTTCGGGGACGATGCTGTCCGCGGTCACCTGCAGCCGCTCGATGCCGTCGATCTCGATCCGGACGTCCTCGCCGCGGGCGGCGAAGATCTGGTCGTTGAGCAACGCGTACCGCGGGTTGGTGCTGAGTGCCTCGCGATGGATGTGCTCGGTGAGCAGCGTCGGCAGTATGCCCACGACGACCATCGACGAGCCGGTCCGCGAAGCCTTCTCCTCGGCCGCATTCAGGCTGGCCCGGATGGACTCCTCCATCGTGGCCAGCCCGTCACCGTCGATCTGCCCCGGCGGCACGTTGATCTCGACGTTGAACTGGCCCAGCTCGGTCTGGAACGCGTCGTCCTCGATCGCGCTCAGCACCTCGCTGTTCTTGAACGCCGGATCGCAGTTCTCGTCGACCAGGTTCAGCTCGATCTCGATCCCGGTCATCGGCCGCTCGGCATCGAACCGCGCCTCGCGCAGCATCCGGGCGAACGCGTCCAGATTGCGATGGACCTGGTCGCGGAACGCGGTCCGATCCGCCCGGGTGAATTCGACCCGGTCGACTTCCTCGCCCATCTGCGCCTCCGCTGTCGGTTACTGCGCCTCCCGGTACCTGGCCTCAGTACTAGCTCCCTGTACCTGACCTTCAGTACTAGCTCCCTGTACCTGCCCTTCAGTCTGCCCGAACCCTGCCCGAGATGTGACCTGTGTCGCGTCGCAGCTCACCCACTGGTCACCTCACAGCGGTACACCCTCCGGCGAGAGCGGGAAGACGATGAAGTCGTCGCGGACGATCCGCTGCGGAATGTCACCGGCTGTCGCGAGTGCGTCGGCCAGTTGAGTCAGCGCCTCCGGCGGAAGTTGCAGTGGGTGTTCGCCGGGATGACGATCCGAGCCGAACTCGTAGTCGACGCCTGGCTGCCGGCTCATCTCGATGTGGGTGCCGAGAACGAGGTCGACCGGTTTGCCGTCGGCAACGAAGGCGGCCAGGCGCGCGATGCTCGCCCGGTACGCCGGCCAGTCGAAGACGTAGAGCCGGCCTGGGTAGAGCGAGTCGCCGGTCAGCAGCAACCGCGTCGTACGGTCGTAGAACGCGAGGTGCGAAGGGTGATGGCCGGGAATCGGTACGACGTCCAGCACGCGATCACCGAGATCGAACTCGACCACCTGCTCGGGCCACGCCGTGATCCCGAAGAACGCGGCCACCTCCTCCGCCGACTTACCAACCACCTTCTCGAACTGGTCGTCGCCACCGACGTGGTCGCCGTGGCCGTGGGTGTGGGCGACGACGAGCTCCAGGTCGCGGCCCGCCAGCAACTCGTCGACGACCTCGCGGAGGTTGGTGTGGCCGGTGCCGGTGTCGAGGAGCAGCGCGCGTTCGGTGCCGAGGAGCAGGTAGATGAACGGGCCCTCGAAGTTGGTCCGCAAGGCCTGCCGGATGATGACCGTTCGGTCGTCGTACCAATGGATCTGGTGCTCGGCGCTGTCGGCGTTCGTGCCGTCGTCCCACTGCGGCGGAAAGTTCGTCATCCAGGAATTGTCGGTGACACCGGGGACACTTGGCTCGTGCGTACCGATCCGTCCATCCTGCATGTCGACCTCGACGCGTTCTTCGCGGCGGTCGAGCAGCGGGACAAGCCGTCGCTGCGCGGCAAGCCGGTGGTGGTCGGCGGCATCGGGCTGCGCGGGGTCGTGTCGACGGCGTCGTACGAGGCCCGCAAGTACGGCGTACGGTCGGCGATGTCGACGGCCGAGGCGCGCTCGCGGTGTCCGCATGCCGCGTATCTCGGGCCCCGGTTCGACGTCTACCGGGAGAGCAGCCAGGCGGTGATGGCGCAGATGCGGGCGCTGTCGCCGCTGGTCGAGCCGCTGTCCCTGGACGAGGCATTCGTCGATCTGGCCGCGTCCGGGCTGACCGGCCTGACCGTCGAGGACGTCACCGCGATCGCCAACGACCTGAAGGCGGCGATCAAGGAGGCGAGCGGCGGCCTGACCGCCTCCGTCGGCGCCGGTACGTCGAAGCTCATCGCCAAGATCGCCAGTGATCTGGACAAGCCCGACGGGGTGGTCGTGGTGCCGCCCGGGACCGAGGCCGAGTTCCTCGCGCCGATGCAGGTGACCGTGATCCCCGGTGTCGGGCCGGCGACCGCACAGCGACTCAGCATGGCCGGAGTGCGGACGGTGGCCGATCTTCAGCAGTTGGATCAGGACGAGCTGATCCGGCAGGTCGGGTCGGCACACGGCAGCAGCCTGCACCGGCTCGCGGTCGCCGCTGACGACCGGGCCGTGGTGAGCGATCGGGAGACCAAGTCGGTCAGCGTCGAGGACACCTTCGAGACCGACATCCTGGACCGGTCGTTGCTGACGGCAATCGGTGACCGGATGGCGCACCGGGTGTCCGAGCGGCTGCAGAAGGCGCAGCTGTCCGGCCGGACGGTGACGGTCAAGACCCGGATGCACGACTTCACCACGCACACCCGATCGTCCACGCTGGCCGGGCCGACCGACGATCCGCGGGTGATCGCCAGGGTCGCCCGCCGGCTGCTGGAGGAGAGCGACGTCTCCGGCGGGATCCGGCTGCTCGGCGTCGGCGTCTCCTCGCTGGCCGACTGGATCCAGGACGATCTCTTCACCGAGGACGAAGATGTTCCGGTCGAGGTCGTCGATGTTCCGGTCCGGCAGCGCGAACGCCTCACCGGGTACTACCCCGGTCAGGACGTCGTGCACACGGAGTACGGCCAGGGCTGGGTGTGGGGCTCCGGCCGTGGCGTGGTGACCGTCCGCTTCGAGACCGCCGCGACGCCGGCCGGGCCGGTGCGGAGTTTCGCGATCGAGGATCCGGCGTTGACCAGGCTCGTGCGGGTGGATCCGTCAGCCGCGGAGGCGGACTGACAGGCAGGTGACGCAGCCTTCGAGTTTCTCGAATTCGCTGATGTCGACGACGACCGGTTCATAACCGCGGGCGCGGAAGAGCTCAGCCGACTTGGGGGCCGAGGCTGCCATCAGCAGGCGGTTCTCCCCCAGCAACACGACGTGCGACCCCGCCTCCTCCGGTACGGCGAGGTAGCTCGGGAACACCGTCGGGTCGTCGACCAGCGGCTCGTAGCCGATCACGGTGCCGTCCGGCAGCGCGGTGACCGCTGACTTCAGGTGCAGCACCTTGTGGACCGGTACGGCGATGACCTGGGCGCCAAGCGCTTGCACCTGCTCGCGCAATTGCTCGATTCCGGCCTGATTCGTCCGGCCGCCGAGTCCGACGTACACGGTCGTGCCGACCTTCAGGACGTCGCCGCCGTCGAGCGTGCCCGGCTCGGTGATGTGCGCGATCCGGTATCCCTGGGCGGCGACGCTTCGCTCGGCCTCGGCGGCTTCCGGGCGGCGTTCGTCGGCACCGGCGCGCGCGATCACCGCGAGGTCACCGAAGACGACCATCGTGTCCTCGACGAACACGCTGTCCGGGCAGTCGTCGGCCGACGGCACCTCGATGCACTCCCAGCCTTCCGCGGCCAGCGCGTCGACGTACTGCTGCCACTGCCTTGCCGCGAGGGCCTTGTCGACGGGAACCCGTTCGATGTGAGTGATCAGACCTTCGTCGAGGCGCGGGCTGGGACGGCGAACGAGCGCGCGAATAGTTGCCATGGGCGCACAGTAATCGGACTCCCGGCGAATGCCACCGCCGATCGGGGGTACCGGGCGGCTACAGCCCCAGACCCTTGGAGGACGAGTAATGCCGAAGATTCTGCAGCGTGCCGGTGGTGACGTGGTCGAGGTGATCCTCGCCGATCACCGCTGGTTCGAAGAGGCGCTCCGCGAACTGCGCGCCGTGGAGAGTGACCGGGACGCCGTCCTGGCCGATCTCGCGACCGTGCTGATCGCACACGCCGAGGCCGAGGAGTCGAAGGTCTATCCGATGCTGCGGAAGAAGAACGCGATCGACCAGGACGAGGTCGAGCACTCCACGCACGAGCACGATGAGGGCAACGAGGCGTTGCTCGCGCTGATGGAGGTCGAGGACAGCAGCTCGGAGGAGTTCAGCGAGAAGACGCACGAGCTGTCCGAGGCGCTGACCCACCACCTCGACGAGGAGGAACGCGACGTCCTCAACCCCGCGAAGACCGACGTGGACGAGGAAGTACGGCTGCGGCTCGGTACCGAGTTCGCCGCCGAACGCGGCCGCCTCATCGACTCGGGCTGCGGCGCGATCGAGAACGTTCGCAAACTGGTAGAGGCCGCCAAAGACAAGAAGAACTGAGTGGGTCCTGCGGCTCTGAGCGCGGGTCAGTCGCCGGAATCGGCGTGAGTGCGGCTGACCCGTGCCCAAAGCCGCAGGAACCCCTCCTTCAACGGCGAGCTTCTACAGCGAGATGACCAAGCCCTCTTCAGCGGCGATGACTTCTCCGTCGAAGACACGCTCAGCCTCGGCCGTCGAGAGAGCGCGATCTGAGTTGGGCCAGAAGTGCGTGAGGAGTAGGCGTCTGGCACCGGCAGCGCCGGTTGCTGCCTCAGTCGCGGTCATCACGTAGCGCGGGGTCGTCGTCGGCGAATCGCCTTGCAGGGTTGCGTCTGTGATGTGCAGATCGGCACCGTCGGCCAGCCGACCGAGTTCCGGTGTGGGGCCGCTGTCGCCGGTGTAGGCGATGGTGAGCTCCGGCGCAGTCAGCCGTACGCCGAGGTTGGTGACGTAGTGCGGCAAGAGCACGCTCTCCACCTGGAACGGGCCGAGCCCGGTCGTGTCGGCGAGGTCGTGCACCTCGAACACGGTTGCGGGATCGGGGCGGGGCTCGAGCGCCCGTAGTACGGAGAGAACGCCTGGCGGGCAGTGCAGCGGGATCGGGGCCGCGTCGGGTGCGAGGTAGTAGCGGACCCGGGCGAGCGCGCTCACGTCGACGCAGTGATCCGGGTGCTGATGAGTGACCACGATCGCATCGACCTCACCGGTCGGGCAGTACTTCAGCAGCTGCGGCAACGCCGCGTATCCGAGATCAAGGACGACCTTGAACCCGTCGTACTCGAGCAGGAACCCCGCGCACGCCCGCCCCGGCTCGGGCCAGGCGCCACACGAGCCGAGGACCGTCAGCGTCCTCATCGAGCGCCGAAGGCCTCGTCGGTCGAGACGATGTCCTTGCCCAGCGGGAACAGGGAGATCGGGATCAGCTTGAAGTTCGCCAGGCCGAGCGGGATGCCGATGATCGTGACGCACAGCGCGATCCCGCTGACCAGGTGACCGAGCGCGAGCCACCAGCCGGCCACGACCACCCAGATCACGTTGCCGATCACCGAACCGGCGCCCGCGCCGCGCTTGTCGACCATCGTCCGGCCGAACGGCCAGAGCGCGAACCCGGCGATCCGGAAGGACGCGATACCGAACGGGATGGTGATGATCAGGATGCAGCAGAGGATGCCGGCGGCGATGTAGCCGAGCGCCAGCCAGAAACCGGCGAGGACCAGCCAGATCAGGTTCAGGATCGTTCTCATACCTGCCAGCCTGCCACCCTCCGGGTGTGTTCGAGGGTCAACCGGGCCACCAGTCCGGGATCGTTCCGGGGCAACCAGTGGCCGCCCCTGACCACCTCCACACTGAGATTGGGGGCCCAGCGCGCGATATCGGTCTGCAGCGGCGTGGTCACGAACGCGTCCCCGTCGGGCGAAACAGCGAGCACCGGTACGTCGGTACGCCGTTGCTCGGGACGCAGCAGATGCGGCAGCACGTTCGCGCGGTACAGGTTGAGGCCGTTCACGTAGTCCGGCAGGGAGCGCTCTCCAGGGGCTGATGCCGTTCCACCTGCACTGGATTCAAGGCGGCTGAAGATCCGGTTCGCCCAGCCTTTGCGCCAGCCGCGCTCGGGCAGCCAGGGCAGATGGAAATAGAAGATGTACCAGGAATGGAGGAGTTGCCGTACGACTTCGCTCGGTCGTGCTTTCCGCAGGAAGTAGCCGGCGTGGTCGAGCGACGGTCCCGAGATCGACACGTACGACGCGATCCGGCCGCGGAGCCGATCGCTTGTGACGAAGTGCCAGGATTGGATCGAGCCCCAGTCGTGCGCGAGCAACTGCACCGGTTGATCTGGTGACACGGCGTCAAGGACGGCGGTGAAGTCTTCCTCGAGCCTTTCCAACTTGTACGCCGAACGGCTGCGTGGGTGATCCGACTCCCCCGCGCCGCGGACGTCGTACGTGATGACGTGGAACTCCTCGGCGAGCCGGTGCGCGACCGGCTCCCACAACGTGGCGTTGTCCGGGTAGCCGTGGACCGCGATCAGGACGGGGGCTGCCGGATCGCCGTACGGGTAGACGGCGATCCGGGTGCCGTCGGCCGAGGTCACTCCCATGGGCTCCATCTCAATAGTCCTCAGTGGAGACCACGCGGAACTTGATGCCGGCTTTGATGAGGCGGTCGCGGAGGGCTGGGCCCAGCGCGGCCGCCGTTGTGGTCTGCCCGGAGGTCGCGGGGAGATCGTCGAAGGCCAGCGAGAGAGCGCATTCTCCGAGCATCTTGGCTGTCTCGTCGTACCCCGGATCGCCGCCGGAGACCTCTGTGGTCACCCGCTTGCCGCCGCCGGAGCCGATGAAGCGTGCCTTGAACCAGGACTTCGCGCGGCGCTCGGGACTTGGTCCGTCGCCTGCTTTGAACCTTGACAGCAAGGCGTTCCGGGCCGGTGGGATCTGCGCCGCAGCCGCCAGCAGGCCTAGTCCGGCGATGCCGCCGGCAACTACCGGTAGGTGTTTCACTGCGGCGTAGTGCGAGTAGCGGAAGTCCGGGCCGTAGTTGTCGAGCAGGTTGGCCGAGTAGGCGACGATCTGCGGGTCGACCGTGGGGAGCGGAACGGCCCAGAACCCTTGTGCGCGGTGGATTCGGCCGGTCGTCAGTTTGACCGAACGGCCTGCGGGACGCGGCTGCGCCTTGCGGCGGGCGCGATGTGCGTCGAGGTTCTGCTTGCCTCGGGAGAAGGCGGTGATCGCGGTGTGGAAGGTGCCGCTCGACGGGGTGCCACCGGCGCGGATCAGCCCTTCGACCTGGAGCGGGACGTTGAGCGGCAACTGCTCGACGGTGAACTGGACGCCGAGGTCGTACGGGATCGAGTCGAAGCCGCAGCAGTGGATGATGCGGGCACCGGTCTCGATCGCCTTCTGGTGATGCGCGACGTACATCTTGTCCACGAACTCGGACTCGCCGGTCAGATCCAGATAGTCGGTGCCGGCTTCGGCACACGCGGCGACCAGCGGTTCGCCGTACCGGATGTAGGGGCCGACCGTGGTGACGACGATGCGGGTGGATTCGGCGAGTGCACGCAGCGATTCGGGATCGTTGACGTCGGCGATCACGAGGTCGAGGTCGATGCCTAGCTTCTCGCGGACGGTCTCGAGTTTTGCCTTGTTCCGGCCCGCCAGGGCCCATTTGAGTTCAGGCGGGGCGTTCTTGGCGAGGTACTCCGCGGTGAGTGCCCCGGTGAAGCCGGTCGCGCCGAGCAGCACCACGTCGTACCGGCGCTCCTTCTGGCGCTCCTTGTCCTGGCGGGGCTCGTCGTTCTGGCGGGCCTTGTCCTTCTGGCGGGCCTCGCCGTTCTGGGGCGCTTCGGTCATCGGCGGGTGGGCCTTTTCGGCGTCGGCCTTGCCGCCGGCGCCGGAGGCGCGTGACGACTCGGCGGCACCGCGGGCCTCGATGTCGGCGAGTGCGGCGCGGTCGGCCTTCGGGACGTTGAAGCGTGCGCCCAACTCGACGAGGTGCGGAATCAGCGCCCGGAAGATCTTCATCGGTCCGATCCAGCCCGGGACGTGGATGACCCTCGAGCGCTTGTTGATGCCGGTGGTGAACTTGTCGACGGCGAAGTCCAGCGGGTAGACCCGGCTCGCCAGCGGGATGCCGGTGCGCACCTTGCCGAACACCGGGTGCTCGTCGACGCCGCGCACCATGTCGGTGTCGACGAACGTCATGTGGGCCACGCCGACCGTGACGCCGAGGTGCCTGAGTTCGGCCCGCAGGGTGTTGCCCATCGCCTCGACGCCTGCCTTGGCGACATTGTAGGACGCGAGACCGGGGATGTGGACGACGGCGGCCAGCGACGAGACGAGCAGGAGATAGCCCTTGCTCTTCAGGAGATGCGGAAGCGTCAGGTGCACGGTCCGCCAGACGCCGTACAGGTCGACGTCGAGAACGCGCTCCCAGACGGCCGGGTCCATGCTCCGGGTGAAGCCGGGTGCCGCGATGCCGGCGTTCGCCATCACCACGTCGATCCGGCCGTACCGCTCGGCGATCGCCTCGACGGCGGTGCGCAGCGACTCCAGGTCGGTCACGTCGGCTTCCCACCAGCCGGCGTCCGGGCCGCAGTCCTCAGCGACCTTCTTCAGCTCGTCGGGTTCGAGCCCGACCAGCGCCAGGGTGTCGCCTTCGCTCGCCAGTTTCCGGGCCACCGCGGCGCCGATTCCCCGGGACGCGCCTGTGATGAGTACGACCTTGCCGGCCATCGTCGACCTCCGCCTGTTGAGTGGACACTCAACAGTAAGTGCTTATTGAGCCAATACTCAATAGACTGGCCCGTATGACCCAGACCACCCCAGCTGCCGGGCGCTCGCCTCGGTTGCGGCCCGAGGAGCGGCGGACGCAGATTCTGGATGCGGCTCGGCGGGTGCTGGAGGCGGATCCGCACCGCGAACTCACCGTCGAACTGGTAGCGGCCGAGGCGCAGGTCTCCCCCGCGCTGCTGTTCCACTACTTCGGCTCGAAAAAGAAGTTCCAGTACGCCGTGATCGAGGAAGCGGCCGCCGAGATGATGCTGCGGACCGCCCCCGACCTCTCACTACCACCCGAGGAGCAGTTGCGAAGCGGGATCCGCGCCTTCGTCCGGGCGGTGCTCGAAGCACCGGCGCTCTATCGGGCGACCCTGCTGATGTCGGCAGCCGGCGACCCCGCAGTACGGGCTCTGCACACGGAGATCCGGCAGGTCTTCAGCCGTTGGGTGATCGACGCCGTCGCCGCCTCCGGAACCGAGGTCACCCCAGCAGTCGAACTGCTGTGCCACGGCTGGCAGGGCTACGTAGAACAGACCCTGCTCACCTGGATCGAACACCCCACCGTCTCCCCCGACACCCTCGAACACCTCTGCGAAGGCTCCCTAGCAGCCCTCCTCACCACCATCTGACCAACCACCGTCGCGCTCCTCGCCCCGCTGGCCGACTGCCCAGCCCGACGCCGATGGATCTCCGGGTCAGCTGTCAGCGAGGCGCCCTCGCTCGGTAGCGGACTACCGCGGCGCTGACACGATTTTCGTCCACTGGCCCGCTATTTTCGCGGCAGCGGAGGAAAACCGGGGCAGCGGAGGAAGACCGCGGCAGCGGTCGCAAGAGGCGGGCGATGCGTAGGCGATCGGCTCCGCATCGCGAAGAGTTCACCCGGCTGGGCGCGCTGGGTGACTAGTCCTTCAGCGCTGGGTGACTAGTCCTTCAGCGCCAGGAGGGCCTTCAGGGCGGCGGCGCCCATCTCGGCTGTCGCGGCCGGGCCGATCGCCTTCTCGAGGCGCTGGTCGGCGGCCTTCAGGACTTTGCGGCCTCGGTCGAGGAGTTTGTGACCGTCGGCGGTGACCTGGAGGTCCGCCGTACGCCCGCGGCCCGGTGCGGTGAGGCGCTCGACAGCTCCGGCCTTCTCCAGTTGGAGCAGCGTGGATTGCATGCTCTGCACGGTGATGCCGTCGCGTCGGGCGAGTTCGCTGTAGGACAGACCGGGTTGATGCGCGAGGTGCCCGAGCACGGACAACTGCCGCATCGATAACCCCTCGGCGCGGAGCTCGATCTCCGCCTGCTCGCGGATCCGCCGGCCGAGCATCATCAGCAGCAGCGCGGTGTTGATCGCCTCGGGTGGCTCGGTCACGTCCTCATCTTCGCAGACCGGGTTTCAGTTCGACTGCAACTGTAGTTACAGTTTGCCTGAAACTCGCCTCTCTCAGCCGATCGGGAGCCCCATGAACAAGGTTCTGCTCAGCATCCATGTCCTCGCCGGAATCATCTTCGTCGGCCCGGTGACCGTGGCCGCGAGCATGTTCCCGCCGCTGGCCCGGAAGTTCCTCAGCTCCGAGGACAACGACAGCGCCGTACTGCGGTTGCTGCACCGGATCAGCCGCGGCTACGCGATCGCCGGCATCACCGTGCCGGTTTTCGGCATCGCGGTCGGCGCCGGGCTCGGCGTACTGGGTGAGTACTGGCTGGTCATCGCGATGGTGCTGACTCTGGCAGCCGCCGCAGTACTGGCTTTCCTCGTCCTGCCGACCCAGAGCCGCGTTCTCGCCGCGACGCCTGAGCAGCGGGAAGCCCTGCTACCGCAGGCGAAAACGCTCTCCATGACCACCGGAATCTTCGCTCTCCTCTGGGCAATCGTGGTCGTCCTGATGATCGTCCGCCCCGGCTCGACCACGGGAGTCTGACGATGTTACGGCTGCTCAAGATCACCGCGGCGGTCGAGGCGATCACCGTCGTGCTGCTCTTCGCCAACCTGTTCACCGTGCACTGGGCACCCGTTGCTTCGGCACTCGGGCCGACGCACGGTACGGCGTACCTGGTGACGATCGTGACCGTCTTCTCGCTGCAGGGTGCACCGGCGAAGGCGAAGTGGTTGTCCTTCGTGCCGGGTGTCGGCGGGTACCTGGCGTTGCGGGCGGCCGGCGAACGTTAGGGTTCTGGGGTGCTGAAGGTTGCGACGGTCAATGTGAACGGGATTCGGGCTGCTTACCGGCGCGGGATGGCGGCCTGGCTCGAGGAGACCGATCCGGAACTGCTGCTGATGCAGGAGGTTCGCGCGACCGACGAAGTACTGCGGGATCACCTCGGCGGCGACTGGCACATCGCGCACGCCGAACCGACGATCGAGGGTCACAAGGGCCGCGCGGGTGTCGCGATCGCCAGCCGTCGCCCGATCAAGCTGGAGACGACCGAGATCGGGCCCGAGCGGTTCGCCGGGTGCGGACGATGGGTCGAGGCCGAGATCGTGCTGGACGACGGGAGCACGCTCTCCGCGATCAGCACCTATGTGTTCACGGGCGAATTCGAGACTCCCCGGCGGCAGGCCGAGAAGTACGCGTTCCTGGATGCGATCACCGAGCGCTTGTCCGTACTACGGGCCGACGGGCGACACGTGCTGATGTGCGGCGACCTCAACATCGCCCACCGCGAGGTCGACCTGAAAGCCTGGAAAGCGAACCGCAAGAAGAGCGGATTCCTCCCCGAAGAACGCGCCTGGCTCGACTCCCTCTTCGCCGCCGGCTGGGTCGACCTAGGCCGCCACTTCGGCGGCGACGGCCCCGGCCCGTACTCCTGGTGGTCCTGGCGAGGCAAGGCCTTCGACAACGACGCAGGCTGGCGCATCGACTACCAGATCGCCTCCCCCGCCCTGGCCACCACCGCCACCACCTGCCGCACCCACCGAGCCCCCACCTACGCCGAACGCTGGAGCGACCACGCCCCCGTCGTAGCCACGTACGCGATCTGATCCCAGTCAGACGAGAGCTGACGGAATCGAGAACGGCTCGTGGCACTCCGGGCAGCTCGAGGTGCCGAAGAGGTAGGGCAGTTCGGCCGCAACGACGGGCCGGTCGTTGGAGCGTGCGAGAGCTAGCAGACGGCCCTCGATCGACGATGCCCGAGGTTCGAGCGGGGTGACGGCCGCCGCCACGTCGTCCGAGGAACCACTGACCCGGGGCTCCGCGATGTCGAGGTCCAGAAGCAAGTCCTCGTCGCACGACGGGCATTGCAGCGCGGCCTCACCGTGGATCAGGCAGTCGAGCTGCAGTTGCCAGACACCGCCGTCCTCGAACGCCATCAGCGCCTGCAGTCCGTAGATGAAGTAGGTGTCGTCCCTCGCCAGCGGCAGATTCTGTTCGGCGACGGCATGACATTCGTCCAGCTCCCGGCCGTACCGCCGACGAACCGCCGTACGGTCTCCGACGACGTCGTTCGATGCGATGATCCCGGCAGCCAGGTGCAGCGCGGCGATGTAGTCGCTCGGCTCATGCCGGACGCTCATTTGGGCCAGGGCTGGGAGCGCGGCATAGCTCCCGCTGTAGACCGTTCCCTGGTGGCACAGGTGGCTGTACAGCTCGTTCCAGAGCTCCTGGTCATCCGATCCCGCCGCAGCAGCTCGTGCAAGAAGAGCCGGGATGCCCTCGGCGGATCCGTACGCGGTCTGCAGTGCTGCCCAATCGGTCACCACCGCATCAAACCAGACCGCTAGGGGCTTCCGTCCCGGGGAGCGTCGTCGGCGTACGGCAGGTTGTAATGTCGCTCGCATGTCCGAGTTGAAGCCGCCGGTCGCGGCGCAGAAGCCTGTTGAACGCATCCATCACGGAGACGTCTTCGTCGATGACTACGAGTGGTTGCGGGACAAGAGTGACGACGAGGTGCTGGGGTATCTGCGGGCCGAGAACGAGTACACCGAGGCTCGCACGGCGCACCTGGAACCGTTGCGGGAGGCAATCTTTCAGGAGATCTCGGACCGCACCCTGCAGACCGATCTGAGCGTGCCCGCTCGGCGCGGCGGGTACTGGTATTACACCCGCACGGTCGAGGGGAAGCAGTACGCGATCAGCTGCCGGGTGAAGGTCGACGGGGACGAGCCGCCGGCCACCGACGGCGAGATTCCCGGCGAAGAGATCCTGCTCGACGGGAACGAGGTCGCGGGTGACTCGGAGTTCTTCTCGCTCGGCACCGTCGACGTCTCCCCCGACGGCCGGCTGCTTGCGTACTCCACCGACCTGACCGGCGACGAGCGCTTCACCATGCGGATCAAGAACCTCGACACCGGTGACCTGCTGCCGGACGAACTGCCCGAACTGCACTACGGATCGGCCTGGTCGGCCGACGGCTCGACGATCTTCTACACCAAGGTCGACGACGCCTGGCGCCCGCACCAGATCTGGCGGCACACCCTCGGCGAAACCGAGGACGTCCTCGTCCTGGAGGAGCCGGACGAGCGGTTCTGGGTCGGCGTCGACCTGACCCGCAACGAGCAGGCGATCGTCATCAGCCTCGGCAGCAAGCTCACCAGCGAGGTCTGGCTGCTCGACGCCAACGACCCCACCGGCGAGCTCGTCGTGGTCGCACCGCGGCGTGAGGGCGTCGAGTACGACGTGGAGCACGCCGGCGATCAACTGCTGATCACCCACAACGCCGATGCGGCGAACTTCTCCCTCGCGACCGCGTCCCTGGATGCGCCCGGCGACTGGACCACGCTGATCGAGGGCGACGAGTCGAGCCGGCTGCTCGGTGTCGACGCGTTCGCAGACCACGTGATCCTGTACCGCCGCCGCGATGCGCTCACGGAGCTCGCGATCATGCGCCGCGAGGGATCGGTCTTCGGCGCTCCCGAGGCACTCACCTTCGACGAGCCGATCTACACGGTCTCCCCCGGCCGCAACGACGAGTGGCACGACACCCGCTACCGGTTCAGCTTCACGTCGCTGGTCACGCCCAGTACGACGTACGACGTCGACGTGGTGACCGGAGAGCGCCGGTTGCTCAAGCAGCAGCCCGTGCTCGGCGGCGTCGACCTGAGCGACTACACGCAGTACAGGGAATGGGCCACGGCGCCGGACGGGACGCAGGTGCCGATCTCGATCGTGGCGCGCAAGGACGTCCCGAAGGACGGGAACGCGCCGGTCGAGCTGTACGGGTACGGCTCGTACGAGGCGTCGATGGACCCGTGGTTCTCGATCGCGCGGCTTTCGCTGCTCGATCGGGGCGTGGTGTTCGCGATCGCGCACATCCGTGGCGGCGGCGAGATGGGCCGGCACTGGTACGACAACGGCAAGACGCTGACGAAGAAGAACACGTTCACCGACTTCATCGCGTGCGCAGAACACCTGGTCGAGTCCGGCTGGACGCGGCCCGAGCGGATCGTCGCGCACGGCGGTAGCGCGGGCGGTCTGCTGATGGGTGCGGTCGCGAACCTGGCGCCGCAGGCCTTCGGTGGCGTGATCGCGTCGGTGCCGTTCGTGGATGCGCTGACGACGATCCTGGACCCGTCGCTGCCGCTGACCGTGATCGAGTGGGAGGAGTGGGGCAACCCGCTCGAGGACCCCGAGGTCTACCGGTACATGAAGTCCTACTCGCCGTACGAGAACGTGTCGGCCCAGCAGTATCCGCGGATCCTCGCGATCACCAGCCTGAACGACACCCGGGTCTTCTTCGTCGAGCCGGCCAAGTGGGTCGCCAAATTGCGGGCGACAGCGACCGGCACCGTCGACGTACTGCTGAAGACGGAGATGGAAGCCGGGCATGGCGGACGCAGCGGCCGGTACGACGCGTGGCGCGAGCTCGCGTTCCAGTCGGCCTGGGAACTGGATGTGCTCGGCCTGGCCTGACCCGATCACCGAAGAGCCCCGGGAAGTCCTCACTTCCCGGGGCTCTTTGTTTTGCGGGGAAGAGCGCGGGTACTGGACGCGTTGATCTCGTCGTGAGGTTCTGATCTTGTGTGTGCTGCACCACATTTCGACCGCCGGATTCCTGACAAAACAACGGCTCTCCCGTGTCAACCAATCGCAGGATCACGGCGTCCCAGGAGCGGAAACCCAGCAGAAGAAGCCGAATTTGCGGATCCGGCGACCGGCGCGCGCAGAACCGATCCGCTCGTGGGTTCCACGCTGAGTTGCCGCTGAAGAAACGGTGCCGGGAAATCTCAGGGAACGTTCAGGCTGTTTACACACTCATCGTGGAATCTTGAACCTCACTCGAGCGTTGCTCTCCATGTAACGACGAAGGGAGTTTCGGTGGCTCGCATGGCTCGTGTCCGGTCAACGGACGACGGTATCGACGGCAAGGACAGCGTCGGTCTCTACCTGGAAGAGATCGCTCGTACGCCGTTGCTGACCGCTGAAGAAGAAGTCGAGCTCGCTGAGACGGTCGAGGCAGGTCTCCTCGCGGAGCAACTGCTGGCCGAGGGGCGGGTTGGACGTAAGAAGGGCGGAGCGCCCAAATATGCGACGGAGGAAGAGCTGGAGTGGCTGGCCGAAGAGGGCCAGCGCGCGCAGCAGCGGTTCGTGACCGCGAACCTCCGGCTGGTGGTTTCGATCGCCCGCCGCTACGGACGGTCCCAGATGCCGCTCCTGGACCTGGTCCAGGAAGGCAACACGGGCCTGATCCGCGCGGTGGAGAAGTTCGACTACCGCAAGGGATTCAAGTTCTCGACGTACGCGACCTGGTGGGTCCGGCAGGCGATCACCCGCGGTATCGCGCAGCAGGCCCGCGTGGTCCGGCTGCCGGTGCACGTGGTGGAGCAGCTGAACCAGATCGGGTCGGCCCGGCGCACGCTGGAGCGCAAGCTCGGACGTGAGCCGGAGCTCGAAGAGATCGCGCTGGAGCTGGACCTGGACGTGGAGCGGGTCACCGACCTGATCCGGATCGGCCGGGACCACATCAGCCTGGACAACCCGATCGACGACGAGGGTGAGACCTCGCTGGGCGACCTGATCGCGGCCGAGACCGCGCCCGGGCCGGATCAGCTGGTGGCCGACGCCTCCGACCGGTCCGGACTGTTCAGCCTGGTCGACCAGCTCGACCCGCGGTCGGCGGACGTCATCCGGCGCCGGTACGGCCTGCACGACGGCCGGCAGGCGAAGCTGGCCGACATCGGCGCGGTGCACGGCATCTCGGCCGAGCGGGTCCGGCAGATCGAGCGAGAGGCCCTCGGCCGCTTGCGTCGCCTCGCCGACCCGTCCCTGGCCGCCTAGACCGAGCCCTCGGCGCCAGCCAACTGAAGCCCCACCCCCAAGGACCCCCGACCACCCTCCCGGCCGGGGGTCCTCTCGTACCTACTGCCAGCTATCTATCAGGGCAGGCAGCTCTGACAGGTGCTGGATGGTGGCGTCGGGGACGCCTTCGGTGTGGCCGATCTGGTCGGCGGGGATGGCGCTGTGCGGGATGTGGACGGCGCGCATGCCGACGTTCTGGGCTCCCCACACGTCGTCGAACAGCCGGTCGCCGACGAACAGGCAGCGCGAGGGCTCAGTCGCCCCAGCAGCCCGCATCGCCGCGAGGAACGCCTCCGGGTGCGGCTTCGTCCACGGCACCTCGCTCGTGTAGACAGCACCGTCGAGCAGGTCCAGTACGCCGTCCCGCGCGAAAATCTCCTCGTGCCGCTCCCGGGACCAGATCGTGTTCGACAGCACCCCAACCTTCAGCCCGCGCTCCCGCAATGCCGTCAACGTCTCGATCGCGTCCGGCTCCAGCACCGTGTGCGGCTGCCACTGACGCTCGTACTCCGCGAGCGCGGCCGGTGTCATCGCGACCTCCGCCAGCAGGCAGACCTCCTCCAGCGTGCTGCTGGTGTGCTCTTC
This sequence comes from Kribbella sp. NPDC006257, assembly GCF_040613535.1. Taxonomy (NCBI): domain Bacteria; kingdom Bacillati; phylum Actinomycetota; class Actinomycetes; order Propionibacteriales; family Kribbellaceae; genus Kribbella; species Kribbella sp. NPDC006257. The sequence continues at coordinate 189,335 of NZ_JBEXSJ010000003.1, forward strand.
CTTCGATCGCTGCCAGATCGAGTTCTCGGCCGCCAGTAGTCGCTTGGCCACCTCCTCGGCCCGCGCCTCGTCGATCAGCTCGGCCACCGACCGCCAGACGGCGTACAGGTCGATCGTGTGCCAGGTCGCCAGGGTCCCGCCCCAGTCGAACAGGACGGCTTCGATCGGTTCACTCTTCGGGTTCGTCACGGCGAAGAGTGAACCAGACGCCGCCGACAATCTCCTCCGGTTATCCGCTGACCGTCTCGAGCTTCTGCCGTTTCGCCAGCCACAGCACGGCGAATGCGTAGAACACCAGGCACGGGATGTCGCTGACCAGCAACGTCCACGGCGCGCCACCCTGGTTCGACCAGCCGTCGAGCTTACCCATTGCCGCAGGCAACAAAAAGGCGAACAGGTTGTTCATCGTGTGCAGCGCGATGCCGGCTTCGAGCCCGCCGGTCCGGACCGCCAGCCAGCCCGCGGTCATCGCGAACAGGAAGATGTCTGCCATCGCCCAACCCGTGTACCCGTGCGCCGAGACGAAAGCCGCGCTGCTGATCACCAATGCCGGCCAGGGCGTGCGCAGGATCCGCTTCACCACATTGCTGCCGCTGTCCGGCCCGTAGGAACCGACGGCCTGGATCAACCAGCCGCGGAAGATGAATTCCTCGGCTGCGGATTGGAACGGGACCAGCAGCACGATCAGCACGGCCGGCAGGATGAAGGCGCTGAGTCCGACCCAGGAACCGGAGTCGGAGGTGTCGGTGTCGACGTTGGGGAAGATCGCGTCGACCGCCGTACCGAGGGCGTAGGACAGTGCCAGGTAGCCGATCGCCGGTAGGCAGCAGATGGCGAGCCAGCGCAGACGGAGGCGGTTCTTGACGGAGGCGACGCTCCAGGCGGGGCGGCGCTGCACTATCCGGACGACGAACAAGACGGCCGGTGTGAGGATGCCGAGCATCACCAGCTGCGCCGCGAGGTCCTCGGTCGTGTTGGGGAAGAGCGCGTTGCCTTCGGGTGCGGTGAAATTCTTTGCGACGACACCGTGCACCACCTCCCACGCGATCAGTACGACGAGGGTCAGGGTGAGCGCGAGGGCGACCAACAGCGCAGTACCGGCAAGTGGTTGCCACCACCGGAACTTCGCGTTCCGCCCCAATCGATGAAATGGCTCCCCCGCCGGCGCCGCCACCACCCTCGGCGCCACAGGCGCCCGCTGCCCAAAGGCCAGCTGCCCCCACCCGTCCGGCCCGTACTGCGGCTGCCCGTACGGCGGCTGTCCGTACTGCGGTGGCGCGTACTGCGGTTGGCCAGGTTGTCCCGGCCCGGACTGCCCGTACGGCGCCTGCCCCGGCGGCAGTTGCCCGTACGGCGGCTGTCCGGGCTGCGGCTGCCCGTACTGCGGTGGTGGTGGGCCGCCCCAGGGCGGGGGCTGTTCGGCTGACCAGAAGCCAGGTGCCTCATGTCCCGTGGCGGCGGGTGGTTGTTGCGCGTCCGTCGGGCGCGGTTCTTCGCCTGGGTCTGGGGTCGGTGGCGGGCCCTGGTGCGAATCCATGGCGTGACTCTATGAGATCGGGGCAAGGGCCTGTGGACAACGCTCAGCACGGGATGCCGTTCTGCTGGCATGCTTCCGCCATGTCCGCTCAGCCGCTATCTCGTTCCGTGCGGGTCGGCTATGCCCTCGGGTCCGTCGCGACCGGGTCGTTCGCCACGGTGCCGGGCCTGCTGCTGCTTCCCTACCTGACCGACACCCTCGGCATCGCCGCCGCGTCGGCCGGCGCGATCGTGTTGTTGCCCAAGGCCCTCGACGTCATCCTCAACCCGCTTGCCGGCCGGATCAGCGATCGCCACCGATCACCACTCGGCCCCCGCCGCCCGTTCCTGCTGCGCGGAGGCCTGTCGCTGGCGGTCTGCTTCGCCCTGCTGTTCGCAGTACCTGATCTCGATTCGCAGTGGTTCGACGCGACCTGGGTCCTGCTGGCGTTCCTCGGTTGCGCGACGGCGTACGCGTTCTTCCAAGTGCCCTACATCGCGATGCCCGCCGAGATCACCGACGACTACGGCGAGCGAACCGTCCTGATGTCCTGGCGGGTGGCCGTGCTGACCATCGCGATCCTGATCAGCGGCGGCAGCTCCCCCGCGATCCGCGACGCGATCGGCGGCCGCGACGGCTATCGGGTGATGGGCCTGGTCGTCGCAGTGCTCCTGGCGATCGGCACGATCGGCGCGTACTACGGTACGCGGCGCGCCCCGATCGGCAGACCCGGCGAGGCGACCGGGACCCTCCGCGAACAGCTCAGGGTGGTCGCACAAGCGGCCGATTTCCGCTGGCTCCTGTTCACGCTGATGCTGCAGGCGCTGGCGATCGGATCGATGCTGGCCGGGATCGACTACCTGGCGCGCTACGTCCTGCGCGATCCTGGCGCTGCGTCGATCTGTTTCGTCTGCGTCGTCGGTCCGGCGCTCGTCGTCAGTCCCCTCTGGCTTGCCTTCGGCAACAGATTCGGTAAGAAGACGGGCTTCCTCGCGGCTTCGGCAGTGCTCGGGCTGGGCGCCTTGTTACTGCTGCCGGCCCAGCACGTGCCGGTCTGGTACGTGTACCTCGCGACCGGCGTGGTCGGGATCGGGTTCACCGGCGTACAGGTCTTTCCGCTCGCGATGCTGCCGGACGTTGCGGCGGTGGATGCGGCACGCAGCGGGATCCGCCGGGCCGGCGTCTTCACCGGGATCTGGACGGCCGGCGAAACACTCGGGCTTGCCTTGGGACCAGGTTTGTACGCGTTGGTGCTGGCGGCAGGTGGGTACGTTTCGTCGACCGGACGGGATGCGGTCCAACCAGATTCGGCCGTCACTGCGATCGTGGCCGGAATGTCGGTGGTGCCTGTTGGACTGACGGCGTTGAGTTTCCTGACCTTGCGGCGATACCGATTGACGGCGGACGAAGTACTGGAGGCGCGATGAGCGACGTGCTGGCCCGGTTGAAGGCCTTGCAGGAAGGCGATCTGCCGACCCACGGCGGCAGCACGCTCGCCTATGTGTACGACTCGGGTCTCGCCGAGGCGGACGAGATCGGGCGGCAGGCCTTGGCCTTGTACGGCGCTACGAACGGCCTTGATCCGACGGTGTTCCCGAGCCTGCGGACACTCGAGAATGACCTGGTCGGCTGGGCGGCACGTTTGCTGCAAGGTGGGCCGGGTGTGGTCGGCACGGTGACCTCTGGCGGGACGGAGTCGGTCCTCCTCGCCGTACAGGCTGCTCGGGATGCTGCCCGGATCGAGGCGGGTGATACGGCGCGGCCGAGCATGGTGTTGCCGTCCACGGCTCATGCTGCATTTTTCAAAGCGGCGCACTACTTCGGCGTGCGGCCGATCGTGGTCGATGTCGATCCGGTGACCTTCAAGGCGCGGCCCGGCGAGATCGCGGCGGCTTGCGACGACAACACGGTGCTGGTGGTGGCGAGCGCTCCGTCGTACGCGCACGGTGTGGTCGATCCGGTGCCGGAGATCGCTGCGCTGGCGGCCGAGCGGGGTGTTCGGTGTCATGTGGATGCCTGCATCGGGGGCTGGGTGTTGCCGTACCTGCGCGCCGACGGGGTCGAGGTGGCCGACTTCGACTTCGCCGTACCGGGGGTGACGAGTATTTCGGTGGATCTGCACAAGTACGCGTACACGCCGAAGGGGGCGTCGATCCTGCTGCATCGGTCGGCGGAATTGCGGCGGCCGCAGTTCTTCGCGCACGCGGACTGGCCTGGGTACACGATGCTCAACTCGACCACCCAGTCGACGAAATCAGGTGCTCCGCTGGCGGCTGCTTGGGCGGTCGTGCAGCACATCGGTGACGACGGATATCGGCGGCTGGCGCGAACGGCGTACGACGCCGCGGTGCGGCTGGCGGAGTCGGCGGACGAGGTGGATGGGTTGAGCGTGCTTGCGACGCCGGCGACGACGTTGGTGGCATTGCGCAGTGATGAGCGGGCGGACGTGTTCACGATTGCCGACGAGATGGCTGCGTTGGGGTGGTTCGTGCAGCCGCAGTTGAGTTTCCGGGATCAGCCGGCCTCGTTGCATCTGACGGTGAGTGCGGCGACTGCTGCGCGGGGCGAGAAGCTCATTGAGGCGTTGCGTACCGCAGTACGGAAAGCGCAGGAGGCTGGGCCGGTTCAGGTTGCTCCTGAGCTGGCTGCGGCTGCGGGTGGGCTGGATCCGGCGACGCTGGACGATGCGGCGTTCGATGGGCTGCTGGCATTGGCGGGGCTCGGGGACAGCGATGGGCTGCCCGAACGGATGGCGCCGGTGAACGCGTTGCTGGATGTCGCGCCGCCCAGGCTGCGGGAGGCTTTGCTGATCGCCTTCCTTGATCGGCTGATGAGACCCACCTGAGCCGGCGTGTCAGGACCTGTTGCATGCTGACGCTCAATCTGTCCGAAGGAGAGTGCCGATGGTGACCGATCCGACCGCTGGTCCGGCCGCGACAACCCGTGCCCTGCCGCAATCCGTGCTGATGCCCTTGACCGGAGCGGCGATCTTCTTGGTCGTCCGGATCGAGCCGGGCGGCGAGGAAGCCGCGCGGGCGCTGCTCGAGCGGATCACGGGCCTCACGCGGGGTGTCGGTTTCCGGGTTCCCGACGGTGGGTTGTCGTGCGTGACGAGCATCGGGTCGGACGCGTGGGATCGCTTGTTCGGTGGACCCCGGCCGGCGAAGCTGCATCCGTTCGTGGAGCTGAACGGCGGCAAGCACAAGGCGGTGTCGACACCTGGTGACCTGCTGTTCCACATTCGCGCCGGTCAGCTGGACCTTTGCTTCGAGCTGGCGCAGCAGGTGATGAAAGAGCTGGACGGCGCGGCAACGGTGATCGACGAGGTGCACGGGTTCAAGTACTTCGAGATGCGCGATCTGCTCGGCTTCGTGGACGGCACCGAGAACCCGGCCGGCGCGGAGGCTTCGGAGGCGGTGCTGGTCGGGCCGGAGGATCCGTCGTTCGCCGGAGGTAGCTATGTGATCGTGCAGAAGTACCTGCACGACATGAAGGCGTGGAACGCGCTGACCGTCGAGCAGCAGGAGCTCGTGATCGGGCGGACCAAGCTGGAGGACACCGAGCTGCCCGACGACGAGAAGCCGTCCAACGCGCACATCGTGCTCAACGTGATCGAGGACGAGGAGGGGAACGAGCAGCAGATCCTGCGCGACAACATGCCGTTCGGCTCCATCGGCGCGCAGGAGTTCGGCACCTATTTCATCGGGTATGCCAAGGACCCCGGCGTGACCGAGCTGATGCTCCGCCGGATGTTCCTCGGCGAGCCCGAGGGCAACTACGACCGGATCCTCGACTTCTCCACCGCCGTCACCGGCACCCTCTTCTACACACCGACCGCCGACTTCCTGGACGACCTCCCACCGGCTCCCTGACCTACCGGAAAATGTCGGTGGGGTGGGCGAGACTGGGATCATGTTGCTAGCTGATGTGGTCGCGACGTCTGCCGCTCTGAGTCGGACGCGGTCGCGCCGGGCCAAGGCGGATCTGATCGCGACCCTGCTGGTCAGCGCCACCGAGGCGGAGGAGACGGCGATCGTCGTCACGTACCTGTCCGGTGAGCTGCGCCAACGGCGTACGGGCGTCGGCTGGCGGACCTTGATGGACGCGCCGGCGCCTGCCGAGACGGCCTCGCTGACGATCGAGGAGGTCGACGCGGCGTTCGCCGAGCTGTCCGAGTTCGCGGGTGCCGGGTCGCAGGCGAAGCGGCGGGCGGCAGTGGACGCGTTGTTCGAGCGGGCGACGGCCGAGGAGCAGAAGTTCCTCCGGCTGCTGGTCGGCGGCGAGCTGCGTCAGGGGGCGCTCGACGGAGTGATGGCCGACGCGGTCGCCAAAGCGACCGGCGTCCCGCTGGCGAAGATCAGGGCGGCGACCATGTTGCGAGGTGCCGCGGCGCCCGTTGCCGTAGCCGTGCTGACCGAGGGTGAGGCCGGCCTCGATCAGTTCAAGCTGGAGGTCGGGCGGGGGGTGCAGCCGATGCTCGCCCAGTCGGCGACCAGCATCGCCGAGGCATTGGAGAAGACCGGCAGCCCGGCCGCGATCGAGTGGAAGCTCGACGGCATCCGCATCCAGGTGCACCGCGACGGCGACCAGGTCGTCGTCTACACCCGGACCCTCGACGACATCACCGGCCGGGTGCCCGAGGTCGTCACCGCGGTCCTCGAGCTCAAGGTCGACAAGGTCGTTCTCGATGGCGAGCTCATCGCCCTGCGCGCCGACGGCCGCCCGGAAGCCTTCCAGGTCACCGGATCCCGTACGGCGACGCGCGCGGCCACCGGTCCGGAGACGGTGCCGTTGACGCCGTATTTCTTCGACATCCTGCATCTGGACGGCAACGACCTGCTCGGCCTCGACAGCACCGAGCGCCACGAATGGCTGAGCAAGGTCATCCCCGAGGAAAAGCGGATCCCCCGGCTCGTCACCGACAACGCCGAAGCCGGCGAGGCCTTCTTCACCGATGCCGTGCAGCGCGGCCATGAAGGTGTCATGGTGAAGTCGCTGTCGGTGCCGTACGAAGCGGGTCGGCGGGGATCCGGCTGGGTCAAGGTCAAACAGACGCACACGCTCGACTTGCTGGTGCTCGCGGCGGAGTGGGGCCACGGCCGGCGTACAGGCTGGTTGTCGAACCTGCATCTCGGCGCGCGGGACGAGGAGACTGGCGAGTTCGTGATGCTCGGGAAGACGTTCAAGGGGCTGACCGACGAGTTGTTGCGCTGGCAGACCGAGAAGTTCCAGGAGCTCGAGGTTCGCCGGGACGACTACACGGTCTATCTGCGTCCGGAGGTGGTGGTCGAGATCGCGTTCGACGGCGTACAGACGTCCACGCGGTATCCGGGCGGGATGGCGCTGCGGTTCGCCCGGGTGGTCCGGTATCGCGACGACAAGACGCCCGATCAGGTCGACACCGTGCAGGCTGTGCGGGCGATCCATCAGCCTTCAGGAATTGGTCAAGATGCGACCGGCGATCCCGGGGATCCTGCCGGGCAGACGGAAGAATCACCGGTATGACAGCCGAACAGACCCCCGATCCCGATCCCGACGTCGCCTCCCGCCGGCTTGCCGCCCAATCGCTGGCTGAGAACGATCCGACCGGGTGGTTCGAGAAGCTGTACGCCGCGGCCGGTGAGGGCCGGGCTGTGGTGCCGTGGGATCGCGGCGGTGCGCACGCGTTGCTGACCGATTGGGTCGGGACGGCTGAGCCTTCGGGCGCGGGCAAGCGGGCTCTTGTTGTCGGTGCCGGGATGGGGTGGGACGCCGAGTTGGTAGCTGACCTCGGCTACGACACGACGGCGTTCGACATCTCGCCGTCTGCGGTCGCGGCCGCGCGGGACGCCCATCCGGATACCAAGGTCGAGTATGTGGTCGCCGACCTGTTCGATCCGCCGGCTCACTGGCGGGGTGCGTTCGATCTGGTGGTCGAGATCTACACCGTGCAGGCGCTCCCGATCCACCTGCAACCGGCCGCGACCCAGCAGGTCACCGCGCTGGTGCGGGTCGGTGGCACCCTGCTCGTCATCGCTGCCGCCCGCGACGAGGTCGACGGTGTGGAGATCGCGGACGAGGTCGTCGAAGGGCCGCCCTGGCCGCTCACCCGGGCCGCGATCGACGCGTTCGCGACCGGCGACGTCCGCCTCATCCAGCTAGACAAACAACCCAGCCCCTCGGACCCCGCCCTCTACCGCTGGCGAGCCGAATACCTCCGCGACTGACGCCGCGTCGCCGGCCGATAAAGCCGGTGACGTCGGTGAGTAGCTCCGCGAGAATGACCGCGTGGACGAGGTTGAGGTTGTCGTTGCCCATAGCCAGCGCGCGACGCTGCGGGTCGGTGAGGTGTTCCTGAAGATCGACTCCGATCAGCAGAACATCGACGTCGAGGTGGCGGCGATGGCTCTGGCGCCGGTGCCGACGCCGGAGATCCTGTGGCGGAATCCGCCCGTCCTTGCGATCTCCGCGGTGCCAGGGACGGCGCTCGGCGTACTGGGTGCGCCGTCGACCGCCTCGCCGGCGGCCTGGGCTGCTGCGGGCGCCGCCGTACGGAGGCTGCATGAGGCGCCGCTGCCACCGTGGCCTGGTCGCAAGAATTACGACGAACTCCCGGCTGAGCTCGAAGCCGAATGCGATTGGCTGATCAGCAGCGGTGTTCTCCCGAGTGATCTGGTCAAGCGCAACCGGGAGATCGCCGAGGCGGCGTTCCGGCCTTGGAGGCCGATGTTCGTGCATGGAGATCTGCAGATCACGCACATCTTCGTCGATGGTGACGAGCTCACCGGCATCATCGACTGGTCCGAGGCCGGCCCGGGCGATCCGATGTTCGACCTGGCGAGCTTGACGCTCGGGCACGAGGAACGCCTTGCCGACGTCCTCACCGGCTACGGATCCGACGTCGACCTCGACGCCATCCGCGCCTGGTGGTCGCTCCGAAGCCTCCTCGCTTCGCGCTGGCTGATCGAGCACGGCTTCGATCCCAACTCCCCCGGCTGCGAATTCGACGTCCTCAGATCCCGCATGTGAGGTCTGGCAAGATCGAAGGATGTACTTCAGCGATCCCCAGGTGATCCTGTTCGTGGCCGATACCGAGCGCGCCGCAACCTTCTACCGGCGGTTCGGCTTTCAGGAGACTTTCCGGACGAGTCAGCACCAGCCGGTCAAGATCGAGATCGAGCTTGGCGGGTTCTCAGTCGGGCTGGCGCTGCCGGAGCCGGCCGCCGAGAGTCACGGCATCGTGCCGGTGACGAGCGGGCATCGCGCCAGCATCACGCTCTGGACCGACGACGTCGAGGCGGCGTACGCGATGGCCCTGGAAGCCGGCGCGCAGGAGCACACGCCGCCGCATCCGTTCCTCGACGGAAAGCTGCGGATCGCCTTCGTCGTCGATCCCGACGAGCACCCCATCCAGCTGGTGCAGCGCGTCTCCCAGTAGCTCGAAGGCGGCTGATCTCATGGGAACATATGTTCGATAATGAGGTAAGCTTGGGATATGGCGGGGCGGAGTGAGGCAGGGCCGACGGCGTTGCGGATCATGCTCGGCACGCGGCTGCGGAGGCTGCGTGAGCGGGCGGGAATTTCACGATCGGAGGCCGGCTGGGCGATCCGGTCGTCGGAGTCGAAGATCAGCCGGATGGAGCTCGGCCGGGTCGGGTTCAAGGAGCGCGATGTCGCCGATCTGCTGGGGTTGTACGAGGTCGGCGATGCCGAGCGGGACAGTTTGCTGCAGCTTGCGCGTGATGCGAACAATCGCGGGTGGTGGCATCAGTACGGCGATGTGACCCCCGATTGGTTCGGTGCCTATCTCGGACTGGAGGCGGCCGCGGAGTTGATCCGCACCTACGAGGTGCAGTTCGTGCCTGGGCTGTTACAGACGCCGGAGTACGCGCGAGCCGTTGCACGGTTGACGAACGAGGAACGTTCCGAAGCCGAGATCGACCGGATCGCCGCACTCCGGATCACCCGCCAGGCGGTGCTCGATCGCGATCCTGCTCTGAAGCTCTGGGCAGTGATCGAAGAGTCCGTACTACGAAGGCCGATCGGCGGGCCCGACGTGCACCGCGAGCAACTCATCGCCTTGCTCGAGTCCATTCATCGGCCCAATGTCACCTTGCAGATCATCCCGCTCGGCAGCAGCGGGCACGCCGCCACCTCCGGAGCCTTCAGCATCCTGCGCTTCCCACATCCCGACCTGCCGGACGTCGTGTACGTCGAGCAGCTCACCACCGCGTCCTACCTCGACCGGCCGACCGACGTCGACACCTACACCCGCATCCTCGACACCCTCGCCACCACCGGCCCCCGCCCCCACAAAGCAGCCCAGCAAATCACCGCCATCCTCCACGACCTCGACTGAGCTCGCCCTGGATCAGGTATTGACAGAGTGGGGGCCAGTCGGCGCGGCTCGGGGCGAGTTCACATGGTGGATTCGAGGACGGTTCGCAGGCGGGGTGCGAAGGTCGTCGGGTTGTCGGCGAAGGCGGTGTGGCCGCCGGGGAACATGGTTGGTTCGATCCCCAGTTCGGCCGCCAGCGCTCTGGTCGTTCGGTCGCAGACCTGGCCGGCCGACTCCTCACCGATGCCCGCGATGATGCGGGGCGCGCCTGCCCGTAGTACGGGCAGGTCTGGCTGCCAGTGGGTGGTCTCGAGCAGTTCGTGCTCGAACCAGCGCCGCTCGTCCTTGAGCTGTTCGGCCGGGCGATCGGGGCCGAACATCATCTCCAGCAACCCGGGCGGCAGCTCGATGTTCGCCTGGGCCATGAACAGCCGCCAGGCCCCGACGATGTCGCCGTCGAGGTAGGTGGCGATCTGCTTCTCCGTTCCGGCGTGCAGCTCGTCGCGATCCTCGACCAGTTCCGCCAGCGGCGGTTCGTGCGCGATGACCGTCTCCACCAACGACGGATACGCCTGGGCGAAAGCGAGTGCAGTGATGGCGCCACCGCTCGACCCGAAGACGGTCGCCGGACCTGCATCGACCTTCGTGAGCAGGGCGGCCAGGTCATCGGCTCGCAACTGCGGCGTCGAGTCCTGGTCGGGATCGTGGACCGGACTGCGGTCGATCCCGCGCGGGTCGGTGGTGAGGATCGTGTAGTCGGGCGCGAGCAACTCGGCCAACGGCTCGAAGGACCGCGCCCCCATCGGCGATCCGACCAGTACGACGAGGCGGCCGCGACCGCGCAGTTCGTAGTACAGGTCGGCGCCGGGGACCGTCAGGGTGTTGTTCATCGTGTGCTCCTCAGGATGGTTCGGACTGCTTGTCGGGAGTAGGACTCCCGCCGTCGCCGGAACTCATCGCTGTGGAGAAAAGAAAATGCCGCCCTGGCTCGAGGGAGCCAGGGCGGCAACGAGGGTTAGCCGTTCGCCCAGAGGCGGTCGACCCGAGCCGCCTCGGTGGAGTTCGGGTACGGGTTGGTGCAGGACGGGCCAGGGCCGCCGCCCGACATCAGCTCGCTGCACGGACCGGAGTAGTGGTCGGGAAGGCCGAGCACGTGGCCGGTCTCGTGGGCGACGATCCGGGTCTTGTCGTACTGCTGGGCCTGCCTGTAGTCGATGAAGATGTAGCCGCTCCCGTGGCCGTCGGTGCTGGCGTAGGAGCCGCGCGAATCGTTCCCTTCCCGGTAGTAGAAGTCGTAGTTGGAGCCCTGGACCAGGGTCACGTTGTTCTCGGCGTTGTTCCAGATCTGGGCGGACCGGGCGATCTGGGTGCTGAAGCTGGGAGCGCGGCTGGCGCTGTAGACGACCGTGACGGCGGCCGTCTTGTTGCCCAGCTTGGCTCGCTTGGCCTGGGCCGACTTCATCACCGCGTCGTAGAAGGCCTTGTTGTTGGCGGCATCCTGCGCACTGCCGACGTACGTGGAGGTGACCTGGGTCGGAGCGGACGGGGCCGGTGCGGCATCGCTCGGGGCGGCGGCGACGACCGGGAGGGCTACTGCGAGCGCGGCGATCGCCACGACGGACAGCATGCTGCGTGAAGACATGGGAACCTCACTACTCACTCTGGGCGGAGAGCGATCAGTCGGTTACTGTTCGCTAACTCGGGATGCTGGCAGCGCGGCCGGAATTCCGCATCAGGTCGGTGAAAATCCGAGGGCAATCCTTCTGCCCACGGCGATCGGCCCGCATCCGACGCAGGGCGCCCTTCGCCGGGCCTTGTGAAGAGCCTGTGAAAGAGCGGGTCGCGGTTCCGTGCCGGTCAGCGGGTGATGCTTCAATGCGCGGGTGAGCAGCCCCAGCAAGACGCGCGTGCCGGCCAAGACAGCGCTGACGCTCGGTGCCCTCGGGATCGTCTTCGGCGACATCGGCACCAGCCCGATCTACACGATCCAGACGGTCTTCAACCCCGGCGATCCGCATCCGGTGCCGGCCTCGATCGACAGCGTCTACGGCGTCAGCTCGCTGATCTTCTGGTCGGTCACCATCGTCGTGACGATCAAGTACGTCCTGTTCGTGACCCGCGCCGACAACGACGGTGAGGGCGGCATCATGGCGCTGATCACCTTGATCAGGGGCCGGACCGTGGCGGGCAGCAAGCGGACGAAGCTGATCCTGGCCGGTCTCGGGATCTTCGGCGCGTCGCTGTTCTTCGGCGACAGCATGATCACCCCGGCCATCTCGGTGCTGTCCGCGGTCGAGGGCCTCAAGGTCGTCGAGCCCGGCCTCGGCGACTTCGTCGTACCGATCACCGCCACCATCATCATCGTGCTGTTCGCCGTCCAGCGGCTGGGCACCGCACGGATCGGCCGGACCTTCGGGCCGGTGATGGTCGTGTGGTTCAGCTCGATCGCCGCCTGCGGCATCGCCGGGATCACCCGTCACCCAGCGGTCCTCAAGGCGCTCTCGCCGACGTATGCGATCAGCTTCTTCACCGGCCACTTCTCGACCGCGTTCTTCGCCCTCGCCGCCGTGGTGCTGGCGATCACCGGGGCCGAGGCCTTGTACGCCGATCTCGGCCACTTCGGCCGGGCCCCGATCGCCCGCGCGTGGCTGTTCATCGTGTTCCCCGCCTGCATCCTCAGCTATCTCGGCCAGGGCGCTCTGGTGCTCGCGGACCAGTCGGCGATCAGCAGCCCGTTCTTCCTGCTGATCCCGCGCTGGGCGCGCATTCCGATGATCCTGCTCGCGACGGCGGCGACCGTGATCGCCTCGCAAGCCGTCATCACCGGTGCGTTCTCCGTCGCACACCAGGCGGTCCAGCTCGGTTACCTGCCACGCCTGCGCATCCTGCACACCTCGAGCGAGACGGTCGGCCAGATCTACGTCCCGTGGATCAACTGGGCGCTGATGATTTCGGTCATCACGCTCGTCTTCGCCTTCGAGTCGTCGGCCGCTCTCGCCTTCGCCTTCGGTATGGCGGTGACCGGCACGATCACCATCACCACGCTGCTGTTCTTCTACATCGTTCGCCGGCAGTGGGGTAAGCCGCTCTGGGTGGTGCTTCTCGGCGCGGGCGCCTTCCTCACCGTAGAACTGCTCTTCCTGGCCGCCAACCTGACGAAGATCACTCACGGCGCCTGGTTGCCGCTGCTGATCGCCGTCACCGTCTTCACGGTGCTCACCACGTGGCAGCGTGGACGCGAGCTGGTCACCCGGCAACGCGAGAGCGACGAGGGTCCGCTACCGGTCTTCATCGAGGAGCTGCACGAGGCCGATCCCCCGCTCCGGCGGGTGCCCGGTACGGCGGTGTTCCTCAACCGCGGCAAGGCCACCGTCCCGCTCGCGATGCGGGCCAACGTCGAGCACAACCACATCCTGCACGAGAACGTGGTGATCCTCTCGCTCGAGACCCAGCCGGTCCCGCACGTCGCCGACGAGGACCGGGTCACTGTCGACGACCTCGGCCACACCGACGACGGGATCGTCCACGTCACCGCGCGACTCGGCTACCTGCAGAGTCCCGACGTACCGCAAGTACTACGGCTGGCCGCCGAGCAGAGCCCGGAGATCTCGGTCAAGCTCGACGACACGTCGTACTTCCTGTCCACGATCGAACTCCGGGCCGGCGATGCCCCCGGCATGGCCCGCTGGCGCAAACGCCTCTTCGTCGCCACCTCCCGGATCAGCGCGGACGCCGCCGAGTACTTCGCCCTCCCCCGCGACCGCGTCGTCATCATGGGCTCCCAGATCAACGTCTGAGCTGCCTGGCGAACGCGTATCGGAGGAACCAGTTCTGCATCTGGCGTTGTAGACCACGGTTTCCGTGGATGGTGACTCCCGGATGCCGCTGCAGTTGCGACCAGGTCAGTTCGCCGAGCCACCACTGGGTGACCTCGGCAGTCGGTGCCGTGAGCCAGAGATCCACCGGCGCGCCGGTGTCTTGCCGGCACAGGATGACGTTCGTTCTCGACAGGTGCAGCCAGAAGTACCGGTCTCGCTCCGGTCGGTCGGTGAACTCGAGCGCGAGGACCACGGTGTTCTCGGGCAGGGCATCAAGATCGACCCTGCGTTGCATATCCCAGGTGAGTGCCGCGGTGTCGAGGTCGTCCTCGGACAAGGCAGCGCTTTCGGTGGTCATCCCCCACCGCGCCAGCTCACGAACGACCGGAGCGAGGGTCAGCCCGGAAGCGGTCAGCTGATAACGGCGGTCGGCAACGCGGACGAGGTCGGCCGCGCGAAGGGAACGCAACCTGGTGGTCAGTGTCGCCGGCGGGATCCGGGGAATGCCTCGACGGATGTCGCCGAACGTGACCGGCCCGGAGAGCATCTCCCGCACGATCAGCAGGGTCCATCGTTCTCCGACGATGTCGAGCGCGCGTGCCACAGCGCAGAACTGCCCGTACCCGTTCATCGGCCCAGATTAGCGACGTCGGCCGCGGTCACTTGCTCAGATACTTCATGCCCGTGTCACACAGGACCGTGACGATCGTCGAGTGCGGTGGGAGCCGTTCGGCGATGCGCAGGGCAACCACCACGTTTGCTCCCGTCGACGTGCCTGCGAACAGTCCTTCGGTCCGGGCGAGGGCGACCGCCATAGCCGTCGCCTCCTCGGTGGAGACCAGTTCGATCGCGTCAGCGACCTTGTCGTGCCACAGCGGTACGACGAAGCCGGCCCCGACGCCGTCGATCTTGTGCGCACCGGTCGGGTGCCCGGACAAGACAGCGGACTCGGCGGGCTCGATCCCGACGACGGTGATCGAGTCGTCGTACGCTCGCAGCCGCTCAGCGTTTCCCCGCAGCGACGCCGCAGTACCGACGATCTGCACGAACGCATCGAGCTCACCGTTGGTCTGGGCCCAGATCTCGTCGGCCATCGCGTGGTAGGCCTGCAGCTGGTCGGTGTTGTTCAGCTGATCGGTCCAGAAGCCGCCGTTGTCCGCGGCAATGATCCTGGCCGCCTCGATCATGTCGCGGGTGAGCTTCTCCGTCATCCGGCCTCGGTCGCTGGCGATCACGTGCACCTCGGCGCCGAGCGCCCGCATGTGCGCGAGCTTCTCGGCGGCGAACGCGTCCGAGCTGACGATGTCGAGCTTGTATCCCGCGACGGCGCAGACCAGGGCCAGCGAGACGCCGGTGCTCCCGCCGGTGTATTCGACGACCCGGCCGCCCGGCCGCAGCCGGCCGTCGGCTTCGGCAGCCTCGATCATCGCCAGCGCCATCCGGTCCTTGATGCTGCCGGTCGGATTGCCGTCCTCCAGCTTGAGCAGGATCCGGGATCCGTTGTGTGGTCCGAGCCGGCGCAACGGCAGCAACGCGGTATCACCGATCTGGTCCAGCACCGTGGGAGACGTGACCTTCATGCTCACAAGCTTCGGCTGGTGAGCGGAAAACCTGTAGTTCAGATCTTGAACTAGCCCGCCCGCGGTTTCGCTGCCGCCGTTCGGGGGAGTATGGTTTTGAATGTCATTTTCATCTGAAGGGATCTTCGTGAAGAGCGTTCACTCCGTATCCGCTGTCCGCCGCCTCGCAGCGGGCGGGCTGACGGCGCTGGCGGTGCTCGCTGCCGCCGCCTGTTCCACCTCGTCGCCGAAGAGCGCCGACACCCCCGCGAGCAGCGGGAAGACGATCCAGGTCGTCGCGGCCGAGAACTTCTGGGGCAGCATCGCGGCCCAGCTCGGTGGTGACCACGTCAAGGTCACCAGCATCATCAGCAACCCGGATGCCGACCCGCACGACTACGAACCGACCGCGGCCGATGCGCGGACCGTGGCCGGCGCGCAGTTCACCATCGTCAACGGGATCGGGTACGACGCCTGGGCCGACAAGCTGCTGGCCGCGAACCCGACCGACGGCCGCACGGACCTGAAGGTCGGCGACCTCGTCGGCATCCAGCCCGGCGGCAACCCGCACCGCTGGTACTCCCCCGCCAACGTCCGGCAGGTGATCGACCAGATCACCAACGACTACAAGTCGCTCGACCCGGCCGACGCCGCCGACTTCGACAAGCTCAAGACCACCTTCGTGGACCAGACGCTGGCGCCGTACAACCAGCTGATCAGCGACATCAAGAGCAAGTACGCCGGTACGCCGATCGGCGCGTCCGAGTCGATCGTGAGCCCGCTGGCCGAGGGGCTCGGACTCAAGATGCTGACGCCGGACACATTCCTGAGTGCGATCAGCGAGGGCACCGACCCGACCGCGCGCGACAAGTCGCTGATCGATCAGCAGATCGCCGGCAAGCAGATCAAGATCTACGTCTACAACAGCCAGAACAGCACGCCGGACGTCGCCGCCCAGGTCAAGGCAGCCGAGGCGAAGGGCATCCCGGTGGCGACCGTCACCGAAACCCCGACGCCGGCCGGCGTCTCCTTCCAGGACTGGCAGGTCCGCCAACTCCAAGGCATCCAGCAAGCCCTCACCAAAGCCGCAACCAAATGACAACCGCCCCGCACCCGTCCGCTCCACCGGAGCCTCGCACTCGGTTGTCGGCCGCAACGACTCTGCCTGCTGTTTCTTTGCGGGGGGCGGCGGTTCGGGTCGGGGGGCGGGCGTTGTGGTCCGGGGTGGACCTTGACGTGAGTGCTGGTGAGTTTGTGGCGGTGCTGGGGCCTAACGGGGTCGGCAAGTCGACGCTGGTGAAGGTGTTGCTCGGGTTGTTGCCGGCCGACGGTGAGGTGCGGGTGCTGGGTGAACGACCGGGTCGGACCGGCGACCGGATCGGGTATCTCCCGCAGCGGCGCAGCTTCGACGCTTCACTGCGGATCCGCGGCATCGACGTCGTCGGCCTCGGCTGGGACGGCGACCGCTGGGGTCTCCCGTTCTCCGGCCGGCAGCGCAAAGCCGCCCGGATCGCCGAGGTCATCGAGTTGGTCGGCGCCTCGGCGTACGCGCACCGCCCGATCGGTCAGTGCTCGGGTGGTGAGCAGCAGCGGCTGCTGATCGCCCAGGCGCTCGTCCGCCGGCCCGACCTGATGCTGCTCGACGAACCGCTCGACAGCCTCGACCTGCCCAACCAGGCGGCGATGGCGGCCCTGGTCGGGCGGATCTGCCGCGAGGAAGGGGTGACCGTGATGATGGTTGCCCACGACATCAATCCCATCCTGTCCCGGCTCGACCGGGTCGTCTACCTCGCCGAGGGCGGTGCGGTCTCCGGCCGCCCCGACCACGTCATCACCTCCGAGACGTTGTCGAGGCTCTACCAGACCCCGATCGAGGTACTACGTACTTCGGATGGCCGACTCGTCGTCGTCGGCCAACCCGAGGCACCCGCCCTCCACAGCGATCGGCACGAGTCGCCTGGCGGCGTGTGGTTATGACGTCCTGGTCGTGGAACCTCCTGACTGACCTCCGGGAGATGTGGGCCTATGCGTTCATGGTCAACGCCTTCCGCGCAGGCACGATCGTCGCCGTGGTGGCTGCGATCGTCGGCTGGTTCATGGTGCTGCGTCGCCAGAGCTTCGCGGGGCACACGCTGGCGGTCGTCGGGTTCCCGGGTGCGGCCGGGGCGACGCTGATCGGCTTGAGTACGACGTACGGGTATTTCGCCTTTTGTGTCGTGGCGGCGATCGTGCTCGGGCTGATACCGCGGATCGGGCGGGATGCCGATGGGCTCGAGTCGGCCTTGACGGGGACGATGCAGGCTTTCCTGCTGGCTTGCGGGTTCCTGTTCGCCGCGCTTTACAAGGGATTGCTCGGCGGAGTGACCGCATTGCTCTTCGGGAGCTTTCTGGGAATCACCGCGACGCAGGTCTGGGTGTTGCTAACAGTTGCCCTCGTTGTCTTGGCTGTGCTGGCCGTGATCGGCCGGCCGTTGCTTTTCGCATCCGTCGATCCTGATGTCGCTGCCGGCCGCGGCGTGAGGGTGCGGATGCTCAGCATGGTGTTTCTCATCATCTTGGGCGCCGCGGTGGCCGGGGCCAGTCAGATCACGGGCTCGCTGCTCGTCTTTGCCTTGCTGGTAATGCCCGCAGCGACTGCTCAGGCTTTGACGGCGAGCCCGCGTCTCGGCTTGGCATTGTCCGTTGTTTTCGCGGTCGTGGTGACGTGGTTCGGGCTGTTCGCCGCGTATTACTCGCCCTATCCGATCGGCTTCTTCGTGACGACTTTCGCCTTCGTGGGTTACGTTCTCGCGCGCCTTCGTTTCCGGCCCTCCGTGGCCGTCGCATGATCGGCCAGGCGTTCTTCCAGCACGCATTGCTCGCCGGTACGGCGATTGCCGGCGCCGCGGGTCTGATCGGCTATTTCCTCGTACTACGGGCGCAAGTGTTCACCGGCGACGCACTGAGCCACGTCGCCTTCACCGGTGCGCTCGCCGCCCTCGCGATCGGTGTCGATCCTCGGCTGGGCCTCTTCGCCGCAACCATCGGGGTCGCTCTGCTGCTCGGCGTACTGGGACGGCGAGGCCGGCCGGATGATGTTGCCATCGGCAATGTGTTCAGCTGGATCCTCGGTCTGGGCGTCTTCTTCCTGACCGTGTACACGACGTCGCGGAGTGCGGCGAACGGCAATGCTGGGGTCAGCGTGTTGTTCGGGTCGATCTTCGGGCTGTCGTTGTCCCAGGCGGTGACGTCGGCAGTCGTCGCGCTGGTGGTCTGTGCCGCGGTTGTGCTGGTCGCGCGGCCGTTGCTGTTCGCCTCCATTGACGAAGCGGTGGCGGCCGCGCGCGGCGTACCGGTGCGTCTTCTCGGGTTTGTCTTTCTCGCCCTGGTCGGGGCTTGCGCAGCGGTGGCGACACAGGCCGTCGGATCGCTGTTGATCCTGGGCCTCCTGGCTGCTCCCGCAGGCGCCGCACAGCGATTGACCGACCGCCCCTACCGAGCTCTCGCCTTGTCGGCGGGGTTGGCGATCCTCGAGATGTGGGCCGGATTGGCGCTGAGCTCGACCGTGCCGAAAGTGCCGCCCAGCTTCGGCATCCTGGCCGCCGCAACAGCTGTCTTCGCTGCTGCCGTCATCGTCAGTCAGCGCCGTTTCCGGCTTCTCCCCCATTGATCACCTGGTAGCAATCGGCGCAGACGCCGGAGAGCTCGAGGGTGTGCTCGAGGTCTGAGAAACCGGCGTCCGCTGCGAGCCCCTCCGCCCAGCGCTCGACAACATCCGTGTCGACCACGAGACTCAGACCGCAGCATCGGCAGATGAAGTAATGCCGATGACCCGTCACCGGACGCTGCCGGTAGTGCCTCCCACCGGCGTCATCCCGTACGACGTCCACCAACTCGGCGCGCTCGAGGTCGTGCAGTGCGCGGTAGACCGTGGTCAGGCCGATCGAGATCCCCGCGGATCCCAGCAGGTGATGCAGTTCGCCGGCCGACACGAACTCCCGGCAACCGGCGAGCATGTCGAGGATCGCGGCCCGCTGGCGCGTTCGCCGCAGCCCGATATCGGCTGCACTGAGGCGCTCCACCTCGTCGGTCACGCGTCAAGGCTACCTGAACATGGTTTCCATCTCTATTAAGAGATGCGGCGCAGGTCTTCGAGAAGGCTTGGCTGGATGGGCTTCCAGCCGAGTGCGTCCTGGGTGTGCGTACTCGACGACGGCTGGTCCATTGCGAACACAGCACCCAGGGCACCGAATGACTCCGGCGGTAGCGACTGGACGGGGAGTCCGAGTTGCTCGCCGATGACCGTGACGATGTCGCGGACGGCATCACCTTCGTCGGCCACTGCATGCCAGGAGCTCCCCGCCGGGGCCGACTCCAGGGCGAGCCGGAAGAGGACGGCCGCATCGAGGGCGTGCACGGCCGGCCAGCGCTGCTCTCCGTTGCCCGGGTAGCCGGCGACACCGGTCTGGCGCGCGATCGACGTCAGCATGCCGGCGAATCCACCTTTGCCTTCGTTGTGGACTGTGCGCGGCAGGCGCACCGCGGAGGTCCGGACTCCGCGGGACGCGAGATCCAGGGCCGCCAGCACTGCGCGACCGCGGCCGCCCACGAGGCCTTCGGTCGACGGCGCATCGGCTTCGGTGGAGACCCGGCCGGCCACGTACGGCGTACCGGAAACCGTTACGAAGGGGCGATCGCTGCCGACGAGCTCTTCGCCGAGTGCTGCGATGGCTGCCGTTTCCTCGGCGACCGATCGGGCCACGGCATCCAGGCTGCTGAAGTCGTTACTGAAGGCAAGGTGGATCACTCCGTCCGACTGGGCCGTTCCGGCGCGGAGGACGTCGAGGTCGGCCAGGCTCCCCCGCAATACCTCGGCACCTGCCTTCTCGGCAGCTGCTGCGGACGCCTCGGAGCGCGCGAGCACCAGCACGGCGTGGCCGTGGCCGAGCAGTTCGGCGACGACGGCTGAGCCGATCAGACCGGTGCCGCCGGTGACGAAGACCTTCATGGGACTCTCCTGACAAGTGATGGGACTCTTATCCCATCACAGTACCAGGGTGACGGGACAATGGTCCCATCACGTAGGATCGGGCCATGGCACGGTGGGAACCGGGAGCGCGCGAACGGCTGGTCGTGGCCGCCGTCGATCTCTTCGCCGAGCAGGGGTACGACGCGACGACGGTCGCGCAGATCGCCGAGCGTGCGGGCGTCACCAGGAGCACTTTCTTCCGGCACTTCCCCGACAAGCGGGAGCTGCTCGTGGCCGGCCAGGATGCGCTGAGCCGGCTGCTGGCCGAGGGGATCGCCGAGGCACCACCGGAGGCCGGTCCGCTCGAGGCCGTGGCGGCCGGGCTGTCCCGGGCGTCGAGCGCCTTCGGGCCGATGAATCACGAGATCGGTCCCCGGCTGAAGGCGGCCGTCGCCGCTAGCACCGAGCTCCAGGAGCGGGACATCCTGAAGAGTGTTGGCCTCGCCGCAACCATGACCGCGGCCCTGGTCGCCCGCGGCGTCCCGGATCCGATCGCCCAGCTCGCCGGCGAACTCGGCATCCTCGCCTTCAAACGCGGGTACGCCGAATGGTCAGAAGCCGACTCCGCCGACGAGTTCGCTCCGTACGCTCTCAAGGCCCTGGCGGACCTCCGGGCCGCCACGGCCTCACTTGGCTGAAGAGACGATCAGGACGAGCGAACCATCGAAGTGCGACTGGGTGCGGAGATGGCCGTGAGCGGCATCCCAGGTTCCGTCGGCCAGATCGCGACCGAGGGTGGCTTCGAACCGCTCGTGAACTTCCGGGGCGACGAAACTCCAGGCTGAGTTGGCTTTGCGGGCGCCTGGGTCGAGCAGGCGTTCCGGGCGCCCGTAGTACGCCTCGCCAAAACCGTCGCTGCAGTTGAGTGGGATCGGCAGCGCGATGACCTGGCCGCCGCCCAGCCCTGAGGTGATGACGTCGACGGCCGGGTAGCGACGCGCTTCGGTCTCGATCGCCTCGGGCGCATATTCGTAGAGCCAGAACTTCTGCAGCAGCGTCGGATCGCAAGTCAGCACGACAACCGGACCGCGCGTGACCCGACGCATTTCGGCGAGTCCCGCTTCCAGGTTCGACCACTGATGCACGGTGAAGGTCGCCATCGCCGCATCGAAGGTGTCGTCCGCGAACGGCAGCTCCTCGGCGATCCCGTCGATCGCGGCGACCCGATCGGGCGGCCGCTGAGCCCGCATCTGCGCCGACGGCTCCACCGCGGTCACCTCCAGATCACGCGGCTCGTACGACCCAGCCCCCGCACCGACATTCAGCACCGTCCGCGCATCCCCCAACGCCCTCCGAACAGCCCCCTCGATCTCCGCCTCAGGCTGCCGGTACGCCGTATACCCATCCCCGATCCGCCCGTAATCCGCATCTCCAGCACTCCCATCCGCCAACCGCCCCATCCCCACTCCTCCTCTAGTAAGTTCCCCTTAGGAACCCTATGACACAACGAGTTCACCCAAGAGGCGGAACTCGGGGTATGGGTCGACCGTTGTCTGGTTACTCGCTGCGACGTGGGCTGATCGGCCTGTCGTGGGTGAGGTGTTCTGCGGCCGTGGCTAGACTCGGCTCGCTTCATGACCAGGCGGGAGAATTGCAGTGAGTAAGCGTGTCGAACAGAAGGCCAGGACACGGGAACGGGTCGCGGCGGAGCTGGCAGCTCAGCAGCGGGCCGAGCGGCGGAGACGGTTGCTGCTGGCCGTCGGAGCCGTCGTGGTGGTCATCGCCGTGATCGGCGGGCTGGTCGCGATCCGGCTCGCGGGTGGCGAGAAGAAGACCGCCACCGGACCGTCCGGCAAGGCCGACACCTCGCTGACGACGACGCTCGCCTCCGTTCCGGCCGAGACCTTCGACAAGGTCGGCACCGACGGCGTCCAGGGCGGTCCCTCGGAGATCACCGCGCCGGCCCTGACCGCGGGCGGCAAGCCGAAGGTGCTCTACATCGGCGCCGAGTTCTGCCCGTACTGCGCGGCGGAGCGCTGGCCGGTCACGGTCGCGCTCTCCCGGTTCGGCACCTTCAGCAACCTCGGCACGACGCACTCCGCAGGCGACGACGTCAGCCCGAACACGCCGACGCTGTCCTTCCATGGCGCCACCTACACCAGCCAGTACCTGGCCTTCACCGGCGTCGAGACGACCACGAACGAGAAGGTCAACGGGCAGTACGCCCCGCTGGACACGCCGACCGCGGCCGACCAGAACACCTTCGACACCTACAACAAGCCGCCGTACGTGTCGAGCGCGGGCTCGATCCCGTTCGTTGACCTCGGCGGCAAGTACGTCTCGGCCGGCGCGACGTACAGCCCGGACCTGCTGGCCGGCAAGACGCAGACCGAGATCGCCGACGCGCTGAAGGATCCGTCGAGCCCGATCGCGAAGGCGATCGACGGTTCGGCCAACAAGTACACGGCCGCGCTCTGCAAGCTCACCAACAACCAGCCCGCCGCGGTCTGCACGTCACCCGCGGTCACGGCAGCGACCGGCACGCTCGGGAAGAGCTGATCATGAGCGGGACCACATCCTCGCGGGAGCGCACCGAGGCTGTCGCACGGCTCGGCTGGTTGCCCTGGGCAACCTTGGTCGTGTCGGTGGCCGGCCTCGCCGTCGCGGCGTACCTGACCTACGAGCACTTCACCGCCGGTACGACGCTCGCCTGCCCGAACACCGGCGTCGTCAACTGCGCCAAGGTCACCAGCAGCAAGTACTCCGAGCTCGCAGGCATCCCGGTCGCCCTGCTCGGCCTCGGCTTCTTCGCTGCGATGACCGTGCTGTCGCTCCCGCCGTTCTGGCGGACAGCGTCGCCATGGCCCGGCCGCGCCCGTCTCGCGGCGGTCGTGGTCGGCGTCGTGTTCGTCTGCTACCTGATCTGGGCCGAGCTGTTCCAGATCAACGCGATCTGCCTGTGGTGCACGGTCGTCCACGCACTCACGATCATCTTGTTCGGCCTCGTCGTCATCCGGGTGGCCCTACCGCCGATCGACTGATTGCTCAAGCACTCCCCGGTACGACGGTATAGCCGCGTCCCCGGATCGCCTCGAAACTCTGCTCCCGCACCTCGGCCGTCGGAAACACGGCGACCACCTGCTTGGTTTCGAGGTCGATCCCGGACACCTGCACTCCCAGGCCTTCCAGCACCCCGGTGATCGTGTTCGTGCAGTGCGAGCACGTCATGTCCGGTACCTCGAACACCTCGTTGGCAGCATCCACGGTTTCCTCCGCATCCCTAGACCGACCGACCTCGACCAGATCGAGCAACTGCACGAACGTCTCGACAAAGGTGTCCACCACTCCCGGCAGCAGCCGCGTGCCGTCCACCGCCATGTTGGCCAGACATCGCGGCTGCTCCCCCGGCGGCAACTTGGCGTACTGCTCGGACACCGCCTCGGCGATCGCCACGTCCTTCATCGCTCGCAGGATGCTCGTCGTCTCGGCGGCGTAGCGAACCATGCCGTCCTGGATCCGCAGCCGCACCGGGATCATCCCGCGGCGAAACGTCGACGACTGCAAACCCCAGAACCAGGTGTTCGCCACGACGCCGAAGATCCCGGAATCCCTGATCCCGCGAGCAAAATCGGCGGCATTCGCGTACGGCGTACTGTCGGCAAGGTACGCGTGCTGCACCAACCCGCGCGCCGTCGTGTCGATCCCCACCCGCAGAATCTCCAGCGGATCCTTGTCCGTCGTGGTCGCCGCCATCACCGCCCGGGCCTCATCCGAGAGCGCCCGTTCGTCCGTCGCCAACGTCCGCCACAGAACCAGCGTCGCCTCCCGCGCCACGACCGGGACGACCGCCCCGAGCGAGCCGCAATGCGCCACATTGAGAACGCCTTCGCTGTCGCGCCAATTCACCGTGCTGGCCGCACTCGTGACCAATGAGGCCGGGCACGGCCGCATCTGTTCCCGCACATAGGTGAGCTGTAGCTCGGTCAGGTGACTCCCCCTTGCCGGCACCAGCGGCACCGGCTCCGCCTCAACCCTGCGCGCGGGGCCGAGAGACAACTCGCCGAAGGGGCGAGCAGCCTCCGCCAGCACCCGCGCCGCGGCCGCGCGATCGTACGAACCGGTAGACATTCGCAGCGAACCTCCCCGGCCGGGCAAAACGACTCCTCCAAGTCTAGAAACCAACGCGGGACTCTGCTGCCGCCCGCGTGTCAGGCCGGACGCACGTTGTGATTGCCGCGGAACAGGTTGCCCGGGTCGTACTGGCTCTTGACCGCCGCGAGCCGCTTGTAGGTTTCCGTGGGATAGATCGCGGCGACATCTTCGTCCGTCGCCGAGGCGAGGAAGTTCGCGTAGGCACCGGTGATGTGGGGGGCGAGGCGTGCCCAGATCGCATCCAGCCCTGGCTGAGCCGCCTCGACCACCGGGGCCGGACCCACAACAGTCACCAGAACCATCAACTCCGCCTGACGATGCGCGTACGCCGTGGCGTCATCGGCGACCCGTGCGACTGCTCCGCCGACACTCCGCAGAGCAAGGATCGGCGACCGCTCCGACGTACCGACCTCCGCAAGGATCTTGAGCACCTCGGGCACAGATTCCTCGGCGACGAAGGCGCTCCGGTTCACGACCTTGATGCCGGGCGGCGGAGCGAATCCCTCTTCGAGAGTGTCCGCGACAGGCTTCCGTACGACGGTGTCGGCGAGCACCGTGCCGAGGCGGCGGATGGGGTCGATCACCTCGTTGGCCTGCTCCTGTGAGTCGCCGTCGAAGGCGACCAGGATCTCGATCGGCGCCTCCGGCCCGCCGGTGAACGGGTTGGCGAGTGTGACGGTCGAGGTCAGCTCCTCGGGCGCCGTACGGAGGTAGTCCGCCCAGCCCTGGAGTACGCCGGCTGCCTCGGCGGCCGGGAAGGTGAGCTTGCCGTGGAAGACCTCGGTCGTCGGGTGCGCCTCGAACTCGAACGCGGTGACGATCCCGAAGTTGCCGCCACCACCGCGGATCGCCCAGAACAGCTCCGGGTTCTCCTCGGCACTCGCTCGCACGACCTCTCCCTCGGCGGTGACCAGCTCGACGGCAACCAGATTGTCGATGGCCAGGCCGTACTTCCGGACCTTCCAGCCGATCCCGCCGCTCAAGGTCAGCCCGCCGACCCCGACGCTCTTCGTGTCGCCGGACGAGATCGCCAGGCCGTGCGTCGCCAGAGTCGCCGCGACCTGTCCCCAGAGCGCGCCGCCACCGATCCGCACGAGGTGACGTTCCTTGTCGACGAGTTCGACACTCGCCAGCTTGCTGAGATCGATGACGACGCCGCCGTCGTTGGTCCCGAACCCCGCGAACGCGTGGCCCCCACCGCGCACCGACAGCTCCAGCCCCGAGTCGGCGGCGAACCTGACCGCCTTCTGAACATCGGCCACCGTCGACGGCCGCACCACCACCGCTGGGCTGCCGGCAACCAGCACCGACCCACTCACCGCCTCGTACTCCGCTCCCCCAGGCTCGATGATCTCTCCACCGAAGTCGCGACCAAGATCTTCCACTACTGAACTCATGCCATTCCCTCCATACGCTTGCCGGACGACTACCCGACGACAGCGACCGAGGTTTTGTGACGTGACCCCCACCACAAAGTTCGACTCAGAGGGCCGGCGTCATCAAGCCCAGCATGGCGGCCATCCCGCAGAAGGCGAGGGCGTGGCAGGCACAGAGCACGCGGTGACCCGGCGCCCGCAGTACGCGGGAGATCCACCAGGCCGCTGCCAGGATCATCAGACCGACCGCGACCCAGCTCCCCATCGCGGCCCAGATCCGGGTTCCGGCCAGCTCCGAGAAGTGCTGGTGACCGGGCATGTCCATTGCCATCGCGGGATCAGCGGTCATCAGCGTGGGCATCGCCAGCAGCATCCACACCATGCCGAGATTCATTCCGGCGTGCAGCAACGCGCCAGTCCGGCCGGTCACGGTGACGAGGCCGGTCAGGTGTCGCGCGAACACCACCGCCATCCCCGCGAACACCGCCAGCTGCACCCACTTCGCCCCGGTCGCCGACGGCCACCACACCATCAGCAGCATCGCCGGGCCCATCAGGATGTGGTTCACGTCGACGACGGCTTCGATCCCTTGGGACCGCGCGGTCGCCAGCCTCCAGAAACAGTACGCCGTGGTCGCCGAGAACAACCCGGTCAGCGCGACCTGCCACCCGTGAGCGAGCACTGGACCACCACGCCTTCCCCAGATCGACGACGGCACTCGGAAACATGCCCTCGATCCAGCTCCGGCAACCCTGTGTGATCAGGTCGTTGTGGCGACGTCGGCGACGATTTCTTCGGCGATCCGGCGGAGTTTGACGTTGCGGTGTTGCGAGAGGCGCATGAGGAAGGTGAGGGCGTGGGAGCGTGTGGTCGAGGTCTCCCGGTGGGGACCGACTCGCCGAGCCGGTCCCCCCAGTTACTACGTCAGCTCTTCGCGGAGAGGTCGAGTTCGCGTTCCTCGGCCTGCGCGTGCTGCGTCGGCGGCTTGCGGTCCTGCGCACCCGGCCACCAGGCGGCGTGACCGATCAGCGCGGTCAGCGCCGGCGTGAAGAACATCGCCATCACGAACGCGGCGACGACGATGCCGAAGGAGACGGCGAAACCCATCTCTGTCAGCAGCGAGTTGCCGGCCAGCATCAAGGTGGCGAAGGTCGCCGCCAGGATGAACCCGGCCGCGGCCACCGTCGGACCGGCGTGCCGCACCGCCATGCTGGCGGCCTCGCGCGGCTCACGGCCCTCCCGGGCTTCTTCCCGGAGCCTGGAGATCATCAGGATGTTGTAGTCCGTCCCGATCGCGACCACGAACAGGTACATGATCACCGGCAGCATGAACATCAGCCCCGAATGTCCCTGTCCCTTCTGGAAGATCAGCACCGTGGCACCGAGGGTGGCCGCGAAGCCGAGGCCGACCGAAGCCATCAGGTACCAGGGTGCGACGACGCTGCGGAGCAACAGGCCGAGGATGACCATGATCAGCAGCGCGGCGAGCGGGAACACCGTGCGGTAGTCGTGGTTCACCGCGGCATTGATGTCCTTGAAGATCGAGGTCATCCCGCCGACCAGCGCCTTGGTGTTCGGCGGCGCCTCGGCGTGCGCGACCTGCCGGACGTCGCTGATCACCTCGAGCGCCTTGTCGGTCGCGGACCCGTACTTCAAGGTCACCGTGATGTTGGCCGTCTTGCCATCCTTGCTCAGCGCGGCCGGCGCGACGTCGGCGACCCCGTCGACCGCCGCAAGCTTCTTCTCGTACGCCGGGAGCGCGGCCTGGTCGATCGCGCTGCCCGAGGTGACGAGGACCGAGGTCGGTTCCGCGGCACCGGCCGAGTACGCGCTCTGCATCTCGGTCTGGACGACCATCGACTCCTTGGTGTCCGGCATCGAACCGGCGGCCAGGTCGAAGGTCGCCTTGAAGCCCAGGGTGCCGAGGGCGAGCGCGACCATGATGATGCCCGAGACAGCGGCGTACAGGCCGGGCCGGCGTTGCACACCGCGGCCGAGTGCGGCGAAGCGTGCGTTGGTGGGCTCCTTCTGCCAGGCCTTCGACGGCCAGAACAGGGCGCGCGGCGGGATCAGCGAGCAGATCGCCGGGAACAGGGTCAGCGCGGCGATCAGGGTTACGGCGACGCTGATGGCGAGTGCGGGGCCCATCTGCTTGAGGAAGCCGAGCGTGGAGAGCAGGAGCGCGAGGAACGAGATCATGACCGCACCGGCTGCCGAGGCGATCGCCTCGCCGACCCGGCCGACCGCGTTGATCATGGCCTGCTTCGGCTCATCACCGGCCCGCAGGCGTTCGCGGTACCGGAACATGAGGAACAAGTAGTAGTCCGTGCCGACGCCTAGTAGTACGACGATCAGCAGCGCCGAGATCGAACTGTTCGCTTCGAGCCCGAAGAGCTTGGAGGCGTCGGCGATCAGTGCGTTGGCGGTGGTCGAGACCAGTGCGAGCAGGACAAGCAGTGGGAGTACGGCGAGGATCGGCGACCGGAAGATGATCAGCAGCGTGATCAGGATGATCGCGAAGGTGCCGACGAAGGTCAGGACGTTGGCCCGGTTGGACGACTCCTGCTGGTCCAGGCCCTGCGCTGCCGAACCGCCGAGCCTGGCGTCCAGCGCGGTGCCCTTGGTGAGTTCCTTGGCGTCGTTCCGCAGCGCCTTCGCGGCGTCCATCTGCTTCGGCTGCCCTGCGGTCGCGTCGTTCATCGAGACCAGGCCCATCACATAGCGGCCGTCCTTCGACGGCGGGCCGGGGACGACCTGCTCGACCTGGTCGATCTTCTTGGCGCCGAGCTGGGTAGTGATGTTCGCCGCGGCCTTGAGGTCGTCAGGGCTCAGTTTGCCGCCGTCGGCCCGCGAGTAGAGGACGATCGCGGACGGCGTGAAGCTGCTCGGGAAGGCACTCTGCTGAAGCTCGGCGGCCTGGATCGACTCGTAGCTCTTCGGCAGGAAGCTGCTCTGGTCGCTACTGGAAGGCAGGCTCGGCGCCGTCGCGACGACGGCGGCCGCGACGAAGACCCACGCCACGATCGTCCAGAGGGGATGACGGACGACGGCGCGCCCGATGCGGTGAAACATTTTCTATCTGTCCTCCAGGCCGGTTATTCGTAGACAACCACGATCGCGGGTCAGCCTGACACCGCGGTGTCACCACGCTGACACGGGGTCTCGACCAGGGGTTTCCACGGGCGCGACGAGGCTGGGATCCGACCAGGCTGAAGCCACCAACGAAGGCTTGTCCGATTGTGAAAGGGAGACCCATGCGCTCATCCTCGGCTCGACTCACCACCACCGACGGAGGTGCCAAGCCGACAGCGACAGCGACAGCGACAGCCAACGACGCGGCCGGGCCAACGCGGCGGAGCGTGCTGCAGGGCGGGCTGGCCGCGGGCGCCGCCGGAATCGCACTGGCAACGTTCGGCGAAACGCCGGCCGGCGCCGCCACCGGTGCAGCCGCCTCCGCAAGCACAATCAATGATGCACGGATCCGGCCGTTCCGGGTTTCGGTTCCTCAGCAGCAGCTGCTCACGCTGCGCCGGAAGGTCGCCGAGACGCGGTGGCCGGCCAAGGAGCTGGTCACGGACCGCTCGCAGGGAGTCCAGCTCGCGACCGCACAGGCGCTGGCGAAGTTCTGGACGACCCGGTACGACTGGCGCCGGTTCGAGGAGAAGCTGAACAAGCTTCCGCAGTACAAGACCGAGATCGACGGCGTCGACATCCACTTCATCCACGTCCGGTCGCCGCACGAGGACGCGCTGCCGCTGATCATGACGCACGGCTGGCCCGGCTCGATCGTCGAGATGCTCGACGCCGTCGGCCCGCTGACGAATCCGACCAAGCACGGCGGCCGGGCGGCGGACGCGTTCCATCTCGTCGTCCCGTCGATCCCCGGCTACGGCTTCTCCGGCCAGCCGACCGAGCTCGGCTGGGGACCGGCCCGCATCGCCCAGGCGTGGACGGAACTCATGCGACGACTCGGCTACTCACAGTACGTCGCTCAAGGCGGTGACGTCGGTGCTGCAGTCACCGACACTCTTGGACGCCAGGCTCCGGCGGGGCTGCTCGGAATCCACATGAACCTGCTGGTGCCGGCCCTCGGCGGCGCTGTCGAGCCGAAGGAGACCGCCGAGGAGCAGTCGGCCGCGGCCGCGCTCGACCAGTTCCGCGCTACCGGCAGCGGTTACCTCATCGAGCAGAACACCCGGCCGCAGACGATCGGCTACTCGCTGCTGGATTCACCGGTCGGGCTGGCCACCTGGATGCTCGACCACGACAC
Source organism: Kribbella sp. NPDC006257 (assembly GCF_040613535.1). Lineage (NCBI taxonomy): Bacteria > Bacillati > Actinomycetota > Actinomycetes > Propionibacteriales > Kribbellaceae > Kribbella > Kribbella sp. NPDC006257. The sequence goes on from NZ_JBEXSJ010000003.1 coordinate 219,291, forward strand.
CGACTCCTACTACAAGAGCGCCGGGGCTTTCGTCGACGGCAAGCCGTCCGGCAACCTGACCCGGGAGCACATCCTCGACAACATCACCACCTACTGGCTGACCGGCACCGGCGCATCCGCCGCCCGCGTTTACTGGGAAGGCGCCCACCCCCAGGGCGGCCGCCAGGTCCCTCCCCCGGTCACCGTCCCGGTCGGCTTCAGCGCCTTCCCCGGCGAGATCTTCGTGGCGCCCCGGAGCTGGGTCGAGAACGCCTACCCGACCCTCACCTACTACAACAAGCCCGCCCGAGGTGGCCACTTCGCCGCCTGGGAAGAGCCCTTGCTGTTCACCAACGAGGTCCGCAACGCCTTCCGCGCCCTTCGCTGACCCTGGTTAGAGATCGCGGAGAAAGCGGGACGACTTTCCCGTTTGGATGACATAGCCGCGCCCTTGGTAGAACGCGTGGGCATCTGTACGGCGGTCGTTGCTGGTGACCTCCATGCGAACGCAGCCGCGGCTGGTGGCGAAGCCTTCCGCCGCGGCTACCAGGTCGGCACCGACGCCCTTGCCGCGAGCGTGCTCGTCGACAACCAGTGCCACGATCCGGCCCCACGAGCCCGCCCGCTCGAAGAATGGGCACGTGTGCACCGCGATCACGCCGAGAACCTCACCGTCGGCCTCGGCGACATAGACCGCACTCGAGTCCTCCTTGCCCCAGTTCTCGATCCGGTCGGCTGTCGTCTCGTTGTCGCCCTGGGCATACCCCAGCTGCTGCAGCAGGTCGTTCAGGGCGGCGGCATCGCTGGTCTGTGCGAGTCGTATCTCCATGCCCTCAGTCAAAAGCAAGTGATGTTGCCCGTACATATCGATACGCTCCGCGGATGGCCGACCTGGAGTCGAAGCGCGCTCAGGTCGCCCGCATCCGGCGTACGGGCGTGCGGGCGCTGGCGGACTACGCCCTCGACGATCTGCGGCTGACGTTCATCGCGCATGGGGAGAACACCACGTTCTGGCAGACCGGGCGCATGCAGGCGAACAACCCACGTCCTGTGCATTTCCGGCGTTTGGGCGGCGTCCTTGCCCGTCTGCATGAGCACGCGTCGACGTGGACTCCCCCATCGGGTTTCGTGCGCATGCAGTGGGAGTGGGAGACGTTCTTCGGCAACACGATGGAGTACGGCGGAATCTCAGCCGCCGACTGCTGGGATCTCCTGCCGACGCCGGTCCGCCTCCAGTTCGACGAGATCGCGCGCCGGATGCTTGTGGTCATGACCGACGGGCCGGACGGACTCATCCACGCCGATCTGCATCTGGAGAACGCTCTCTTCGATGGCGATGCGCTCCGCATCATCGACTTCGACGACTGTGGATTCGGCTCTTGGCTCTACGACCTCGCCGTACCGCTGTGGGACAACCGCTACCGCGACAACTACCCCGTACTCCGTGCCGCGCTCCTCGATGGCTATGCAGCCCACCGCGAACTCCCCGACCTGACTCACCTCGACGCCTTCATCGCCACCCGCGACGTCGCCTTCGGCCTCTGGTGCGCCGGGATGTCCCAGGTCAACCCATCCTTCGCCGCCAACCTCGACATGACGATGGACTACATTCATCGCTCCCTCACCAAACTCCTCTGACTGGTCAAGCTGCCACCGGCTCGGCGATGGGCGCGGTGTGACGGGTGCGGAGGTACGCCCAGCTGACGAGGGCTCCGGCTGTGATGGTCAGGGCCAGGCCCGCGACGGTGATCGCCGCCTCGAATTGTGAGGTCTGGTGTGGGGTCCAGTGCGCAGTGGCGATGCTGCCGGTGAACATCGCGGCGAGGATCGTGCCGGTGGCGGCGATCCCGATGCCGGTGGTGATTTGCGAGGACGTGTCGACCAGGGCGGCGCCAATCGTGGAGCGGTTCTCGGGGAGACCGCGCATGACGTTCGTGCCGGCGACGACGCCGACCACGCGGATCCCGGCGGAGACCAGCACGAGGGCGAGCGCGACCCATCCGTAGCCGAGACGACCGAGGGTCGCGTAGACGGCGAGGCCGACTACGACCAGCGCCGAGCTCATCCAGGCGGAGTTCTCGAGCCCGTCCCGCTTCACGAACGGGGTGACGAGTGCGCCACCGGCCAGTAGTACGACGACCTGCGGCAGCATGCCGATGGCCGTCAGCGCAGGCGACCAACCCCAGTCCAGCTGGAGTTGCAGCGTGACCATGTAACCGAGTCCCGCGACCGCGAGTCCGGAGGCAGCCTTGTAGGCCAGACCGCTGGCGACCAGCGGGCGAGCGACGAGCTTGAGATCGAGCAGCGGGAACTTCGCCGTCCGCTCGCGAAGTACGAAGAGCACGGCGGCCAGTACGACGGCAGCCGTGGTAACCCAGGGCTGCCAGGCGCCAGCGCCCTGCTCGACGAAGAACGTCGGGGCGACGAGAGCGAGGACAATCGTGGCGGTGCCGAGGATCGCCCCGCCGATGTCCACCGGGTCGCGGTGCAGCTCGGCGGGATCGTCGGCGGCGATCCCAGTCCGGATGCCGATGAACGCGAGGGCGGCGATCGGGACGTTGATCAGCAGCAGCACCTGCCACGGAGCGAAGGACAGCACGAAGCCGCCCGCCGTCGGGCCGACTGCGAGGCCGGCCATGCCGACGGTCGAGATCACGGTGAAGGCGCGCACCCGGAGACCGTCGTCGGCGAACAGCCGGAAGGCCAGCGCCATCGAACCGGGCGTGGTCATCGCGGCGGCGATCCCCATCGCGACCCGGACCGCGATGAGTTGATTCGCACTGCTGACGAAGGCGGTCGCGAGACTCGCAACCGCGAGCAGCACCAGCCCGATCAGCATCATCCGCCGGCGACCGGACCGGTCGGCGAGGGCTCCGAAGACGAGCATCAGTCCGCCGAACACAACGCCGTACCCGCCGGTCACCCATTGGAGCTGCGTGGTCGACGCCTGCAGGTCGCGCCCGATGGTCGGCAGGGCGACGTTGAGGATCGAGTTGTCGAGCATCTCGAACAGGAACACGGCCGAGAGCCCGGCCAAGGCAACCCAGGCCTGCCGGAGCGATCCGGGAGAATGTGCGATGATCATAGTCACTAAGTTAACTCACTAAGCTTAGTGACACAACCTCATGAGGAGCTGATCGCCGTGCCGAGGACCGGAACACGGGGCGGGCCGCAGACCCGGGCCAAGATCGCGGAGGTCGCGTCCGGGCTCTTCGTCGAGCGCGGTTTCGACGCGGTGACGGTCGCCGACGTCGCGAAGGCGGCCGGCGTCTCGAGCGTGACGGTCTTCAAGCACTTCGCCCGGAAGGAGGACCTCTTCCTCGATCGGCAGGCCGACGCGCTCGATCTGCTGCTGGCCGCCGTACGGGACCGGGGTCCGGGCGACGACGTCCTCGTGCTCCTCCGCGATCTGACGCTCGAGCTCGCCGATGCGCGGCACCCGCTGTCGGGCCTGGCTGACGGAGCGCTGCCGTTCTTTCAGACGGTCGCGGCATCACCGGCGCTGGCCAATCGCGCGCGGGAGATCGCCGCTGGTCTCCAACAGGCCCTCGCCGAGGAGCTCGAACGGCCGCCGGTGTTCGGCGGCGACGCTGCGCTCCTCGCCGCCTTCTTCATCGCCGGCTACTCGACTGTCCTGGTCGACACCGCACGCCGGCACCTCGCCGGCGAGCCCGCCGACACCGTCGCCGAGGCCCACCGAGCTCGTCTCGACAACCTGTACGCCGTACTCCGCGACGGCGTCACCTGACCTGTACGACGCGACGGCGTCGCCTGATGTTTCAGGCGACGCCGTCGTGCTGCTCAGACCTTCGTCTTGCGTGCCCTCGGCTTGCGAGTGGCCGTCGCGACCTCCGGTTCTGGAGCGAACGGGAGGAACGGCATCGTGAGTGGCAACGCTGCCAGTCGCATCAGAAGCAGGACGTTGTCGTCGCCTGCGGTCTTGTTGAGACGCAGCCGGCCACAGTTGGTACAGCGGTGGATGAGGACCCAACGGCCCTCGCCGCGGACCGTGACTGCAATCGGTTCCATACCGCCTGAGCAATCGGCCTTGCGGTCGCCCGGAACGTTGCGATCGAGATGGCGGGACCACAGACAACTCGGGCAATGATTGCGATGGGTGGTGCCGGGGGCGTCGAGAGAAACCTCTACGCCACAGTGTTCACAGCTGAACGAACGTGCGAATGACAAACCGAAATACCTTTCAGAGCGAAGCTGCTGGACAGGATGTTCATGGCTTCCCTCCTTCCGGTCGGCGCCGGCTGATCCGGCGTACTGGCCATTAGCAGATCAGCAGCGAGCGTGCAGTGTCAAAGGAGTTTCGTGCCGTCGGCTCGCCGCAAAGCGGACACGATGATCACGTCTGGATCTGGCTCAGCGGCAAGTGTCGAGACAGCGGCGGAATTTCGACACCATGAAGTCCGATGCGTCGTTTCGCCGGGCCGGCCGGCGGGTAGGTCGGGAGGGCGAAGCGCCGAAGGACTCGGGGATCGAATGGGGAGGGAACCCTTGTCATCAAAGGATTCGCCGGCATGCGCCGCCGGCGACCGGCACCACCTGCTGCCCATCATCGGGCGGTCCGTCACGACCGAGGAGCTGCCTTTCCGAGACGGATAGCGAACTCCGATGGAAGAAAATACGCTACAGCGCAGCTGGGACCGGGTCACTACACACGGAGAACAGGTACCGCTGTATTTCTACTCACACCTCTTCGTCTCTCATCCCGAAGTGCGGTCGATGTTCCCGCTGTCGATGGCGAATCAGCGGGACAAGTTCGTCAACGCACTGGGCCGGATCGTCAGCCATGCCGATCAACTCGACAAGGACGAGGCCTTCCTGCAGCACCTGGGCCGGGATCATCGCAAGTACTCCGTCGTCGCCGAGCACTACAACGCGGTCGGTGCTTCGTTGTGCGCAACCCTGATGCACTTCCTGGGGTCCGACTGGGACGAGGATCTCGCGGCACAATGGACCGCGGCGTATCAGGTGGTCGCACGGATCATGGTCGAGGCGGCGGAGATGTCGTCGGACTCCAGCCCGGACTGGTGGGACGCCGATGTCGTCTGTGCCGAGCGGCGAACGATGGACCTCACGCTGCTGCGAGTGCGGCCGCGGCGCGCGTTTCACTACCGGCCGGGTCAGTCGGTGTCGATGGAGATCCCGCAGCGCCCTCGGCAGTGGCGGTACTTCAGTCCGGCCAACGCACCGCGCAAGGACGGCTCGATCGACCTGCATGTGCAGCAGATCGACGGCGGTCAGGTGAGCCCGACGGTCGTCCGGACGCTGAAGACCGGCGACGTCGTGAAGCTCGGAGCGCCGCTCGGCGAACGGCTGACCCGGCGAGAAGGTGACACCCGGGAGTTGCTGATGGTCGCCGGTGGAACCGGGCTCGCTCCGCTGCTGGCAGTCGTCGAGCAGATCGACCACGAGTGGCAACGGACCGGTTCGGGGCCGTTGGTCCACCTGCTGCACGGCGTACGGATGCCTTGGCATTTGTACGACCGGCCGCGGTTGCGGCAGCTGGCCGAGCAGCGGCCGTGGTTCGACTACACGGAGGTCGTGTCGGACGATCCGTCCTATCCCGGCACGCGCGGGAAGGTCGGCACGATCGCGGCCAAACAACTGCTGATCGGCCGGACGGCGATGGTGTGCGGCGGACCGCAGATGGTCGCGCACACGTTGGAGCAGCTGACGAGCGCCGGCATGCGTCCGGAGGACATCAAGTACGAGCACTTCTACTACGCAGCCGCCGGGGCCGGGCTGGCGCAACCAGAGCAGGGGACGACACGTGACGCACACCAACCACCGCGTATCGCACTACCAGACGCCCCGATCGATCCGGGACGCGACATTTCAGCGCCGGATGCGGGGTCTCGACGCAGACAAGGTCTACGGGTACCTCGATCTGCTCGCTGAGCAGGTGCAGGCCACCGAGCGCGAGCTCGGCGACAGCCGGGCCGCGAACGATCGCCTGCAGGCCGAACTCCAACGCATGAAGGCCGAGCTGGATCAGTACGAGCAGGCCGGCGACCGGGTGAACGACCAGGTCGTCCAGCTGTTCAGCCAGGCACAGCTCGTGGTCGAGGAGATGGTCCAGGACGTCAGCCGGGACGCGCGCGAACGCATCGGCGAGGCGCGTGCCCAGGAGCGGAAGATCGTCGCGGAGGCGATGGACACGGCCGGGGAACAGGTTCGCTCGTACGCCCGGTCGGCCCAGGCGCAGATGCAAGGGATCGTGGACTCGTTCGCCACCGAGGTCGACCGCCTCGGCGAGGACAGCCCGACCGGCCGCAGGGCACGCTCGCACCACGGGACCGAGTCGCCGGGTCCGACATGAGCGGCTCCCGGCGCAAGGCGTTGCGGCGGGCATCACCTGGACCCGGTCCCCGGGTCCGGGCGCGGCTCGGCCACTCCTTACACCGGCCGGTGCCTGAGCCGGGCCCCGACACCGAGTTGCTCCGCGCCGCGGCCAGGGAGTTCCTCGAGCTCTTCCACACCGAGAATCCACGGGCTGGAGCGGTCGGGCCGCGGGTCGCCGCGGTGATGCGCGAGATCGACCTGACCGGGACCTACTGGCACACCAGCGAGGAGCTGACCTTCGGCGCACGCGTCGCCTGGCGCAACAACGAACGCTGCATCGGCCGGCTGTACTGGCACAGCTTGCAGGTGCGCGATCTGCGAACGGTCTCGGACGCCGGCCGCGTCGCTGCGCACTGCTTCGACCATCTGCGACTCGCTCACAACGGCGGCAAGATCCGGCCGATGATCAGCGTGTTCGCCCCCGAGACGCCGTACCGGCCGGCCCCCCGGATCTGGAACGAACAACTCATCCGGTACGCCGGGCACGCGCTCCCCGATGAGCGTGTTCTCGGCGATCCTCGCTATCTCGCCTTCACTTCTGGGCTGATCGAGCGCGGCTGGCAACCACCCTCGTCGCCGGGCGCGTTCGACGTCCTCCCCCTTGTCGTGGAGACGGTCGAAGAGGGACCTCAGCTTTTCGAAGTCCCCGCCGCCTCGATCCATGAGGTGCCACTGCGTCACCCTGAGCTGGCGTGGTTCGCGGACCTCGACCTGAGGTGGCACGCGGTTCCCGTGATCAGCAACAACCGGCTCGTCATCGGCGGCGTCTCCTACCCGGCCGCGCCCTTCAACGGCTGGTATATGGGCACGGAGATCGGCGCTCGCAATCTCGGCGACAGTGACCGCTATGCGCTGGTCCCGGAAGTCGCCGAGCGGATGGGCCTGGACACCTCCGAAGAGACGACGCTCTGGCGAGACCGGGCTCTGGTCGAACTCAACCGCGCCGTACTGCACTCGTTTCGCGCTCAGGGTGTGACTATCACGGACCATCACACCGAGTCCCGCCGCTTTCTGACCCATCTGGAACGCGAGGAGAATGCAGGCCGCCGGTGTCCCACCGACTGGACCTGGATCGTCCCGCCGATGTCCGGTTCACAGACCCCGGTCTTCCATCGCCACTACGACTCGTCTCCGCAGGTCCCCAACTTCTTCACCGACCCCGACGCCACTCATCGCGGGCTCCACGGTGGTCCCCCGGCCTTCCGCTGAACTTCCTGCAAAAGGCCGGGAGCCCTTCCCTTAGTCGTCGCCGAATGCCGTGACAGCTGCCCAGTAGACGTTCGCCGTACCGTGACAGGTCGACCGGCTCGCACCTGGCGCGTAGGCGTAGTCGCAGTTCTCCGTCAGCTGCACTTCCAGTTGGTCATCGCAGAACTTCTTGTGCGAGCCCGGCTGTTCGTAGCACATGTCGTGGATCGCGCACGGGCCACGGAAGTCTGCGGAGAACCACGAGTCGGGCGACGAGGTGCAGAAGTCGTGCAGCGATCCCAGCGACGGGTTGTAGATGTAGTTCGACGGCACTGCCACGAAGGACTGCACCGTGAAGACGGTCGGCAACGCCTTCGCGACAGGCTTGACGACGACCGCCTTCTGCGGCTGGGCCGGCTTGGCAGGGTTCGCACTTGCTGCGTGGGAGGGCAGCGGCGCAACGACCAGACCGGCGAGGCATATCGACGACACCACAAGCACGCGTCGCATCCATTGACGGATCATCTCTACTCCATTTCACGGGCGGCAGTAAGACACCGTGAAACTAGATCCGCTCCCCATACTTCCTAAATATCGTCCACCAGACGGCGATGCAGCTCTGTCGTGAGTACGTGGATCTCGCGGGTGAGCTGTGTGTTGGTCTTCAGTTCCAGCTCCGACTCGTTGAAGTCGTGGTCGGCCTTCGCCTGCTGGAACGCCGCCTGGCGGTTCTGCCCGATCATCACGAAGGTCGACAAGAAGATTGCCTCGAGCGACACCACCAATGTCAACGTCGGCCAGGGACTCGACTCGACGAGCAGCATCCAGACCGCGAACACCACCACGTGCACGTAGACGAATTGCATCGATCCGGCGAACGCCGTGATGGCATCAGCGATCCGCACCTGCAGATGCGCCGCCCGCTGCGCCTGGTGCGCCAACACCACCGGGTGATGCTGCCGGCCATTTGTTCCCACAGAATCCTCCAACGTCTCAGCAGCGGCCCGGACACCGCATGAACGCACGGTATCCGGGCCGCCCGCTTCTCAGCCGGAGACTGACGGAGTGTTGGTCTCCAGATGGCCGGTGAAGCGCTGGGTCCAGGCGGTGTCCGAGTTCGCCGTGACCGTGAAGTCGTACCAACCAGAGGCGTAAGCGGTGGCGTTGAAGTAGTCGGTGACTGTAGCGCCGGCGGCGACTTGGTAGGTCCATGGGCCGTCGCCGCGGTAGTTGTTGGCACGGATGGTGAAGGTGACCGCTGCCGTCGAGGTGTTGGTCAGCTTTGAAGAAGATGGCGAGTTTGCCGGTGTCCGGTGCCGGTGCGTACGTCGCTGTCGCGGAGAGGTACTTGCCGGCCGTGGTGGCATTCCCGGTGAAGCGACGCAAGAACCTGTTCGGCCCGACGACGGACAGGTCGTACTTGCCGTCCCCGAAGCCGGTGCCGCAGTTGAAGAAGTCACTCGTCCCGCCCTGCGAGGTGACCGTGTACTGCCACGGTCCGCCGCTGCGGTAGGCATTCGCGTACGCCGCGAAGTGCGTCGCCGCCGTACCGGTGTTCGCCATCGCGAGCCAGACGAGAATCTTGCCTGCGGCACCGAACTCCAGCCGGTCCAGATTCGCGTTGGGTTGGTAGGGCAGCGCTCGAGCCGGCCGGGTCCCCGGCTCTTGCACCGGCAAGGCATTGTCCACCGGCGCCGGGTTGGGCAGCAGGGTGCAATTGCCATAACCGATCGTCGGAGTCGCCGGGAGGCTCGGCAATCCGTACACGGGGTGGGCGAAGTCGAACATCCCGGTCAGATCTCCGCAGACCTGACGACGCCATGCGCTGATGTTCGGAGTGGTCGCGGGTTTGCCGATCGCACTCGTCCAGCGCTCGAGGAACCGTAGTACAGAAGTGTGATCGGAGACCTCCGAACTCACCCAGCCGCCGCGGGTCCAGGGAGAGATCGCCAGCAGCGGCACCCGGAAGCCGAGACCGATCGCGGTGCCGTTGTAGTACTCCCCCGCGGTTCCGGCCGGAGCGATCGGCGGCGGCACGTGATCGAAGAAGCCGTCGTTCTCGTCGTAGTTGAGGAACAGGATCGTCTGGTTGAAGACGGCCGGGTCGGCGTTGATCGCCTCGATCAGGCCGCGCACGAAGTTCGCACCGTCGGCCGGGGTCGCGTACGGGTGCTCGGAGACGGCTTGGTTGGGGACGACCCAGCTGACCTGGGGCAGGGTCCCAGCGGTCACGTCGGCACGGATCGCGGCCAGGATGTCGTCCGGAGTACGGCCGGTGACGCGGGGCACCGACGACATGCCCTTTGTCCGTAATACGCTGCCTGCGGGCGCGTTCTGGAACTGGGTGAAGTAGGCGAGCGCGTTGTCGCCGTAGTTGTCGGAGGCGTTCTGGTAGACCTTCCAGCTGACGCCGGCCGCCTCGAGCGCCTCGGCGTACGTCTGCCACTTGAGGCCGGATTCGTCACCGCCGTCGTACGCCGGTCCGCCGGCGACGCCTCCCGGATCGATCTGGCCGCTCCAGTGATAGGTCCGGTTCGGGCCGGTCGCGCTGAGGATCGAGCAGAAGTACGCATCGTTGATCGTCCAGTTGTCGGCCAGCGCGTAGTGGAACGGGATGTCGTCGCGGACCAGGTGGCCCAGGGCCCGGACATTTCCTTTCGCGGCGACCCAACTGTCGAGTTTCCCGCCGTTCCAGGCGCCATGCTGATCCGACCAGCCGTGGCTGAGGTCGCCGTTGCACTGCGCCAGCCGCTCCGGATCCGCACCGCCGGCCGGCTGGGTCTTGCTGAACTGCCAGGGATAGTGGCGGCCGCTGCCGTTGGGCTGGTTGAAGACGCTGTAGCCGCCGGGGAGCTGGATCCCGCTGCGATCGCCGAAGCCGCGTACTCCGCGCAGGGTTCCGAAGTAGTGGTCGAAGCTGCGGTTCTCCTGCATCAGGATCACGATGTGCTTCGCGTCCGTCAGCGTTCCCGTCGTACCGGCGCGGGCTTTTTCGGGGGTGAGCTGACTGGCTGCGATGCCTGCCGCTACCGCTCCGGCGGACGTGGCGATGAACTTCCTGCGGGTGACGGACATTCGAGCTTCCCTTCGGGGCGGTTGGGTAAAGCTTCGAGTTAACTACCGGGCGGATTGTCGAAAGGAGCACTCCAGGTCTGGTTGGGTTGATGACTCCCACAAGCGTAGGTGGCGACGACGGAGTTCTGGTTGGTGAAGTCGCTACCGGCGATGTCGATACAAGTGCTGCCCTGCCGCAGCTGACCAGCGCGGTTGTAGACCCACTTCTGCCTGCTGTCGCTGCCGTCACAGGCGGCCAGGCGGAGCCCGGTGGAGTCGCCGGAGATGCACAGGCTGCTGTTCTGCAGCGAGGAGATGAGTCCTGTCGACTGGCGTTGCCACTGCTGGTTGCTGTTGCCGGTGCACCCGTAGAGAGCGACCTTGTTGCCGAGCGCGGCTCCGGTGTAGGCGTCCAGGCACAGGGCGGATGCTTGGAAGGCGCTTTGTGGGGCCTGGATCTGTCCGGTCGAAATTGCATTTCCGCAGCTGCCGGGATCGACGGTGTATATCGCGGTGTCGTGGCTCGCGATCGTTGTGGTGATCGATGCCTGGACGTTTTGGTTGGTGTGAGCCCACAGGTCTCTTGCGGTGCGCGTACAGGTCGTGTTCGCGAAGCCAAGGCGGCTGAGGTTCAGCGTGTAGCTGGTTGAGGCGCCAGTCTTGTTCAGTACTGCGACCGCTCGACGTCCGCCGGCCAGAGGCTTGACGACGACGTCGATTGCGCTGTCCCGGGAGGCAAGGTAGCCACCGGCGCCCAGGGAGTCCTGATCGACGGCGATGATGTCGCTGTTCTTGAGGATGTTCAACTGCGGCGCGTAAGTCGTGGGGTCGGCGGCCAGCTTGCGGACGTCGGTACTGATCATCAGGGGCGAGCCCATTGCTGACCAGAGCGCGAACTGGCTGCGCTGCTCGGCGAGCGTCAACTGGTTGTTGTCGCCGATCAGCAACATGTCCGCGTCGTTGTGGTTGCCCGGACCGTTGTAGCGGGCAAGAGCGACTGTGTCAGTGAGGTTCTGGATCACGCCACCCTCGTAGTAGTCACCGCCGTGCGGCCAGTTCCAGGCCGACGCGTTGTCACCGTGCCAGACAGCGATATCCGGGCTGACCCGCCACATCTGACCGAGCGTCCGTACCCAGTCCATCGAGTTGTACTTCTCGGAGCTGGTCGGCCCGTAGCCGGCGGGTGCCGACTCGTTGAACAAGATCTTGCGACTCGTGTTGGCCGTAGCGGTTTTGAGGGCGTTGGCCATTGTGGTGAAGATCTGCTGGCGGTTGCTGCTCGTCGTACCGCAGTTGTCCAGCTTCAGCGAGTCGATCCCCCAGTAGGCAAGGGAGTTGGCATCGACTTGCTCGTGCCCCAGCACTCCCCCAGGCACGCCTTGGCAGGTGTTCACACCTGAGGTGCTGTAGAGGCCCGTCTCCATCCCCTGGCTGTGCACGAAGTTGGAGTAGTCGGTCAACTCCCAGTCGAACCCAGGCTGGCTGCTCCCACCCCAGCTAGCTGCTCCATGCAGATATCCCGCACTCGTCCGCTGCATCCAACAGTCATCAACAGTCAGGTTCTTGTACCCCGCGGCGACCAGACCGGTGTCCTTCATCGCCTTCGCCTGATCCTGCATGAACTGTTGGAACGAATACCCGCTCCTCGTCCCGTCGAGCCGCGTCTGAGCCGCGCACGTGAACCGCGCCCAGTTGTTGAACCCCATCATCGGCTTCTCACCCACAGCCGCGCTGGTGTTGGCCGCGACAGTGTCCGCACTCGCCGCCCCACCACCCACCAGCCCAGCGCCGACAAGCATCACAGCAAGAGCGATTCCGCACAGCCGACGACGAACTCTCATGGGCGGTCCCTTCGACGAGTATCGCTCAATATTGCGCACAATCGTTACTTATGTGCACTAAACGACACAGATTGCAAGCATCATGAGACCGGCCCCCACCCCTGTCAAGAACTCGCCGCGATGGTTACTCTGTGCTTTGGGGGGAAGATCAGATGAGCAAACCCACCATCCTGACCGTCGACGACGATCCCATGGTGTCCGCTGCGATCTCCCGGGATCTGCGGAATCGTTACGGCGACGACTACCTCGTCGTGCGCGCGACGTCGGGCGCACAAGCCCTTGCAGTGCTGACGAAACTCGCGCTGCGTAGCCAACAGGTCGCGCTGATCGCGGCCGACCAGCGGATGCCGGAGATGACCGGCATCGAGATGCTCGAGCAGGCGCGGGTGCACGCACCCGGCGCGAAGTACCTGTTACTCACCGCATACGCCGATACCGATGTGGCGATCAAGGCGATCAACGACATCGGGCTCGACTACTACCTGCTCAAGCCGTGGGATCCGCCCGAGGAGCGGCTCTACCCGGTCATCGAGGACCTGCTCGACGACTGGCGGCAGGCCAACCCCGATCACACGTCCGACGTACGGGTGGTCGGCAACCGCTGGTCCGACCGTAGTCATGAGATCAAGACGTTCCTGGCCCGCAACTACGTGCCCTACCGCTGGTACGACGTCGAGCGCGATCCGGAGGCTCAGCGGCTGGCGCTGCTTGCCGAGGCCCAACCGATGGACCTGCCGCTGGTGCTGATCCCCGATGGCGACACGCTTCGCTCACCGTCGTCTCTCGAGCTCGCGGGAGCACTCGGTCTGCGGACCAACGCCCAACAGCCCTTGTACGACGTCTGCATCGTCGGTGGTGGTCCGGCCGGCCTGGCGGCGGCGGTGTACGCGGCATCCGAGGGGTTGAGCACGGTCATCGTCGAGCGCGAGGCACCGGGCGGACAGGCCGGACAGAGCGCCGCGATCGAGAACTACCTCGGGTTCCCCAAAGGACTGACCGGCTCGGATCTCGCCCAGCGGGCGGTCGCGCAGGTCTCGCGGTTCGGCGCGGAGATGGTGCTGGCCCGCGCGGTGGTCGGCTTCGAGACCAGAGGCCCGGTGCACGCCGTACTGGTCGAGGGTGGGGGCGAGATCGAGGCCCGCGCGGTGATCGTGGCCACCGGCGTTTCGTACCGCCGGCTGGAAGCGACCGGACTCGAGCAGCTCACCGGCCGCGGCGTGTACTACGGCGTGAGTGCGAGCGAGGCGAGCCAGTGCAAGGGCGATGACGTCTATCTCGTCGGCGGAGCCAACTCGGCCGGCCAGGCCGCCCTCAACCTGGCGCGCTACGCCAAGCAGGTCGTCCTGATCGTCCGGGGCAGCTCGCTCGAGGCCACCATGTCGCGCTACCTGATCGACAAGATCGCGTCCACTCCCAACATCCAGGTGAGATGCCGCAGCGAGGTGGCGGCCTGCCGTGGCGACGGGCACCTCGAAGCGATCACCGTCACGAACCGGGATACCGGCCGTACCGAAGAGCTGCCGACGAGTTGGTTGTTCATCTTCGTCGGCGCCTCGCCGCGGACCGAGTGGCTCGGCCCTGATGTCGTCCGGGACGCCAAGGGATTCGTGGTGACCGGCCAGGAGCTGCTCACTCACGACAAGGCCTGGCAGTTGCCGCGGGCCCCCTTCGCCCTCGAGTCGAGTGTGCCCGGCGTCTTCGCGGCCGGTGACGTACGGCTCGACTCGATGAAACGCGTCGCCTCCGCGGTCGGCGAGGGTGCCATGTCGGTCTACCTCGTGCACCGCTACCTGGCGACGGTGTGAGCCATGCAGGTCGACGATCTCCGCGGACTCGAGCTCCTCGCCGGGCTGACCGACGCGCAGTTGACAGAGCTACTCGACGGCGGCACCGAAGTACGGATCGAGCCCGGGGTCCAGCTGTTCACCGAAGGCGAGCACGCCGACTACTGGTGGGTGCTGGTCGACGGCGCCATCGAGCTGTCGAGGCGCGTCGGCCGGGAGGAGAACGTGGTCGGCCGGCTGGACGTGCCGGGTCGCTGGGCCGGCGGGTTCAGGGCCTGGGATGAGCGGGGCGTCTATCTGGCATCGGGGCGCGGCGTACAGGAGGGTCGCGTACTGCGGGTGCCGGCGGCGGTACTGCGTACGCTCATCACCGCGTGGTTCCCGTTGGGCGGGCACCTGATCAACGGGGTCTACGGAACTGCCCGCTCGATCGAGGCGACCGCGCGGCAACGCCAGTCGCTGGTCACTCTCGGAACCCTGGCCGCGGGCCTCGCACACGAGATCAACAATCCCGCGGCCGCTGCGACCCGGGCCGCGGACGCGCTCGAAGATGTCTGCCAGACGCTCATCTCCTCTCTCGACCGGCTGGCCCAGGGGGAGATCTCCGCCCCGCAGCTGACCGCGCTCGACAAGCTCCGCCGCGAGATCGAGCCAGCCGCGGTCGGCCTGGATCCGCTGGACATCGCGGACCAGGAGAACGCCATGGCCAGCTGGCTCGGACGGCATGGGGTGGAGCGTGACTGGCTGATCGCCCAGCCGCTGGCCGCCGCCGGCGTCGACGTCGCCTGGTGCGAGCGGGCGGCCGCAGTACTGGACGAGGACAATCTGGAACCAGGTCTGGAATGGGTGGCGAGCACGTTCGCCGCGACCACCTTGCTGTCGGAGGTGAAGATCTCGACCCGGCGCATCTCCGAGCTGGTTTCGGCCGTCAGGTCCTACTCACAACTGGACCGCGCATCCCTGCAGCCCACCGACCTGACCGAAGGACTCGAGAACACCCTGGTGATGCTCGGCCACAAACTCCGCGACGGGATCGAGGTGGTGCGCGAGTACGGCGAACTGCCCCGGATCGAGGCGTACGCCGGTGAGCTCAACCAGGTCTGGACCAATCTCATCGACAACGCCGTCGACGCGATGAGCGGCGCCGGCACGCTGCGCATCCATACCCACGCCGAAGGCAACAACGTCGTCGTCGAGGTCACCGACACCGGCGAGGGCATGCCACCCGAGGTCGCCGCCCGGGCCTTCGAGGCCTTCTACTCCACCAAGGATGTCGGCAAAGGGACCGGCCTCGGTCTGGACATCGCCCAGCGCATCATCGTCGAACGCCACAACGGCGCCATCACGATCACCTCCGTCCCCGGCGAAACCACCCTGCACGTCGAGATCCCCATCCGCCAGAAGTCCAGCCCCTGATCGCTGCGAGCCCGCTCTGCCGGTCAGGCCGCGCGCAGGGTCAGCAACGAGGCCTGCGCCTTGGCGCGCAGCTTCGCGAAGCTCGCCTCCGGGCAGGTGAAGGTTGCCGTGTACTGCTTGCCCCCGGTGATGAAGAAGAGCTGCAGATTCTGGAGATGGAAAGTCCCCTGGTCGAACGTCCCACCCAGAAGATGCGCCTCCTGATCGCCGGCGGTGATCGGCTCGTCGACCGTGACCTGATACTTCGTCAGCACGGTCGGCAGCGCCCGCTTCGTCTCCGAGACCGTCGCCTCCAGATCCTTCCTGTTGGCGTTCACGACCACGTTGATGTTGTCCGAGAACTTCGCCGCCTTGTCCAGCTCGGGAGCGATGAACATCACCGAGATCCCACCCGCCGCCCCGGCCGGATAATTCGTCCACCCGACCGGCGGCACAAACGAGTACCCATCAGGCGAGGTGAACACTTTCCCCGCCGGCTTCGAGGCCGCCGGCGTCGTCGGAGTCACCGAAGAAGCCTGAGTCGTCACTGACGCCGGCGTCTTCACCCCCGCGTTCTTGTCCTCCCCCGACCCGCACCCAACCAACGCCCCGCCCAGAACAACAACAGCCACCACAACCCCGATTTTCCGCATACCCGAGTTATATCCGAGCCCCGGGTCCATCGATCGGATGTTGCCGCCAGCAACCTGCGACGTCTCCTGTCCCAGCCGTCACGGATCGGTAGGAGGATTCCTCTCAGCGTCCAACACCGCCATAACATCCACCACGGCTTCCTCACGTGAATCATCGCCGGCCGATGAGCTGGCTGGCGAGCCGGACATCCACTCCTGCGGATCGATTCCGTAGGTCTCGGACAGCGTCCGAAGCCGGTAGACAGCCTGCGCGCGGCGGAACGTCCGCTCCGTCAGCGAGGCGCTGAGCGCTGCGTTCAGCCCAATGCCCACCAACGGAACCGTCTGCGCAAGTTTCTTCTGGGTGAGTCGTAGGCCGAGCATCTGGTAGACCTTGCCGATCGCCTGAACGAGGAGGTGCTCATTCATCTTCTTCCACGTCGCCTTGCGCATCATCTGCTGGGTCAATCGCGACAGAGCAGCCAGAGCCTGCGTCTTCGCCCCCAGGGAGCCCGCCACCCCGAGCGAAAGAACGCCCATCGCGAAGAGCTCTTCGTCGGGGAGCCGAACGTCGTAACCGTAGCGAGAAGCCACCACGCCGACGGTCCGCCCCATCATCGCCATCGATGCCACGCTGTCGGCGGCCACCGCCCCGATCGCCACCGCTGCAGTCGTGCCCGCAGTGACCGTGGAAGCTACCTCCGCTCCCGTGACGGCCAAGGCTGTCACTGCCCCTTGACCGGCCGAGCCCAACGTATAGCCGAACTTCGGCGGCAACATGGCATCGCGTTCTTCAAGCGGCAATGCCCGGATCTGCTCGTAGGTTTCCAGATCCGGATTGTTCTTCGAGTAGCGCTTGACGATCGAGCCCGGCCGGGTACTGCGCAGTGCGGGCTGGAAGGTCAGCGCAAGTGTTCCCTCGAAGGCTCGCTCGACGATCTCCCGGGCCGACTCCGCCCCGGGAAGTTCGCTGGCCCGACCTGCCACCCATGACGCAGCGGAGGAAGCCCGTTCTCGGAGCTTCTTCGGAACAAGCGTTTGACGCGGTGCCTCATGGAGCACCTTGAGCGACTGCCGCCAAGCCGCCTGGTCGTACGACGTCATCTCTTCGAAGCCCACAGCTGGTCCCCCTCCGAACCTGCATCAACGAATCCCCCTCGCAGATCGCAGCCAGGCTACACGGAGCGTTTCGATCCGGGGCTGACCAAGCCGCTGCGGAAGGCGAGGATGACTAGTTGGACCCGGTCGCGGGCGTTGAGTTTTGTCAGTAGGTGGGCGACATGTGTTTTGGCCGTTCCCGGCTCGATGTAGAGCCGTTGCGCGATCTCTGCGTTCGACAGTCCCTCGGCCACTAGGAGCAGGACCTCGCGCTCCCGTTCAGTGATCGTCGGCAGGTGGACGGTTGGCCGGACGTCCGTTGGCCGAGCTACGAACTCGTCGATCAGGCGGCGGGTGATCGAAGGGCCAAGAAGCGCTTCTCCGGTAGCGATCACGCGGATCGCCGTGAGCAACTCGGCCGGCGGGCAGTCCTTCAGCAGGAACCCGCTCGCCCCACCGCGCAGCGCGGCGTACACATATTCGTCCAGGTCGAAGGTGGTGAGCACCAGCACCCGTGCCGACGAAGACGCCGTGATGATCCGAGTCGCCTCCAGCCCGTCCATCCCGGGCATCCGGATATCCATCAGGATCACGTCCGGCCGCACACCGGCGACCAGCTCGACAGCGGCCGAACCGGTCGACGCCTCCCCCACCACCTGCAGATCGGGCGCAGTACCGACGATGCCCTTGAGACCAGCCCGAACGAGCGCCTGATCCTCGGCGATCAGCACTCGGATGGTCATCCGACGTACCCCGTCAACGGCAACCGGGCCGACACCTCGAACCCGCGATCGGGCAACGGACCGGCTCGCAGCGATCCGCCGTACAGGGTGACGCGTTCGCGGATCCCGACCAGACCGTGCCCGTTCGCCACCATGCCGTCCGGACAGCCGGAGCCGCTGTCGGTGACCCGGATCGCCAGCTCGGTCGGCCGGTAGTCGACGACTGCTTCCGCCGTGCCCGTCGCAGCGTGTTTGACCACATTGGTCAGCGCCTCCTGAACGATCCGGTACGCCGAAAGGTCGATCCCCGCCAGCAGATCCACCGGCTCGCCGGTGACCGTGAGCCGGACCCGCACCCCGGCGCGACCGGTCTGCTCGATCAGCTGATCCAACTGACTCAGCCCAGGCGCCGGCCCGAGCGCGGCCGGACCGTCCTGCTCCGACCGCAGTACGCCGAGCAGCCGGCGCATCTCGGTGAGCGTCTGCCGACCGGCCGCCTCGATCGCCGCCAGCGCGTGGCGCGCCTCGGCCGGCTGTTCGTCGATCACCAGGTGGCCGTATCCCGCCTGCACGGTGATCACACTCATGCTGTGGGCAACGATGTCGTGCAGCTCGCGGGCGATCCGCATCCGCTCCTGCTGCAGCACCAGTTCGCGGCCGTACCGACGCTGCTGAGCGACGACGTACCCAGTCACCCAAGCTGCAGTGAACATCACCGCGAACGGCACGATCGCACCCACGTGCTCGAATCGTGGCAGCCCGGTCGCCACCGCCCCCAGCTGAGCCACCGCCAGCACTGCCAGACCTGTTCGCCGTTTGCAGACTCCGGCCACCCAGAACAGCGCATAGCAGAGCGGAAGCACAGCAACGAAGCCCAGCGACGAGGCGGCCGGCATCAATGCGAGGGGCACCAACGCGTTCACGAATCCCCACACCGGATGTCGCCTGGTCAGCACGATCGCCAAGGCAGACAGCAGAGTCCCCAGCAACGCCACCACGTGAGGATCCTTGTGCGCGAACAGCACCCAGGCGGCACCGCCGTACGCCGCAGCCAGCCCAGCCTCCAGGGCAAGCACCTGCCCCGGCCGTAGCCGCGTCACCAGCGGCGCCTGAATCTCCATAGCCAGGACGGTATGCCTCACCAGGCACTCTGGTCATCAGCCTCCAGGTATAGATCCAAAGACCTATCTCAACCCACGGGTGGAGCTGAAACTCTCCCCACAGGGCAATGTCAGCACGCCACCCGCACCGAGATCGTGGCTCCATGATCGAAATCCACGAACTCACCAAGCGCTACCGGTCGACCCAAGCCGTCGACGACCTCACCTTCACCATCCAGCCCGGCCGGGTGACGGCCTTCATCGGGCCGAACGGCGCCGGCAAGTCCACCACGTTCCGCATCCTGCTCGGCCTCGACCGCCCCGACCGCGGCCGGGCCCTGATCGACGGCCGGCCGTACGTCCAGCTCGATCACCCCGTACGCCGAGTTGGCGCGCTCCTCGATGCCAATGCGGCCCACCCGGGCCGCTCGGCACGCAATCACCTGCTCTGCATCGCCCAAGCCGCGGGAATCAGCACCACCCGAGTCGCGGAAGTCCTCGAACTCACCGGACTCAACGATGCGGCCAACCGACGAGTCGGGACCTATTCGCTCGGCATGCGCCAGCGCCTCGGCATCGCGGCCGCCCTTCTCGGCGACCCGGCCGTGCTCCTGCTGGACGAACCGGTCAACAGTCTCGATCCCGAAGGCGTGCGCTGGATCCGGCGGCTGCTTCGCGAGCTGGCCGACGACGGCCGGACGGTCTTCGTCTCCAGCCACCTGATGAGCGAACTGCAACTGGTCGCCGACCACCTCATCGTGATCGGCCGAGGCCGGCTCGTCGCCGACACCACGCTGGCCGAGTTCACCGCGGACGGACGGTCGCTCGAGGACGCCTATCTGGACCTGACCGACGACGCCACGCAGTACCGCACCGGAAGGACGAACTGATGCTGCTCTCCGAATGGACCAAGCTCCGCTCAATCCGCTCGACTCCGCTGAGTCTGATTGCGGCCTTCGCGGTCGCAGTACTGGGTGGACTCTTCTCAGCGACCGGCCGGGCGAAGGACTATCCGACCTGGTCGGCCGTCGACAAGGCCGCGTTCGATCCGGTGAACCTGAGCTTCGACGGGCTCGCCTTCGCCCAGCTCGCCTTCGGCGTGATCGGAGTACTGGCGATCAGTTCGGAGTACACGACAGGGCAGATCCGAACCACCTTCACAGTGACACCCCATCGTCGAAAAGTCCTGCTCGGTAAAGCCTTGGTCGTAGGAGCGGTAGCACTCATCGTCGGCGAGCTGTTGTCGCTCGTCACCTTCCTCGTCGCGCAGCTGAGCCTGCGAAGCATCCACTTGAACGTATCTCTCAGCGACCATGCGGCTCTGCGCGCGGTAGCCGGCGCCGGCATCTACCTGACCGCTCTCACGCTGCTCGGTCTCGCCCTCGGAGCGATCATCAGGCACACCGCGGGCGCGGTCAGCGCCATCTTCGGCCTCGTCTTCGTGGTCCCGCTCGTCGCCGCGAACCTCAAGGACTGGATCACCTGGCCATCGAACTGGAACCTCTGGGCCGCCGGCAACGCCCTGATCGCCACCCGCCCACCCACCGACGGCGCGCCCTCACCAACGATGGGCCTCGCGATCTGTGCCCTCTACGCCCTCGTTCCACTCACCTTCGCCCTACTCCTGATCACCCGCCGCGACACCTGACACAGGTCTCTCAGCTGCCACTCAGCAGAAGGTCGCTACGGTCTCGGGATGGCCAGGATCGCCGTCTGTGAGGACGACCGCGCATTGCGTGGACTGTTGAAGCGGGCATTGGTCGCCGACGGCCACTCGATTGTTGCCGCAGCAACAGGTTCCGAGCTGCTTGCCCAGCTGGCCCCGGTCCCCGACGTGGTGATCCTCGACATCGGCCTTCCCGATGCGGACGGCCGCGACGTCTGCGTGGCTCTGCGGGCGCACGGAGTACAGGCCCCGGTCCTGATGCTCACCGCGCTGGGCGGCATGCACCACAAGGTGAGCGGCTTCGAGGCCGGCGCCGACGACTACCTCACCAAGCCCTTCGACATCCCCGAGCTGCTGGTCCGGATTCGCGCACTGCTGCGCCGGACCACAGTCGTGGTGACCGCTGACGAAGTCGTGCTCGACCCCACCAGTCACGAAGTACGGCGAGGTAGCGACGGGGAGACGCTCACACCGACCGAGTTCCGGCTGCTCGGCCGGCTGATCTCGATGCCCGGTGAGGTCGTACGACGGCATGCGCTGGTTGCCGCCGGGTGGCCGCACGGGGCATATGTCAGCGAGAACACCCTGGACTCCTACTTGCGCCGCCTCCGCGTGAAGCTCGAGCGGCTGGGCGTCGCCGGTCGGGTGGCAACCGTCCGCGGAGTCGGCTACCGGTGGGACTGACCGGGTTCCGGGGGCGAATCGTCTCCCTCGGAGTCCTGACCGCGACCCTGGTCGTCGCCGTACTCGTAGTACTGAGCCATGTCCTGCTCAGCCGGGCCACCGACACGGATACCCGGACGCTCGCGCGGACCCGGGCCGACGCGGTCGCGGCCACCGTCCAGCTTCGCAACGGAACGGTGCACCTCGTCGAGGGCGCCGACGATCCGTTCGATGCCGTCACCTGGGTCTACGCCGACGGCCGCCTCATCGACGGCGTCGCACATTCGAGTCTCGCCGCGATCGTCGAGCAACTGGGCACATCCGGCCGCCAGGAGTTCCTGCTTTCCCGGCACTACCTCCTGTACGCCGAACCGCTGCCCGTGCCGGGTCATGAGGTCACTGCAGTCGTCACCGTGGACCTCACGCCGTACGAGAACTCCGAGCAGCGCAGCCTGATCGTGTCGCTCCTGCTCGGCGCTCTGGCCGTCGCACTCGCGGGCTTCGTCGCCCACCTCGGCGTCAGCCGGTCGTTGCGGGCCGTCCACCAGATGTCGACGCTGGCCGACGAGTGGGGCGATCACGACCCGGGCCGCCGCTTCGGTCAGGGCCATGCCCGCGACGAGTTCGGCGAACTGGCACAGACCTTCGACCGGTTGCTCGACCGCGTCTCGGCCACCATCGCCGACGAACGCCGGCTGACCGACGAGATCGCGCACGAGCTCCGGACCCCGATCACCGTACTGCGCGGCGACGCCCAACTGGCTGAGCTCGCCGGCTTGTGGGTCGATCCGCAGGTTGTCCTCGCGGAGACGGACCGACTCAGCAACGCGGTCAATACCATCCTCGACGCCGCGCGGTCCCGCGTGGGCGGAAAGGCATCGTGCCGGCTGGTGCCGGTACTGCGTCAGATGTCCGAGGGACGCGACGTACAGTTCGATGCCGTGGGCGACTTCGAGGTGGCCGTCCCGGCCGAGGTGGTGGCCGCCGTCCTGGCGCCGCTGCTCGACAACGCCGTCCGGCATGCCCGAACAACGGCCTCGCTGCAGACAGTAGCTGTGGGCAACAATGTGCTCGTGCACGTCCTCGATGACGGCCCGGGCTTCCGGCCGGACGACCTCGACCGCGTTTTCGCGCCGGGCCACAGCGGAACGGACGGGCACGGGCTCGGCCTCGCCGTGGTCCGGCGCATCGCGAACGCGACCGGGCTCGGCGTACGGGCGGTGGCGGACGGCCGCGGACACCTCGAAGTACGGTTCCCGCGCGCCTGACCACACGTAGTCAGGTTGCGTGCAGGTGCTTCAGGCAAGGGTTGCGACCATGACTACCAATACCGCATCCCGTACGGCGGCATCCAGGGCGCTGCTGAACAAGGTGCCCGAGGTCACCATCTGGTTCTGGCTGATCAAGATCCTCTGCACCACCGTCGGCGAGAGCTTCGCCGACTGGATCAACATGCAGCTGGGCGTCGGGCTCGTCGCCACCGCAGTCATCTTCACCGTGGTCTTCGCCGTCGTCCTGGGCTGGCAACTGAGAACCCGTCAGTACAAGCCGTCCGCCTACTGGCTCACCGTCGTGGTCGTCAGCGTCACCGGCACGCTCTACACCGACATCCTCACCGACCAGCTCGGCGTACCGCTCTGGCTCAGTACGTCGGTCTTCACCGTCGCCCTCGCCCTCGTGTTCGGCATCTGGTGGGCCCGCGAGCACACGCTCTCGATCCACAGCATCGTCACCCTCCCCCGCGAAGCGTTCTACTGGCTGGCCGTACTGGTCACCTTCGCCCTCGGTACCGCGGCCGGCGACTGGACCCTCGAACTCACCGGCTGGAGCCCGGGCGTCTCGGTCCTGCTGCCACTGGCCCTGATCGCGATCATCATCGCCTGCTGGCGGATGGGCGCCAACCCCGTTCTGACCTTCTGGTTGGCCTACATCCTCACCCGTCCACTCGGCGCCAACCTCGGCGACTGGCTGGCCTCCCCTCGCGTCCCCGACCAAGGCCTCGGCCTCGGAACGCTCATCACCAGCGTGATCTTCCTGTGCGCGATCCTGGCGACCGTCCTCTACCTCACCCTCACCAAGACCGACATCATCGAGGGCGACCAGCACAGCGACCGTACGGCGACGTACCACCGACCTGGCCGCGAATGGCCTCTGGTCGGTGTGATGACCGCCGCCACCATTGCGGCCGGCATCCTCCTCAACTGGGCCTCCGCCCAACCCCACACCAACGCAGCCGCCGAAGGCGAAGGGCCGACCCCGGCCGCGGCCAATCTCCACCTCACCTCGGAGCAGGCGATCTCCCACTTCCCCCCAGCCGACGTAGCCCACTTCCGGACCATGGTCGCCGGCATGAGCACCGACCTCGCCAAAGGCGACCAAGCGGCACTGAATGACGCCGTCGACGCCTACGAGCAGGCTTGGGACGACGACGAGTCCAAGCTCAAGCCGCTCGACGGCAAGGCCTGGGACTTCATCGACAGCCAGAACGACGCCCTCTTCAGCTCGGTCCGGGAGGCCAAGGACCCCAGCGCCGAGAAGCAGGCAGTTCAGGCGATCCAGAAGACCCTCGGCTGATCAGGTCATTGGCAGGTTGAAATCTTAGAGTGCCGTCACATGCAGACACGAGTGTTCCAGGCTCCGAAGGTCCCAGCGGTCTTTCTCATGTTCTGGGTGGTCAAGGTGCTGACCACCGGGATCGGCGAGACCGGCTCGGACTTCCTCGGCAGCGTCAGCATCCCGCTGGCCGCCGTCATCGGGGCCGGGGGCTTCTTCACAGCCCTCTCCCTGCAACTGAAAGCCGAGACCTACCACCCGGTGCGCTACTGGGCCACCGTACTCAGCGTCGCCGTCTTCGGCACGATGATCGCCGACGGACCACACGTCGCGCTCGGCACGCCGTACTGGTTCGACTCCATCGTCTACTTCGTACTGCTCTGCGGCCTGCTGATCTGGTGGCAGCGCAGCGAAGGCACCATCTCGGTGCACTCGATCACCACCGCCCGGCGCGAGCGGTTCTACTGGGGCGTCGTCTTGCTGACCTTCGGCCTCGGCACCGCGATCGGTGACGCCACCGCGATCGACTTCGGCCTCGGCTTCACCTGGTCGATCGCCCTCTTCGCCGTACTCATCGTGGTGCCGCTCGGCCTGTGGAAGCTCGGCCTCAACGTCACGGCGGCTTTCTGGGCGTCGTACGTGCTGACCCGGCCGCTCGGCGCCTCGGTCGCCGATTGGCTCGGCAAGCCTGCCCACGACGGTGGCGTCGGCTGGGGAACCGGCCCCGTCACCCTCGTCGGGCTGCTGCTCTTCGCTGCGCTCGTCGCCTATCTCGCCCTGACCCACAGCGACGTCGACCACGCGGCCATCCACGCCCGCGACTCGGCCACCAGCGAACCCGACCCGGTCCACTGACTAGGCCTGGCTCAGTTCAGGGTTGTTGTGGAGCACCTTGTCGAGCGCCTTGGCGGCGGCCCGCTTGTTCACCACGTCTATGAACGCGGTCAGGCAGGCGTTTTCGATGGACAAGGCTCGGCGGCCGTCGATCGAACCGAGGGGGACAAGGTTCCTCACAGGTCGCGCTAAGTAGTAGAGGCTGTAGTCGGTGAAGTTGAAGTGGCGTGCGCCGTTGAGGATGAACCGCCATGACATGCCAGTACTGGCCTTCACGAACGACGCCGCGGTTTCGCGTTCACCCTCGGGGTTCGTCGCATCCGGACCACAGGTGCCGGTCACACACGAATCTTCCGAGCCCAGGATCATCGACGGCACCGAAAGCCCTTCCTGCACAACGCTTCCGAACTGCGTGCCGTCAAGATCGACCGCGCCAACGCAGTGGCGATCGAGGTGGCACGCCTCCAGCGACGCTGCGCCACCGAACGAGTGCCCTACGTACGTCACCGCCCCCTGCTCGACCTTGCCCCGGAAGGGACCGTCGAGCGCAGCAGCCTCGCGGGCCACGAACCGCGCATCCGCCGCCCACAACGCCACCAGCGCGTTCCCTTCGTCCTGCGCACTCCCCGAATGTCCCCCGAGGTCCGGCGGATTGCCCTTCGAGGTGCTCATCACCGCGGCGCCATCCAGCATGGTCAGGTTCGCGCTGTACGTCGGAGTCACACCTGCCACCAGATACCCGTGGCTTGCAAGGTTCTCTGCCACGGCGGTGTACTGCGGTGCCGAAAGACCCATCCCAGGTTCCAGTACGACGATAGGCAACTTCCCGCCCGCGACCGGAGCATCCGCGGTCGCGTGCACCCTGATCTTGTCGGCGTCGGACTCGAACCATCCGACCGGGCCTCCAAACAACAGCTTTCGCCAACCGCCCGGCGCATACCCGGCCGACGTACCAGCCGCAGCCGACGGGTACCACAGCCACACCGACAGCCGCCGCGGTCCGCCACCGGGCGCCAACGGATCCGTCCGCGTCCGATCCACCCACTCAGCCATCGTCCGGCCGACCACGGAAGGCCCGGTCAGGTCGGGTACGGCGACCACCCGCCGACTCAGCTGAGAAACGATCGCCACATACCCGACGCAGATCACCACTAGCGCCACGACGACTGCCGCCATCACCCGCAGGACCTGCCGAACTCTCCGCTTCGCCGTCATGTCTGGCATAGTACACACCGCGTACTACGCATCACGTAGTACTCTGGACGCATGCAAGCGAACGATGCGCAGACCCTGGTGCTCTGCGTGCTGGCCGACGGGCCGTTGCACGGCTACGCGATCAACACCGCGATCGAGGAACTGACCGGCGAGCGCCTCGGCGCCGGCAGCCTGTACGGCGCCCTGACCCGGCTGGAGGCGAAGGGACTCGTCGAGCCCGTCGAAGGCCAGGGACGGCAGCAACCGGTACGCCTGACAACGACGGGCCGAGAGGTGCTCCAACGGGAACTCACGACGATGGCCCGGATCGCCGCGACCGGCCTCAGACACCTCCGGGCGAACCCCGCATGAGCCTCACCCACCGGCTGATCGCCCTCTATCCACGACCGTTCCGCGACCGCTGGGGACCGGCCCTGGAGAGCGAAGCCGGTACGACGGGTTGGCGGTCGTCCCCCGATCTCGCCCGGACGCTGATCGGGATGTGGATCCACCCGGTGATCTGGCCGGCTACTTCCCCGGCCCAACGACGACTTCGCGCCGCCCACCTGGCCTTCGCCGTGAGCGCCGTCGGCTGGCTAACGGGTCACGCCGCCCTCGAGTTGACCGGCGCTGTGCCGAGGTCCCTCGCTCGCTCCTGGATCCTGACCTCCTGCGACGCCCTGATGATCACCGGGCTGGCGCTTGTCCTCCCACTCCCGCGACTCAGGTACTTCCACCAGTTGGCTCACCTGATCGCACGGAGACTCGCAGTACCGGCTCTTCTCGGTGCGCTCATCGTTGCCGCGGCCAACAACTTCACCGCGTCGGCAATACCTCTCGTCGGGCGGTGGGCGATCGTGGGCTGTTGGTGGCTCACCCTCGCCACCGGCGCGATCCAGGCGATCCGAGTACTGACCAGCTTCGATCCGGTCCACGCACCCGGTCCGCGGCGACTCCGAATAGGACTGTGGCTGGCAACACTGGGCCTTGCCCTCAGCGGCGCTATCATCTTCACCGCAACCTTGACCGCAGGCACCGACAAGCTCATCGGCGTCGTCACGGCGACCGCGATCCTAGGCCTGGCGCTCGCCGTCACCGCCACCGTCCACGACCTAGCGGAAGTCGCCTAGCCGCTGCTGAAGACTTGCTTGGCTACGGCCATCGCCGCCATGGCTTTGGGCCAGCCGCAGTAGAAGGCCAGATGGGTGATTGCCTCGATGAGTTCGGTCTTGATGAGGCCGTTCTGTCGGGCGTAGCCGAGGTGGAAGACGAGTTGGTCGGTGTTGCCGCCTGCGGTCAGGGCGGCGACCGTGATGAGGCTGCGCTCCTTGGCGCCGAGGTCGCTGCGCTTCCACACCTCACCGAAGAGCACGTCGTCGGTGAAGTGGACGAGGCCGGGAGGGAATTCGCCGAACATCTTCTGTGCGCCGGAGGGTTCCTGGCCGGCCTTGGTGTCAGGCATGGTCGGTCCTTTCGACGTTCGTGGACGAGTCGGGGGAACAGGCGCTGCGTGTTGGCCGTCGTCAGTCACCGCCAGGTGAGCCAAGGAACTGACTCATGAATTCGTTGACGCGGTCGGCAGGACCGGCAACGCTCCGCCGCAGTGCGGAACGATGACCGTGACGTTCGGGTAACGCCCGAGCACCCCGGACACGAGCAGGTCCGTCACGGTGCGCGCGGTGTCGAAGATGTACTCGACCATCGGGCGCGGCCGTCCGAGCGCCGACTGTTCCCAGCAGACCGGTGAGGTGGGATGCAGGAAAACGACCGCGCGGCGGCGGTCGAGTTCGGCGAAGACCGGCTCAGTGCTCTCGTCCCCCCGGGTACTTGCCTTGGGCATTGGTCATCAGGACGACGCCGTCCGCGCCGAGTTCATCGATGCCGTAGGCAATCGCTTCGAGTGTGCCGTCCACATCGGGCAATGGGACGGACGCAAAGAACCCGAACCGGCCCGGGTGGGTGGCGACCAGACCAGCGGCCTCTTCGTTGGCCTCCCGAGCGAGGGAGGGAGGGAACTCTCCCCCTCACAAGAGCGGCTCTGGATGCCATCGTGGCTCCATGGCGAGTCAGCTGGGAGAGTTCCTCAAGGCTCGCCGTGCCGAACTCGCTCCCGCCGAGGTAGGACTGCCCGAGAGCCGGCAGCGACGCCGGGTGCCCGGATTGCGCCGCGAGGAGGTCGCCCACCTCGCGGCCATCAGCACCACGCATTACACCCGCCTCGAGCAGGGCCGGGCGCCGGCCTCAGGTCCGGTACTCCGTGCAGTCGCCCAGTTGCAGCGCCTGGGAGGATGACCTGACCGCGAGTCCCGCCTTCGTACTCGGCCGCCGGACCGACATCCTGGGGTGGAATCCGTTGGCTGCTGCACTGGTGACCGACTTCGGAGACATCCCACCGAAGCACCGGACCTATGTCAGGCTGCTGTTCACCGACCCCGCGATGCGCAGGCTCTACCCCGACTGGGAGAACGTCGCCCGGAGAGCTGTCGCGCAACTGCGGACGGAGGCAGCACGAACTCCAGGCGATCCGCGGATGAGCACCCTGGTCGGCGAGCGTCCACGCGGGATGAGGACTTCAGAACGTGGTGGGGCGCCGACGCCGGCCGCGGGTTGGGAGCCAAGCACCTGAACCATCCGTGGTCGGCCCTCTGACTCTCGACTGGGACACCCTCACCAGCGCAGCCGACCCCGAGCAGTACCTCATCGTGTGGACCGCCGAACCCGGCAGCCCCTCCCACGACTCCCTACGCCTCCTGGCGTCCTGGGCAGCAGGGGACCAACTCATCCGGGGATGAATCTCTCCCTGTTCGGTCCGCCCCACCGCTGCAACGGTGGCGGAGCACTCACACCGAAGGAGCCCACACATGTCCGAGTCACCGAACACCAC
Organism: Kribbella sp. NPDC006257; assembly: GCF_040613535.1. NCBI lineage: Bacteria > Bacillati > Actinomycetota > Actinomycetes > Propionibacteriales > Kribbellaceae > Kribbella > Kribbella sp. NPDC006257. Next base: position 248,235 of record NZ_JBEXSJ010000003.1, read on the forward strand.
CCTCGTACGCCGGTTGTATGACTCCGGCATGTCCCCCGAGGTCACCGCCGAGATCATCGGCCCCGACCTGGTCTGGGACATCACCCCGGGATTCCCCTCCAGCGGCGTCTACCACGGCTGGGAGAGCGTCAGCCGGGACTTCTTCGGCCATCTGATGCCGCAGTACCAGTCCTTCTCCGGCCACGCGGAACAGTTCTTCGCCGCCTCCGACGATCACGTTGTTGTCCTCGGCCACTACCACGTCATCAGCAAGGCAGGGACCGAAGCCGTCGCCCGCTTCATCCACCTGTGGACGGTCCGCGACGGCAAGCTCACCCACCTTCGGCAAGCCGCCGACAGCCACGTCGTACGGGAAGCCCTCACACAACCCACCGAAGTCTGAAGGAGCATTGCCCATGGCAAAGATTCTTTTCGTCATCACCGCCACTACGCACTGGACCTTGGCGGACGGATACCGGCATCCGGCCGGGTTCTGGGCTGAGGAGGCCCTCGGCCCGTACGCCGTCTTCAATGAGGCCGGGTACGAGATCGCTGTGGCTACCCCGGGCGGGATCCCGCCGACTGCTGACGCGCTCAGCCTCACGCCTGACTTCAACGGCGGCCCCGAGGGTGTCAGGCGGCTTCGGTGTTGGAGCGTGTTTCGATGCTTGGTGTGCCGGGTGTGGTGTTGGGGATGGTGGGTGGTTCGAGGTAGGCGCGTCCGGTGGGGCTGATGAAGACGAGTGTGCCGGTGTCGGTGGTGAAGACTTGCCAGTCGCCGTGGTGCTTGAGTCGGTGGTGGTGGCGGCAGAAGGGTCCGAGGTTTTCGTCGTCGGTGGGGCCTTGCGGGAAGGGGATGCGGTGGTCGAGGTCGCAGAATTGCACGGGTGCGGTGCAGCCGGGGAAGCGGCAGGTCTGGTCGCGGTCGCGGACGTGCTGGTCCAGTCCCGGGCTCGGGGTGTACCGGGCGGGGTCGGATTTCGGGGTGCGGTCGGTGAGTCGGTATCTGAACTTGGCTCTGCTGAACGCCATCGCGAGGGCGTCTTGGGGAAGGGGTCCGTAGCCTTGGAGTTCCCCGCCGGTGCAGATCGCCCCGGTAGCGAGCGCTTCGGCCTCGGCGTAGGTGCAGTGAATGACGATCTGGATCGCGACGGCCGGGTTCAACCCGGACTCCGGCGGCCCCGGGACCCGACCTGCACCGGCATCTGCCTTCTTGTTTGTGGTCGCGGCCATGACCGGACCCGCACCCGTGTCCGCGCTCGAGATGGTCTCGGCGACCACGCTTTCGGCGTGCTGGTTTGTCGCGGCATCGGCCGCCAGGAACGGATCTGCAGCGCCCACGCCCGCCACGCCCGTCACGCCCGGCATCGCGTCTGCACCCACTGCGACATCCACACCTGCGACGGTGTCTGCACTCACCCGCGCGGCCGCGACCTGATCCACGGTTCCCGCGTCCGAGGCGTCCTCGGTGGCCACGTTCTCGTCGTCCGGACTCGCCGCGACCTCCGCGGCCTGCGCACCCGCCCGATCCCTGCGTTCTCGGGCATCAGTGCTGGTCTTACCCGCAGCCGGCACGCGCTCATCATCCGCGGCAGTCGCAACGCCCGGGAGGGTCGTGGCGCCCGAGGTCGAGGCGGTCAGTGGAGCGGCGGCGGGTGGGGCCGCGGTGCACGACTCCGGCTCGTCATCCGCGCCAGGCTCGGCGGTAATGGTGTGCGGCGTGGCGTCCGGAGTCGACGCGGTGCGCGGAGCGGGGGTGTACCACTCCGGCTCGACATCCCCGTCTGGCCCGGCCGTGGCGGTGTGCGGCGCGGCGTCCGCGGTCGACGCAGTGCGCGGAGCGGGGGTGTACCACTCCGGCTCGCCATCCCCGCCAGGCCCGGCGGTGTGCGGCGTGGCGCCCGCGTCGCTGTCTCCTGTGGGCTGGGTATGGCCGGCGGTGGGCCGGGTGTGGCCGGTAGTGGAGTGGGGGCCCGCGGCGGCCGGGCTGGCGCTGCTGGTGGGTTCGCCGTTGCCGGTGTGCGAGTCGCCGTTGCGGGTGGTGGTGTGGGGGTTGGTGGTGGTTTGGTCGTTGCCGAGGAGGCGGTTGACGGCGAGGTCGGTGCGGAGTTGGTTGAGGTTGCGGGGGTCGCCTTCGTGTTGGAGTTGCCGGGCGCGCAGGGTGAGGGCGGCCATGATCGCGGTGATGTCGATCGCGGAGGTGGACACCACCAGGTCGCAGGTGCCGCCGTTGTGGTTGACGGTGTAGGTGGTGCGTTCGTCTTGGCGTTGGGCGTGCAGCAGCGATTCGTACTCGGCCAGGACTTTCTGGGTTTCTCGTTGCGCGGTCTTCTTGATCCGCCGCCACCCGTAGCGGCGTCCCCAGGCCAGCACGATCGCCTCGACCGCTGCCCGCAGGTCGTCGTCGACGATCAGCGCGAGTTCACGGGCGATGTGGTAGGCGGCGGCGACCGGGATCCCGCCCGCGCCGAGCAGCCGCAGAGTGGCCGGGAACCGGTCGACCAGGACCGCGGCCCGGTTCAGCCACAAGGCCGCGGTCTTGCGGTGCGCGCTCAACGTCAGGCCGATCTCGTCGGTCACCGACCGCAGCACGTCACCCGACCAGCGCCGCTCGGCCGGACCGGCCAGGCGATCACCTGGCCGCGGTGCTTCGTGACCCAGATCGGCACAGGTGCCGGACAGCGCCTGGTGGAAGGCGACCATCGTCTGGGCTTTCCGGGCCGCCAGCGCGGACTCCAGTTGCTGGATCTTCGACAGGTGCTCCAGCAGCCCGTCGGCGTCGAGCAGCGCGATGTCCACGCTGGCTACCGAAGCCATCGTGTCCACCATCCCCGCCGGACTCTCGAACATACTGTCGATTATAGGCCACCCAAACCGCTCGGAACCAATCACGAACGAGGCCTGTGGACAACCCACAAACCCGTCCGGAGCGACCGTCTATATCGCCGACGTCGACGCCGAAGACCGCTGGCCGCGGTGGCGGGCCCAGGTTGCGGAGGGGAAGATCCGCAGCGTGCTGCACGTGCCGATGCGATCCGGTCCGCAGGTGATCGGGGTGCTGTCCCTCTACACCTTGCACCCGGACGCCTTCACTCCCGACGACGTGGCGGTCGCGCACATCCTGGCCCGGCACGCCTCGGTTGCGGTAGCGACCGCGCGGCACGAGGAAACGCTGGCCCGGGCGGTGGATGCCCGCAAACTGGTCGGGCAGGCGATGGGCATCCTGATGGAGCGCTTCGACCTCAGCGACGATCAGGCCTTCGCCTTGCTACGGCGCTATTCCCAAGACACCAACACCAAACTGCGCGACGTCGCGCAGGAGCTCATCGACACCCGCCAACTCCCGTCGGCACGGGTCACCGAACCGGGGCTGGATCACTAGCGTCGCCCGGTGGTACATGTTGCTGGCCCGGCGGGGTACCCACCCGCTAGGACGGTCCCGGCCGCTCGAGACACCGGGACCGTCTAGGTTCCGGCGTTAAGAGGCAGCGCCAGAACCGTCCCCTCCCTTCCCAAGAATCAGTTGCACTGGGCAACTGCCGAACGGTTTGGCGTTGACATGAAGGGCCGCACGTCGCCGTTCGCGCCGACTCGTCCCGTCGAGTTCGCGCAACTGAGAGCGCATCTCGAGACGCGGCCAGCGGGTCCTGCGCTCACCCACCCGGCGATGGACGAAGGGTGGATCGCGCGGCCCGAGCGTGCCGAACGGATAGCTGCCCGGGCAATCGCGTCGCTGCAAGGCTAGTGTCCCGTACGGCGATCGCACCGCCGATGGGAAGCCAGTTGCGGGTCTCGGCGATCGCCTCGCTCAGGACCTGGTGCAAGAGCCCGTCGCTGTCTGGAGCCCGGAAGTCGGTGATCGCGCGGATGGCTCCGGCCACCGCCAGCGGAGCCTCCCACTCGTAGCCAGGCGAAAGCTCGCCGGTGTTCGGCAGGTCTTCGAGGACTGCTTCCGCCTTGTCGACAACACCGGCCAGCTTGACGCCGAACTGCTTCGACACCACAGGAATGACCGGTCGCACGCAACGCGCGACCAGCGCCGGGATCAGCCGCGGATCGTCCGTGGTCAGCCCGATCACGTCGGGAATCAGCGGCACCAGCTCCGCTCGGCCCGCGTCGGAGATCTCGTCGTTGACCTCCCGGGCGACCAACGCCAGCAGGGGATGCGTGCACTCCGGAGCGTCCGACCAGGCGACGCCGGCCAGATACGAGGCGTACTCCATGAAGCAGCCGCCGCGGCGCGGATTGCGATGCCGTCCGCGCGAGAGGATCGGCACCACCTCGATGTTTCTGGCCATCCGGACCTCCCGACGAGTGAGCGACTCCCGCCGGAGGTACCCGGTTGAGCGGCTCGTATGCGCCGCGGATCAGCGCGGTTACGGCGGTTCGGCCGGGGTACCGGCGGGCATCGGTCGGCTCGCCATCGAGCCGGTCCGGCACGATCCCGACCATGAAGGAGCTGTGATGAGCCGGCCTGATGATGACGACTACCGCCCGACGATCGACGACGTCGACCCGACCGCCCTGGCGGTCAACTCGGTCGACGACCACGTGCGCGTGTCGGCCGACCCCTCCGAGACCGAGATCGTCGACTCCAACGGCGAGACCCTGCGCGTCGACGACGAGTCCGACGGCGACCGGGTGCTCTCCCCCGCCGAGACCGAGGACCGCACCTGATGGCGGCCGAGCAGCGGCCGGTCAGCGACCCCGAGGCCGAAGGACTCCCCGGTACGGCGGACGACGACTCCACGGCGTACGACGACGTGGACTCCGCGCGGATCGCCGACGGCCCCGACCCGGCGGCCCTCCCCGCCGACCACCCGATCGCCGCCCTGGACTACGGCACCACACCCCGCGAGGCCGCCACCCCGGAGCCACTCGGCGACCGACTCGCCCGCGAGGAACCCGACATCGGCGCGGAACCTCTGGAGGACCCCGTCGCCACCGAGGACGTCACCGGGATCAGCGACGTCGACGTCCTGCCCGCGAGCGACGACCTGGCCGACCTGAACGCCGATCAGATCCTGGACAGCGACGAACCCGGGCAGTTCTCCGGCATCGACGAAGACAGTGCCGGGCGGCTGGTGGCGCCGGACGAGGGAGCCCACGTGGACGACGAGGGAGCGGCGATCGCGAACCAGGCCGGGTTCGCGGGCGGCGGGTTGAGTGCCGAGGAAGCCGCCATCCACGAGGAACCATGATCAGGCGGTCGGGCAGCGGCGCAGTCAGGCTCGGCCTGCTGGTGATCGTCGTTGCGTTGATCGTTGTGATCGGGCTCGTCGCCAACCGGCGGGAAGGCGACGGCCCGGGCGGAGGCAACGTCTCGCTCGGTCGCTCCGGCGATTCGGCCGACCAGGTGACCGATGCCGCTCAGCGCAGTCTGGCGGCGTACTGGACCAGCGAGCTGCCGAAGGTCTACAACCGCCGGTTCGTCCAGCTCGCTGGTGGATTCCAGCCGAAGACACCGCAAAGCCCGGCGTTCTCGTGCGACGGCCAGCAGCAGTCGTACGAAGACCTGCGCGGGAACACCTTCTACTGCGGCGGCCCGGACGACGACTACATCGCCTGGGACGCGGCTGAGCTGTTCCCCAGGTTGACCAAGCAGTTCGGCGATATCGCTCCGGCCGTGGTCCTTGCTCACGAAGCAGGGCACGCGGTGCAGGCTCGGGTGGGTGTCGAGGCGGCGTCCGTCGTACGGGAACTGCAGGCCGACTGCTTTGCCGGATCGTGGACGCGCTTCGCGGAGACCTCCGACTCCGATCCGGTCTCGCTGACCGATGGCGCTCTGGACAGTGCCGTGGTCGCGATCCTGACCCTGCGGGACCAGCCCGGTACGGCGGCCGGCGCGCAGCAGGCGCACGGTCTCGGGTTCGATCGGGTGAACGCCTTCCAGACGGGCTACGAACAAGGCGCCCGGCGATGCGCCGAGTTCCCTCAGCAGGGCGTCGTCACGACCGAACTGCCGTTCCGCACGGTGGCCGAATCAGAGACCGGCGGCAACCTCCCGTACGGCGAGACGGTGCAGCTCCTGAGCCGTGACCTCACCGAGTTCTGGACCGCCGCAGTACCGAAACTCAAGCCGGGGAAGACGTTCTCGCCGCCGACGGACGTGCCGTCCGACCAGGAGCTGCAGCCTGCGCACGAGCAGATCGGTGATCTCGCGACCGGCACGTTGCTCAGCGACGCCTGGGCGAAGGCCGCGCAAACCGAGCTGGGTCTACCGACCACCGGCAAGGACCCCGGCATCCAGCGGGACTGCTTCACCGGTGCCTGGATCGCCCACCTCGCCGGCACCAACCTGCCGGCCTCACAGCTGTCCCCCGGCGACCTCGACGAAGCGGTCACCGAGATCGTGACCAGCAGCTTCGCCAAGGACGGTCGACGGATGGATCGCGGCGGCGCCTTCGAGCGCACCAAAGCACTACGCAACGGAGTCTTCAACAACATCTCGGCCTGTGTCTGAGCCCACAACCACCTACGGAGCCTCACCGTCCTCGTCGTCGTCCTCGTCGCGCACAGGCGCCGCGGTGCCGTCCGGCCGCCCCTCCCCGGGAGCCGTCATCGTCGGCTCGCTGTCCTGGTCCTCGAACTCCGGTCCACGCTCATCATTGGTCGTCATGGCGCACCGGTACCCGGAACCGAACCGGCCGAACGCCGAGCGCCGTTTCCACTCGATGACCACGAGCCGGGTTTGTTAGGCCGGTCAGTGGGCACTTACCTGATCCGAGCTTTCAGGGAGCAGGGTTCGGCAGTTTCGACGAAAGTTGCCCATGACATCATCCGCTGCGGCTCTCTCTCCTCGATCTCACGACTGGCCTCTGATCGGTGCCCGAGCCAACAGCCTGGTCGCCGTCCCGCAGTACGACCGGACTGCCCTGCGTCCCGGAGTCGCACCTGGGGGTCGGTGAGTTCCATCGCGCACACCAACTGTCGTACTTCGGGCCTCGTGCCGACACGTTCCCGTTGCTGGCCGCGGCGCTGGAGCGGCGTCGCCGACTGGGGATCGCGCCGTTCACGGTGCTGTCCTGCGACAACCTGCCCCGCAACGGTTCCGCGGCGCGGACAGCGCTGGTCGCGGCGGCCGGGCGGCGAGATCCGTGTGTCCCGGATAGCTTGGTCTTCTACAGTGCGGTGGTGTCGGCGTAGATGAGGCGGGGGGCTGGGTCGGCGGGTAGGCCTGGCGTGGTTGGGTCGGCGTTCAGTAGTTCGTGTTCTTCGACCAGGACGCGCCACTCGGCCTCGGGTCCGCCAGGGCGCCGGAGGCCTGGGTAGCCGAGGGTGTCGCCGGCCGGCGTACCGGCTTCGGCAGGTAGTGCGACGGACCCTGTCCAGGTGGACCTGAAGCCACCGGACTCCGCGACGCTCACGGCCAGGAGCAGGGACGTCGAGACAGCAGACCAAGCCAGATCACCGGCTCCCGCCGGCCGGCTCTGCACAGTCGCCCGGACAGTCCGTGACTGCTGCAACCGTGCAGCACGAACCGCATCGTCGCCTGTGGGGCTGTCTGCGCTCAACTGCTCCCCTGGCAGTTCAGGCGTCGCTTCCGGATTCCACCGCAACCAGTTGACGACTCCGGTGAGCGTTACCTGGACATGCTGCGCATCGGGACGGCTCACCGTCAGCGTGCGCGTCGGCAACGGCTGCACCCAACTGGTGAGCGCGACGGGCGACAACGAGCATCCCTCGATCGATTGGGGCTGGTACCGCGCAACAGCGAGCCGCACGAACGGCCACAACGCAGGGGTCTCCTGCAACGCGATGTCGACGAACCAGCGTCCCGATTCCTCGTCGTACTCCGGCTGATATCCGAGCACCCGCACTTCCGGATGCGTCCGCACATCGCGCAGCGGCACGGCAGCAGCCACCGCGACGGGGTTACCTGGTCCGTCCGGCCACCCTCGATCACGTCCCGCTGCCACCTCGCCACCGAGCGGTGGCCGGATGCCGAGGCTGCCGGCAGCGCCGGTCTCGACCGCATCCAGCACCAACTGGTCGAGCGTGAGCAGCGGCGGCACGGTCGGGTTCGAAGTACCAGCACCATGCTGTACGACGGGGTCCGCAGCCCACAGGCTCGTTGCCCCGTCAGGAGCCTGCTGCGCTTTCGGTTGCCGCAGGAACGAACCATCGGGCTGCCTCACCCACTCGTCCGGGTCGAACACCAGTACGCCGAGCAGCTCGCCGTCACCGGATGAGAACCACGGGCGCGCCAACCACACCCGCACGCCCGAGCGCCGGACACGCCGCCAGGCAAACGGGTCGTCCGGTTCGCTCTGCTCGTCCCATCGCAGCAGGGGGACGGCATCGAGTACTACGGGCGCCGCCGGACGAGCAGATGAGAGTACGTCGAGCACCACCGGCTCCCCCTCGACCGGCTCGTCCGGGAGCTCCGCTGGGTCGAAGAACTCGGCGTACCGGCTAGTGCCACTCGGAACGTACGTCACCCGGCGGTAGTGCGTGTCTTCGAAGGTCTGCAGCATCCGGTGGAAGCCAAGCCCACCGAGCGCCTGAGCGAGTGCACCTGTCGGCAGGAAGTCGTACAGGAAGAGCACGCCACGTCGCTCGCGCTCCCCCACAGCCGACCGCACAACCACGTCCGACTTGGACACCACCTGTGGACCAGTTGCGGCCAAGTCATCGACCTGCTCGGTCCAACCGGCCCGTACGACGAGGAGGTCCGTGCTCGATCCATGGACGTCAACCAGTCCGCTCAAAGCAGCCACTGAGCGATTCGGCGGCCGCAGGAACACGCTCAGCCCCGTCAGCCTCGGCGGGGTCACCGGTGCCGGCACCGCATGCACCAGGCGAACCTCGACCGACGGTGTCAGCCACCACGTCCATCCTGCCGACGCAGCCCGCATCAGAGCGGCAGCAGCAACGACCTCGTCGGGGGTGTAGCCGTCCGCGGGATCAGCCACACTCGCCAGGTGCGACCGCCACAACCCGAACTTTTCCAACTGGGCCACATCGATGGTGCTCGACACTGCTACTCGCACCTGCTCACCGGGTGGCACTGTCACATGCACCTCGTGGCCTTCCACGTGGGCGCCGAGCACCTCGCCGCTCGCGACGACCAGGCGAAGCGGTTGAAGCGCGGGCCACTCCCCCGGGTAAGGCACCGAAACTGCTTGCAGGGCACGCGGCTCCGCAAGCACGTGCGGTGCGCCTGCCTCGTAGAACACCAAGGACACGCCAGTGGCGTAGGGGTCGGGCAGATAGGGCAGCCGAAGTGCGTCGGTGTCATGGATGACGTACTGCCCTTCGCCAATGGGGCGACCGCGATCGGCAGTGATATCCGCGAGAGTTGCTCGGTGGATCGATCCCGTGTCGGCACCCGGGCGATCGACGAGTCCGATCCCCGGTTGTTCCACGGTGGCGTTCGGATCGGTCAAGCTGGGCACGAACTGGTCGAGCAACGTTCCCCGTTCGGCCAGGGCCACGGCGTACAGGCGCTTGATCTCGGCCAGGTCGCCGGTGCCGATGGCGGTGTCGAAACGCCCGGCCGCCTCGGCCTCCAGCTGCGTTGCCTTCGGTGGAGCGATGTGCCGTTCGGACAAGGGCGTATCGGCGCGCACGACAAGATGAGCCGGTTGCTCCCCGATGCCCAGCTCCTGCCGCGGAACGATCGCCGGCGCCGGCACCGGCTCCCACCGCAGATAAGGCCGAGGCGTGGTAATCACTGGCCGCCGCAGACCTCTGGGGAGCTGCAAGTCGTCATTGCCGGCCAGGCGGGCGAAGTCGGCCGCATCGATCCGCAACTGCGGCCGCACCCGCAGCGCGCCACGCGACTCGGCAAGAATGCGGGCTGCCTTGGCCGCATCGTCAACGACCCGCCGCAGGTCAGCCGGTACGCCGTCCCGGGTGGTTGCCTCGAGCACCAACTGCTCCAGCACGGAGTCGATCGCGGCATCGCCCGACCGCAGTTCATCCGGCACCCCAAGCTCTGGCCCGGGCTGCGCACGCAACTGCTCGACGATCGCTCCGCGGATCGCCTCGGCGACCCCGCCCTGATCCCGCTCGGCATAACTCTCCCGCAACCGCTCAAGATGAGCGGCCGCAGCGGAGATCGCACCCTCATCCGGTTCGCCGATCACCGGATGCCGTCTCAGCCGTTGCGGGACTGAGTTTCCAGCCAGATCGACGGCCAGCACCCGCAAGCTGTACGACGTACCGTAACGCAGGCGAGGCAGCGACTTCGGCTCGACGCGGGAGGTGATGTGGGCTCCGTCGAGCGGTTGGTCCGGTGGATTGTCGGTGACGACTTCGGTCTCGCCGCCGGGGCCGGGAGGTTCGACGTGAATGATGGTCCGGCCGGGTCGGGGAGCTGACAGACTCCACCCGTCCCAGCCTGCGACGACCTCGTGCACGTAGTAGCCGTTCGCCGAGTCCGGTGGGCGGTTCAGCGCTGATAGTTGCAGAAAGCCCACATCTGGTTCGTCGGTGAGCACCGGTGTACCGCCCGGCTCGGCCGTCACTGTCACGCGACGCCGGTGCAGGCCGTGCCATTCACGGGTGACGTCGTCCCAGACCTCGACCCGGATACCTCGCACCAGGTCGTCGAGCAGCAGGTCGCGTCCGTCGCCTTCGAGCTGTTCGGCCGACTGCACCCGCTCGCGCAAGACCTCGGCCCGCCCCCGTCGGGCCAGTGCGAACCCGGTGGAGCGCAATGTCGCAGGAGCGGACGTCGCAGGATCACCGTTCGCCTCCCCCGCATACTGCCGCACCAGGTTCCGCGCATACTGATCCAGCTTCAGCCCCGACGCATCCGGATCCGCGTCGAGCACCACCCACTCGTCGTCCCCCAACGGCAGCGCGCCACCGACCCAGGCCTCGCTCGACTGCGCCGCGAAGACCGCCCCTTCGACGACAACGGCCGTACGACGGGCCGGCAGGACCACCAGGTCAGCCGGAGAAGTGAACGTCACGCTCACCCAGGTCGCTCCCGCGAGCGCAGCCCGCGCACCCGCCGCGTCCATCCCGTCCAGCACCACATCGAGCGCTAGTCCCAGCCGGCGGAGCAACGCCGGCGTGGAACCGAAGGAGCCGACCTTCGCATGGAAATCGTGCTCGGGCGGGTCCGGGCGTGGTGTCGGCGGCGCCGCCGGATCCGGCTCGGCCCGCGGCTGCGGTTGCGGCTGCTCGGGACGTTCGTAGTACCGGCGCATCGCGTGCGCATCGACGATCAGTTGCAGTCCCGGATCGCGGGACAAGTCCTGGCCCACCAGGGCATCCAGCTGCCGGGTGACCCGCAGATCGGCCTCGGGATCGTCGAGCAGCAGCTGCACCGGCGAAGGCGAGTCGCGCGGCTCCGACTGATACACCGGCGGCGGTGGAATCTCGCCACCGTGCCCGTGCTCCGGGTCGGTGAGATCGGGCTCCGTCAGTGGCCCGATCGTGGTCAACGCATCCCGGAGCCGCTGCGCCGGAACCTGCGCGCGCCGGCGCGCCCGGCCGGGCGCATCCTCGAGCAGCCGGCGCAGCGGACCGCCCTGATCCAGGTTCGCCAGCGTCTCCAGCAAGGCGCCGGCCATCGCGTTCCCGGCCAGACCCGGTCGATGCAGCGGCGCCGCGGTGACCGCGGCGAGGTGCAGATCGACCGCGTGATCGCTCAGCCGGCTCGCCGGGTTGGTCCGCCAGGTCTCGTCCGACAACGAGGGTTTCGGGAACGCGGCCACCGGCATACCGGATGGCAGGACCGCCGACCAGGCTGCGGCGTCGGGTGTGGAGACGACCCGCAACGGCAGCGCCGCCGCCGGGTCGAGCGAGGTGGTCAACGTCAGCGTGCACCCTGCCAGCGTCGTGACCCAGTCGGAGGCTGCCGGGTAGTCGGAGAGCAGCACGCCGTCGTCGACGAGTTTGTGGGTCAGGAAAACGGTCAGCTGGTACGACGCGTCGTCCGCGAGCGAATGCGGCAACGCCGTCGCCATGACGGTAGTGGGCATGACAGCTCCTAAGCGAACGCGTCGCAGTACAGGGCCCAGTCGGCGTTCGTCCCGTCGCCGTCGGGTGGCATCACCTGGTACATCGTCGGATCGCCCTTCGATCCCGCGAGCTTGCGCTCCACGGTGATCTCGACCGAGGCCGAGAAGAACAGCACCTCGACCTCGACCGTCAGCGATGCCTTGCCGATCAGCTTGCCGGTCTCGAACTGGTAGGTCAGTGACAGCTCGAGCGTGATCGACGCGCTGATCAGACCGAGGACGTCGACCTCGCCGCGGATCCGGAAGTACGCGGTGAGCAGTCCCTTGTCGGCCTCGAGTCGCAGATACACCCCGACCGAGATCGACACCGACCCGGACGCGACGCCGAGATCCACCGACAGCGACGCGCACGCCTCGAGCCCGAGTTCCAGCAGGACCAGGCCTTTGGGCGAGGCCCGCAGCCCGAGCCAGCCACCACCGCCGATGCACATCACGGTCAGCCGGAACGGCGCGTCCTTCGAGCAGAACGCGAACCCGACGGTCAGCGCATCGCCGAGGAACGGCACCCGCGCATCCGCGCCGAGGGAGATGTTCTCCAGACTGAACACGCCCACCGACACATTGGGCAGCGTCAGGTCGAACCCGGCCGTCACCCCGTCGGGCGCGACATCGACGTACGGCGGATCGGAGAACCCGTCGAACGGGACCAGTTCACGCAGCCGATCGACGAAACCGAGCGGACCGAGGAATCCGATCCCACCGAAGACGACGTCGACCTCGGGTTTGCCCGCCGACCCCGCGTGGAACCCGATCCGCCGGAACATCAGCTTCATCAGCCCGCCCGAGCCGGTCCCGATCAGGTTCAGGTCGAAGTCGGCGAGCTCCGCGAGGATGTCCACCTCTGGCGGCGCACTCGCCGACGCCTTGACCTCGACGTCGAGGTGCAGCGCGTGCTCGTCCTTCGGCTTGAAGATCTCCGGTACGCCGGGCAGTCCCCACGAACCGATCGCCGGCCGCCACTGCATCCGTGCGGTGACCTGCCCACCGACAGCGCCCCGCAACAACTGAGCTAGTCCGGCAGCATCCTTGGCGAGATCGGTCAGCGTCTGCAGCGTCCGGACCGGCTTGCCCAAGGCCGACCGGACCGCGGCCGGTACGCCGGGAAGGCCGATCGCGTCGAGCAACGGCTGGAACTCGCCGATCAGCGCGACAGCGGCATCGCTGACGGTCTCCGGACTGCCCGGAAGACCTTGTACGGCGGCGATCAGAGCATCGAGTTTCGCCTTCAGCCCGCTCGCGCGAGCATCGAGTTCGTCCTTCGCCTGCTGGGCAACGGCTCGTGCGCCATCGTGGGCCGCGCTCGCGACCTCTTGCGCGAGTCGCGCCTGGGCATTCTCCAGCTCGGTCTTCAGCCGCTGCGCCTCCGCCATCAGCTTGGCGACGGCATCGAGCGCGTCGGAGACGAAGGCGGGCGCCTCATCGAGACCCGCGACCTTCAGCAGGTCGAGCAGGCTGAAGAGCCCGAACAGCTTGGGCAACGCACCGGCCAGGAAGGAGGCCGGATCGAAGGTGCCCCCGTCGTACGGCGAGGGGCTGTTGCCGCTCTCCCCGATCGCGCCGAGGGCTCGGGAGATCCCCCGGACCGACAGGTTGGGGGCGACGAATCCGCCGGACCGGTCCGAGCCGTTGGTGAAGTCGATCGCGGGCGGCGCGCTCTTCAGAGCAAGGACGAGTTCACCGGCGTTCGGCGTACCGGGCACTGGCGGAGCGTCCGGTGCACGACCCGGGAGTCCGTGCGCGAGATAGGGCTTGGCGAAGACCAGATCGACGGCCGGGGCCTGCGGGGCGAGCTGACGCATCGCGGGCACGATCGCCCGGGCCTCGGTGAGGAACGGGCGGGAGGTGACATTGGCCGAGTCGATCTCGCCGTCGAAGACCAGATGGCTGACCTCGATCGAGGTGTCGCCTGCCTTGACCGGCTCGGCGACGGCCAGGGTCTGACCACCACCGGCGATCTGACGCACCGGGAAGTACCGCGGTGACGCGTCCTCCGGGTGGAACACGAAGGTCTGCGGCCCGTCCTTCCCTGCCTGCACGAAGACGAGCGGAGCCGGCCAGCTCCGCGTCTCGCCGCCCCGGTCGACCGTGGTGAGCGTGAACGGGAACGGGATGCCGTTGCGGGTCGGCACGAACGGCTGCTGGTTCTCCGGAGGCTTGTCGATGTCGGGCGTGACGAGCGGTCCGATCGTGACCTCGCCGAACGGGTTGTCGCGGTCTCGCGGCGGGTAGTTCCGGGTCGGCTGGCGGAGCACGATGAACCACCGCTGCCACAGATAGGCCACCGGAGTCGCGCGATGCTTGACCTCGCGCTCGGTGATCTTCACCAGGAAGCACCGATGCCCGAACGGGAACAGGATCCCGGGGTAGGCGACCCGCACATACGCGTCGCGCCCCATGAACGCCTGATGCCGGTAGTCGACGATGTTCGCCGGGAACTCCCAGGACTGCTTCCAGTCGAACCACGCACCGAGACTCGACAGCTCGAGGTCGCGAACCTCCAGCGGCGTTCTCGCGTTCGCCGGATCACCGCCATGTGTCTGGGTGACGATCGCCGTCCGGTCGAACGGGATCAGCGGCTGGTCGAACCCGGGCGGCGGCAACTCACTGTCTCGCGTCCACAACCCCCGGACGATCAACTGCTCCTCGTCGTCCACCGTCAGCCGGGTCCGCCAGAGTTCGACCCTTCCCGGCGGCCCCTTCGGTTCACTCGGGTGCCGGAACGTCCCGCGCGCACTCGGCGAGACGATCAACCGGTACGGCGCTTCGATCGCGGTCTCGAGGTCGTCCGGCTTCTCGATCCCCCGGTCGATCGACTCGCCGTACTCCGTGGCGCTCGGCGAAACCCGCAACGGCAACGCGGAAACGGTCTCCAGCACATCCTTGAGCGTCAACGGGATCCGGGTGCCGTCCGGTACGTCGTACGCCAGTCGCGACGGTCCCGCCGCAACGTGGCTCGACGCCTGAGGCGGCACAGCAGGTGGTGGCGGCGGCGCACCCGCCTGCCAGACTTCCTCCCCCAGATGTTGCGGCGGGAACTGCAACACCAGGCACGCGTCCGGGCCGGCCACCAACTCGGTCTCACCCTCGACAGCACATCCGTACGCGAACAGCCTGAGATCGATCAGGTCATCCGCACGCAGCAGCCGAATCTCCACAGGCCGCAGCCCATCGTCGGGCCATCCCCCCATCACGGCACCCCCTCCGCCCCAGCCCCACGCTGACGCAGCCCACGAACCCTGTCAATGGATCGGCTAGAGCCGCCGGTATGCCGCCGCTGACAAATGGCGTACTTCGACCGTCAACTTGGTGGTGCCGGCGCATGGCTGAGAGCCGGGGCGGCCCTCCGAGTCGGCCCGGTGCACTGGCAACCGCTCCCGCGGAACCGCACAGATGAGCGCGGCCGGCCAGGGCGGGTAGATGACGCCGAGTTTGTCGATGACATCACCGGAGCAGCCGGTGATCTGTCGCTCAGTTTCGGGGTAGTTGGTCGTTCGGGTCTTCCTGGGCCGGTGTCTCGTTCTGGTCCGGCTCGCCGCTCTCGGCCAGCGGGCCGTCGTCGGGATCGAAGGTGTCGTTCGCGGTCGATTCGGAGTCGGGAGCCGGGTTGTTGTCCGGGTCCTCCGGTCCATCGAACGGCATCGGCGTGAACTGGCTGGTACTCATCAGCGGACTCCTTGTCGATAGCGGTTGCCTTCCCGCAGTACCCGCGCCAGCCCTTCGCCACGCCTGACCGCACCGTCACGCACCCAGTCCGGCGGGCGATCCCCGACATTGGCCATCTTCGGCCGCAGGACATCACCCACCCTCGCGGACGGGGTCAGCTGACTCGGTACTCGAAAGCGCCGATGTCCGGTAGCGGACCCGCGATTTGGCTCAACCATTACGGCCACGACAAGCACATCCGGGCTGGGACGTACGACCACCTCGTCTGGAAGCCGGCCCTGTTCCACGCTGGGGTCATTCGCGAGCCGTTGAGGGATGCTCGGGACCTAGAAGATCCCCAAATCAGCCTCTGACCTGCGGAAGCGTCAGCGGATGCGCATGCCGGAGATTGCTCGGGAGATGACCAGGCGCTGGATCTCCGACGTGCCTTCGAAGATGGTGTAGTTCTATTCGCGCTGGTCACACGCCTCACGCGCATCGGGCGAAATTCGGCTCTGACCTGCACGATTATTATTCATCAATGCTCGACGCTTGTCGCTGCTTGCCGACGTCTCACGGAACGGTGACGGAGCGGGCCCCCACGAAGTACCCCACCGCCCCATCGCTATCGCCTGGGGGCCAACAGCTGATTAGGAGCTGGGGCGCCGCACGTAGCTCACCGAGACGCGCTCGCCTTGAAGCAGTCTCATCAGATCACGGTTACGAGTCCGCTCCGAATCGGTGTCACTCGGCCACTCGACGTGCATAGCGTCGTACATAGCAAACCGATCAAGGTCGACACACGTGGCCATCGCGGCCCCCCACTCGGCTGCTGAGGCCACAGCACCACGGTAGGTTACGAACGCGAAGGTATACGGCACTAGAGCCACGAGGAGCCACCAGCCCGCTCCCAATAGCCAAACACTAGTAAGGACGGCCCCAAGAAGCCCGTAGAAGGCCATCCGCACCGACACGTCCAGTTGCTCTCGCGAGTCGTCAATATAGGCGGATCGGGTAGGCGCCGCAGCGACCGCAAGATGGGGGGCGATGGTGATCAAGTCCAGGCCGTACTGTCGTCCAACTGCGTCCTCAACGCAGCGCAGTGCGTTGCCAAGCCGCGTCGGCAGCATTCGATCAGCATCTTTGGGCAACTCAGATAGGACCTTCTTGGTGGAGTCCATCGCAATCACAAGGCCGTGAACCATTGCGCCGTCCGGCGAAGCCCTCTGAGTTACGCGCCAACCCTTCTGTTGTTCCGGCGTGAGGCCGTCGTAGGCTTCCCCGAGCTCTGATCGCGAGATCGCGTCGAGGGCTCGTTCCATCTCCAACTCACTTGCGTCAGCCCGATCTTCGAGCTGATGCTGCCTGCGTCGGTGTCGGAGAGCCATGGCCGTGGCCAGGCGCACAGCAAACGGCCGCGGCCCCCAGTACCCCTCCAACAACTGTGTCGTCGCGAACAGCAACGGGTGCACCAGGAGACCCAACAGCAGAGATGAAACGACCATCAGTCCGACCTTCGCGGGCGACCAGTCAGTGATCGCCTTGCCCGCTCCGTCTAGGTCGAACCTCCCGAATGGTTTAGACGCCCCACGCAGTGCCGTCACCCAGAGGACGAAAATCAGGGAGGGCAACAACGAGGCGAGGCTGAAATAGCGACCTATTTGCGTCCCGACCGCATTTGCCGTCTCGGGGAGCCCTCCTGCCATCAGGAGCCGGCCTCTTCCCGCCACTTACAAGCCTTGCAGAACAGGACATCATTCGGGTCGAGCTTCAACTTTCCCATCTTGCAATTTGGGCAGGTCTGCCCCGCCTTATATCGCCCCGTGCCTTCCCCCCTCTTGCTTCCGCCGCGGTACCCCAAGAGGACGGAGGTCCTCAGAATCAGAACGATCAATGCACCCCGCACGCGACCAGACATCGCGCACCTCCCACCATCGTGAAGTCAGTATGCCGCCGGCGTGGGCCGACGACCACCCCTCGGCGCGGCTGCATCCGGCGACCGTTATGCGCTGACATGCTTGGGTCTAGCTAACCGAGGGAGTCTCGATGCGATCGCTACGCATCATTCAGGCCTTTTATCCGTTTGTGTGGGCCGCGCCAGCAGTCGTCGTACTGATCCTTGCCGTAGTGAGCGAAACTTGGGGTCTGATCGCGGCATCAATTGTGCTGGGTCTCGTCGCAACCTTGGCGCTGGGATGGGTCCTCGGCGCCGGGATCTCCTCGACTCCGCCCAACCCCACAGAAGGAGCACCGCCGCTCGCAACCGTCGGTGAGGCAACTACAGACGCCAGCTGCGCCAGCGACGCCAGTGACGGAAAAGCTGTCCTGACCGGAGCCGACCTGACCGGAGCCGACCTGACTGGAGCCGACCTCAGGGGGCTGGACCTACGCACTGTCAACCTGACCCGTGCTGTTCTACGTGACGCGAACCTCCGAGGCGCCCGTCTCTCGGACGGCACCGACAGCAAATAGCACTAAGTGCTGGCCAACCCGATCCGAGACGGGAGCCTCAGCGCCCCAAAAGCTAGAGTCGTCGGCTGGGAGATTAGGTCGAAGGCGCCGGCCGAGCACGATGCCTCCGTTGTGGGCTGCGCGTTGCCTGCTGAGAATTGTGTGCACCGACTCGTACGATGCGTTCATGGCATCGATCCAGTTTGTCTTTAACTACACGCCGGGCAAGCTCGAAGAGTTCATCACGAAGCTCCAGTCAGTCGGCGCACCCGACAAGATCACCACTGACTACCCCAAGTCGATCGGGTTCGGCTCGTCACATGCGCGTAGCTTCCCCGCCGTACTGAAGTACGCAGGGCTGCTCGAGTCCTCCGGTCAGCCAACGGAGGCGTACAAGAAGGGCCTCCGTGGTGGGTCTGCAGGTCGGACCTTGGTCGGGACGGCAATCGCGCAGGCATATAAGCCATTGTTCGACGTCTACCCCGACGCTCACAGCCATCCGGAAGCCGATCTCGTGACATTTGTCAAGAGCAACTCGAACCTGGATGACGACAAGGCGGGGTTGGTCGTTCGCACGTTCAAGGCGCTATGCAAGTTTGGCGACTTCCAGAATCCCGGGGCGGCCGACAGCATTGATGAGGACGGCAGCAAGGGCGAAGACGTAGGCGACAGAGGTAGTCAACGTCGCCCGCGGACCAGCGGCAACTCTGGAGGTGCGGTCGTCATCAACGTGAACATCGCCTTATCCGTCGACGCCACCAGCGACCCAGCGGTGTACGACGCCTTCTTCGCCGCGATGGCGAAGCATCTCAAGGGCCTGATAGATGGCAGCGCCTAGGACTCCGCGTGAGGTCGCCGACTGGGCGACCAACGCGCAGGCCGAGTTAAGCAGGCTCCTCGCAAAGCGCGAGACGTCAACACATCGCGTGATGACGGTGACCGAGTCCTACGAGAAATTGACGAAGCTCAATATCAAGCAAGACAAGTTGTTTCGCGAAGCGCTTCAGTGCGCGGAGCATGGACTCTATCGTTCGGCGCACGTCACATCCTTTGCTGCACTCATGGATTTCGTCCACGAGTGGATCGCGGCTGAACCCACGCGCCTCCAAGCCATCCAGACGAACTACCCCACGTGGAATATCAAGCAGGCCGCGGACTTGCGAGAGCAGAAGGACTACACGCTGTTCGAAGTGCTGAAAAAGCAGAGCTTGATTACAAACGCCATGATGAAGGCGCTGCAGGGGCTGCTGGCCAAGCGCAACGAGTGCGCTCATCCCGAGGACTACGAGCCGGGAATTAATGACACCCTTGGGTACCTGGATGAGATGATGAAGCGGATCGCCGCGCTCGCAACCTGAGTACCCTGACCGACCTCGAACAGCGGGACGCCGCGCTGGCAGGCCTGCTGGATGTTCGGCAAGTTCGTCAGCGGATGCGCAAGCCGGAGATTACTCGGAAGATTACCAGGCGCTGGACTTCTGAGGCGCCTTCAAGGATCGTGTAGATCCCTTCCAGCGTCCTGACAGGTTCGCACCAAAAGCGTCGAAACTGAGCCTGACCTCGGTCTCACCTCTTGGAATTTGTTTGGCTGTGATCGTCATTTGTCATCGCCTCATGGAGCTGTGACGGAACAAGCAGTCATCCGAGGCAGCATTTCGAATCTGCTAAAGGCTCACGCGGGAGCGAATCTTTAGCCCCGGCGAGCGGTATGACCGAGTAGTTCGCAGCGTCAGATGGCCTGGCTCACCCCGGTCCGCCATCACAGTCGCTCTTAGCATCGCCGACTCCCGTCTTATCCGGCTCCCACGTGCGCGACCGCGCTACCAGATGGGTGGCTGACTGTTGGTCGCCATGGCCAGTGCGGTGACGTCCTCCTGAATGCGCAGCCGGTGCCCGTCGATCAAGATCCCGTCACTTCCCTTCAGTGACCCCCTTGAGTGCAATTCGTCTCTGAGAAGCGTGGAGATCGCTTCTGTCTCGGTGTAGATGCCCTTCAGCAGACGGGCAAACTGCGGCTGGAACGTGCGGTACGGTCTGGTGATTTGGTGCCCCTGATCATCGGCGCCTTGTCCGAGTAGGCGCCGAATACTGCGCATCGCCTCGTTCATCTCCTGCCAGCTCATCTCGGCTGATCGATGGTCTCGAATGGCTGGCCTGTCCAAGTAGGCAACAATTGTCATCAATTCCTCCTCATCCGAACGTAAGTGGAATGGTGTAATCATTGTCAGACCCTGTAGCGCTTCGTCGAGATCAGACAGCCTGACACTGTCCTGATTTTGGAGGTCGAGAAGCTTTATCAGGCTGATGCCGCGAACTTTGACTGAACTCTTCCCTGCGGTGACGGTTCGCCAAGAGGTAACACCCTCGTTTCGCACGCAAGTTAGGCCGACCACCTCCACTTCCTGAATGCCGTCTAGCCGATTCCCTTTTTGAACGAGTTGCTTGGCGAGGGCGCACACGGTCTTGTCGAACTTCACTTTAGTAGTCTTCAATGTAGCTTGGATTCCCCGAGTACCGTCCTTTGTGATCAGATCGATCGCAGGAAAATTATTGCTAAAAGCATTGATATTCAACCACCCCATGCTCGTGACCGCGTTCATGGCGTCACAGATGGCGGTCTCGCAGTACGCTGAGATGTTCTGCCCGTGCGCGTTCTGAGCTTCTACCTGATGGCAGATGATTGCGAGATTACGCAGTATGCGTTGCTGCGCCTCGACCTTGTTCACCAAAATCACCTCGGGGAGAGCAGGGATCTTATGGAGAGGGTATCCGCTCATCTCGGCCACTGGCGGCATTGGACGCGCGGCCTGTTCCCCCGAGGCGAACGAGGAGGCAAGCCCTGCGAGAGAAGAGGCACTCGATCGGTGAGCAGGGCATCCCCGCAGGCTCGATGCGTACAAGAGGCGCTATGCGGCCTCGTCTCCGTCCGGCCACTTCACCTTCACGACCACCGGCTTAACATCGACGGCTGCTACGAGACGTGGCGGCTCGTATCCTTGCCGACGGGCGACCGCCGGATTGCCCGCCATCTGGGCGGAGTTGACGGAATGGCCGTCCGCGATCGAGGTGCGCAGACTGGGGGCGTAGAGGATCGCGTCCGTGTATCGCCGTCCATTCCGACTGCCGTTGGAGCGAGGGCCTCGACTATCCCTCCGGCTGCCGAGTGGTTTCGCACCGCATGCGTTCAGCACAACCAGATTGGGTGAGGCGTTGGGTTTCAGTACTGGCCGAAGCGAGGCGTCCACGGTGGCCACAACGCCGCAGCGGTACTCGTCGATGTCTTTCGAAGCCGAAACTCCGCCGTGAGAGCGCTGAAGTGAACCCACGTGTGGGCGGAACCTGTCGATCCCGTCCAGCAGGCTATCGGTGGTTGCGGCAGTGCGAATGTCCAGATTGATTTGCTCGCTGTGCGCTGCCCGTTCGACGCTTCGGCACCCCGGCTCGCCGTCAGCGCCCCATCGGTCTATGAATTCCCAACGACGTTCGGGCTGCCATGCGACCGGCACGCACTTTGCCCCGCCGAAACGAGGCCAGCAGAACCGTCACACTTCTGGCACTCAAGGAGTTACGGGAGGCTGTTACGGCTATTGAATGCAGTCGTTGCGTGCTCGTTGATCCATCATGGATGATCCCGCAAGCTCATATCGCCCGAGTTCGCTGGCGCGAACGCACGTGTGTCAGGACTGCGCTTCCACTTTCATTGCGGGCAGATCGGACCAACGCTTCTGCTCGGATCTGTGCCGCGGCCGGCACTGGCGGAGCCGTCAAGCGCTCCGGCTGGAGTCGCGGATCGACACTGATGAGATGAGGGGCCTGCGCGCCGAGGTTGATCGTCTGCTGCGCGAAGTGGCGCAACTTCGGGAGTTCAATGGCTTCCTGCGCCGATGTCTCTCCGCTGCGGAGATGCGCCTGATCTTGTCTCGTCGACCTCACGGCAGATGGGATTTGAGGAACCGTCGGCGGAGATGGGAAGACGACACTGCAGATGAGGACTAGGCAGGGCGGTATCCGGGATTCATTAGATCGACCGGGTTGGGGCTCCATGCGTGGGTCGGAGCGCGCCGGTCCGGTTGGTGATGAGAGGTGTCAGCACCAACCGGACCGGGCTGGAACCTGCGGGATTGGTCCGTGAGGTGACCGGCTCGCAGGTCCGGTGGAGGGGCGGGACGGGTGCGGAACGCAGGGGTCACTGAGGAGAGGGGTACCCCTCAGCACACCCGCCCCGCCTGATTGGGGGCTGGGATAGGAGGATCTTGATGTGGTTGCACTGCATGCTTTCGCGGATCTCTAGCGGGTTGCCGCTGGCAGCGAAGTGCAGGAGGTTTGGGACGATGAGGACGCGGTCGTCGACGGCCATGAGTGCGGCGAGTGCGCGGTGGAGTTCGGTCGGTGCGGTCTTGATCTCGTCGATGAACAGGGCCGTCAACTCGTGATCGTGTGCTGCTGCGCAGTTAACGATTGCTTGGCGGCGGGTGGCGATCTCGCTGTCGGTCATGAGGAAGTGCTTGTTGAAGTAGCCGAAGGCGATACGCATGATGTCTCAGGCCCCGTTGGTTTGTGCGAAATCTGCAGTTGTTGTGGTGCAAATAGCCTCGGGCAGGCGAATGGGTTGCCACCATGGTTTGCTGCTGACGCAGTACTGAACTTCCACTGAACCGGCCGTGGGCCGGTCAGGTAGAGGGGCGAGCTTCGCGGTGGGAGACTTGGGCTCGTGATGGTGCAGGTGTGGTCGGGTCGCGAGGTGCGGGCGCTGCGGGAATGTCAGCGATTGAGCATCCGGGAGTTCGCCCTGCGCATCGGTGTGAGCGAGCGGATGGTGTCGCGATGGGAGGCCGGCGGAGAGCAGATTCGGCCGCGGCCGATCAATCAAGCCGGGCTGGATTCGCTTCTGGCGGCGGCGAGCGATGCTGAAAGGTCACGGTTCGCCGCGCGGCTGAAGGGCCCGGAAGCACCTTCAGCGCCGCCGTCCGAACCGGTTCGGGCCGCGACTCCCCCATCGCGCTTCGACCACTCAGGATCCCGGTCGCGAGCAGCAATCTTGATGGACTCTGGGCACGACCAGAGTTCAGATGTGTTCGCGATGCAGTCGTTCCGGACCGCCGACCGGCAGGTCGGCGGCGGCCATCTGTACTCCTCCGTGGTCAAGTATCTGCATGTCCAGGTTGGGCCTCGCCTGTTCGGCGGGGACCTCATCATCGAAGACCCTGCCGTCTTCACCGCTGCCGCCGGACTGACTGAGATGGCAGGCTGGATGGCGCACGATGCCGGTCGAGACGACCGCGCCTACAGCCACTTCCTCCGTGCTTTTCATCTGTCCAAGGCCGGCAAGGATCGCCAACTCGGCGTACACATACTCGCCAGTCTCAGCCATCTTGCCCACCACCGCGCCGACTCGAATGGAGCTGTCCGCTTCGCTCAGGCCGGGCAGCGTGCACTCGCCCAAGGCCCGGCAAACCCGGAACTCAGTGCGCGGCTTCTGGCCATGCAGGCACGAGGCCACGCCGCCGAAGGCAACGCTGGAGAGACGCACAACCTCCTGGCGAAGGCCGAGAACGCACTCGATGGAACCCACCAAGAGACTCCGTCCCCATGGGTGAGCCGATTCGATCTGGGCAGCCTGTCCAGTGAGGCCGCACGATGCACGCGGCAGTTGGGCAAACACAACGAAGCGGCCGGACATGCCGAGCGGATCATCGCTCTTCGGACATCGAGCCGGACGAGGAGCCACGCATTCGGGCAGCTGTTCCTCATAGCAACTCTGATCGATCAGGGCGAACCGGCCGAGGCCTGTCGCCTCGTCCGGGAGGTCGTCGACGCGACTCAGTCAGTAGGATCGCACTTGATCGTTCAGCAGTTTCGTGACATCCGCGAACAGCTCACGCAATACGCCGACTCCCCCGCCGTACGAGAAACTCGGCAGAGCCTCGCGGAGACGATCCGCCAACGTGTCTGGCTGCAGCAATGGATCACCTCCGACGCCTCCAGCCCACAGGTGACGCGCGGATGACCGCCGACGAACCGCTCTATCGTCGAGACCCCGACGCATGGCAAGAACACCTGGCCGAAGGAAACGCAAAGCAAGCCCGCAAGCGAGTGGGCGCCGACGCGATCCTGCGCGATGACCAGGGGCGAATACTGCTCGTCGATCCCGACTACAAGCCGGACTGGGATCTGCCCGGCGGCATGATCGAGGCAAACGAACCACCGGTCGATGGACTCATCCGTGAATTGAAGGAAGAACTCGCCCTTCAACTGCCGCCGAGCCAACTGGCGCTCGCCTGCGTCGACTGGGTCGCACCTCACGGGCCTTGGGACGACTCGTTAATGTTCATCTTCGACGGCGGACAACTCGACTCGGACCAGATGTCGTCCCTTCAGCCTGATCAGACTGAGCTGAGGCGGTTCGGCTTCGTCGACCTCGGCAAAGCACAACACCTGCTCAAGCCGTACGTCTGGCTACGCCTGGAAGCCGCGCTTGGGGCCACCAAATCGCGGACGGTGGCCTACCTCCACGATGGCCATCCAGCCTGACGGAAACTATCGCCAGTCCAATGACAGGTCGATCTCCGGGGGTGACAGGGATGCAAGTTCGAGCATGGAACAACGGCGCACACCATCGGTCCGGCGCCGGATACGGGCTCAAGATTCGCATCGCGGACCGTGACTGCCTCTTCGATCCGGAATGGACCCACATTCAGTTGGCGATTCCAGGCGAAGGCGAGGTCACAGTCTCTCTGTCTGCCTCGTTCTGGCGGACATGCAGTGAACTCCGGAGCGCCGCGCTCGGACGCTGGCTTCTCCGGTCCGGCCAAGCCCCGTGGCCGCAAGGTGCGCCACCAACGATTCGCCTGATCCACATCAGCGACAACCGGTTCATCGTCGAAGCAGACACGACGCCCCGACCTAATCCCAGATAGCCCGTGGTCTAAAACGCGCGACTCCCTCTGCGGAAGGAGCTCATCCCCACGAGTCCGGGGCGAGCGGATGGCCGGCGGGCAGTGGACGCGGCCCCACAGCCGTAGGACATCCACCGTGCCGCGCCAGTCTCCGATGCGCACTGCTACAGCCATACGTCCCGACGGGCACCTCAACGTCAGCTGCCAACACAGTTGGTCGCCAGGCGCTGAGGAAGTCAGCAGGTCATCGACTGCATCGACGGTCCGCTGTGCCACCGATCCAGCGAAGTCGTCCGACCTCACACGTTGAGCTGCCGCACATCGACTACGACGGAGGTGCGGTGCGGTGGCTTATGTGAAGGATCTGTGGACTCGGCCGGTGAAGCAGGCTGACGGGAGTACGGCGCGAGTCCGGAATGAGCGGTGGGGGAAGGGGAAGCGATGGTTGGCGGGGTGGATGGATCCGGAAGGGCGCGAGCGGACGAAGGCCTTCACCACGAAGGCACCGGCCGAGCGGCATGCCAACGCTATGGAGACGGATCGGGAGCGTGGCGAGTACATCGATCCGGACGCTGGGAAGGTTCGATTTGAGGAGGTCGCCGGGCGGTGGTTGGCATCTCGGGTCGTCGATCCATCCAGTGCGATCAAGTACGAGTCGACCCTGCGGTTGCATGTAGCTCCGGTGTTTGGGCGGAGGCAGTTGCGAACGATCAAGCCGTCCGAGATTGCGGCGTGGGTCGCGGAACTGGATGGGCGGTTTGGGTCGTCGACCGCGCGTACGGCGTACCTGGTCTTGCACGGAACGCTCGATCTGGCGGTTGACGACGAGACGATCAGGCGGAATCCGGCCAAGGCCCGAGCGGTCAAAGTGCCATCCGCGAAAGGTGGGAAGGTCGTTGCCGGGGGCGATGATGTTGTGCTGCGGATCGCTGAGGGACATCCCCCGCAGTACAGGGCTATCGCGACCGTTGGGGCTGCCTGCGGTCTACGGCAGGGTGAGCTCTTTGGACTGGCCGAAGAGGATGTCGACTTTGACGAGATGGTCATCCATGTGCGGCGGCAGGTTAAGAGGCTCGGTAGAGAGTTTGTGTTCGCGCTGCCCAAGAACGACACAGAGCGGACCGTGCCGATGTCCGATGGGGCGGCCCTTGTGCTGAAGGAACATATGGAGGCCATCGAGCCGCGGGCGTACGCGTTGCCGTGGGAGAAAGTCGACGGCGCGGAGCACATGGCCAAGATTCTCTTTCGTTGGACTGATGACAAGCACATCCGGGCTGGGACGTACGACCAGCTCGTTTGGAAGCCGGCCCTGTTCCACGCAGGGGTCATTCGTGAGCCGTTGAGGGATGCTCGGGGTCGGAAGCACTATGTGTCGAGCCGGGCGAACGGAATGCACGCCCTTCGGCACTACTACGCAAGCATCACTCTGACCGATGGGGTCAACATCAAAGAGTTGGCTGAGTACCTCGGGCACGGAGATCCTGGTTTCACTCTCCGGCTGTACACCCACATGCTGCCGTCGTCGCATGAGCGGGCGCGGAAGGCTGTGGACTCCAGACTTACCCGGCTGTTCGCGTTGAAATCTTACGGAGCAGGGACGGAACAGGCCGCCGTACGCTCCCCCACTCACTCGTGGGAGGCGGACGGCGGCCTGGACCTAGAAGGCCCTCAGATGAGCCTCTGACCTGCGGGAAGGTCAGCGGATGCGCATGCCGGAGATTGCTCGGGAGATGACCAACCGCTGGATCTCCGACGTTCCCTCGAAGATGGTGTAGATCTTGCTGTCTCGGTGCATGCGCTCTACCGGGTATTCGCGGGTGTAGCCGTTGCCGCCGAGGATCTGGATGGCGTCTTCGGTGGCCTTGACTGCGACCTCGCTGGCCTTGAGTTTGGCCATCGAGCCTTCGCCGTGGCGGTAGTCGGGGGTTTGGCCGCGCATGAGCGCCGCGGACATGAAGGCGGCCCGCCAGACGAGCAGGCGGGCGGCGTCGATCTCCATCGCCATGTCGGCGAGTTTGAAGGCGATGCCCTGGTTGTCGATGATCGGCCGGCCGAACTGCTCGCGACCCTTCGCGTACTCCAGCGCGAACTCGTACGCCGCCCGCGCGATCCCGATCGCCTGCGAACCGACGATGTGCCGCGTCATCTCGAAGGTCGCCATCGACGCGTTCCCGCGAGCCCCGTTGTTCTCCCGGGACTTCGCGAGCCGGGCGTCGAGCTTCTCCTTGCCACCAAGGACATTCGCCGCCGGAATCCGCACGTTGTCGAAGAACACGTCCGCGGTGTGCGACGCACGCAGACCGTGCTTCTTCAGCTTGGTGCCCTGCTCCAGCCCCTTCACCTCAGACTTCGGTACGACGAACGCCGCCTGCCCACGACTCCCGAGCGACGGGTCCACAGTCGCCACGACGACGTGGATATCAGCGATCCCGCCATTGGTCGCCCAGGCCTTCTGCCCGTTGATGACCCATTCGTCGGTCTTCTCGTCGTACGTCGCCTTCGTCCGAATCGCCGACACGTCAGACCCTGCACCCGGCTCCGAAGAGCAGAAAGCAGCAACCTGTACGTCGTCAGGCGTCCCGTAGCACCGGGGCAGCCACTGACTCCACTGGTCCGGCGTCCCGTTCGAGAACACCGCCGACGAGGCCAGACCGGTGCCGACCAGCGACATCCCGATCCCCGCGTCGCCCCAGAACAGTTCTTCCTGCACCAGCGGCATCAGCAGCCCGGACGGGTCGATGAACAGGTTGATGCTGCCGTCCATCGAGTACAGCCCGATCTTGGCCGCCTCCTGGATCACCGGCCACGGCGTCGCCTCGCGCTCGTCCCACTCGGACGCGGCCGGCCGGATCACGGTGGCGGCAAACTCATGTGCCCAGTCCCGGATCTCGATCTGCTCGTCGTTCAGGTTGAGGTTGAACGTCTGCCAGTCCGGCTTCGACCGCTCGGCCGCGAGCTCGCCGGCCAGTGTCATCACGTCGGCTGACACGGGGGGCGGGGTGGACTCGGTCATGGTCATCGATTCCTCCGGAGCGAGCTGCAGGGTGGTCGTACGAAGAGTGATGTTACCCACGAGTGTAACTATCGTTTGCACCGAGGGGTACCGCTGTGACTAAGATCGGTGCATGAGCTCCGCGCTGCTGGCGATCGGGCGCCGCCGGACCACGGCGGAGCGCCGTCGCGACCGGGAGCGCGAGATCATCCACGCCACCCGTGAACTGTTCGACGAGCGCGGCACCATCGACGCCCAGATCGACGACATCGCCAAGCGGGTCGGCATCAACAAGGCACTGATCTACCGGCATTTCGCCGGCAAGGAAGAGCTGTTCGCGCTCACCCTCGTCGACTACCTCGGCGAACTCGACCAAAAGCTCGAAGAAGTCGACGGGCCCCGACGCGCCCCGCTCAATCGGCTGCGCGCGCTCAGCGAGGTCTTCGTCGACTTCTGCCTGGAATATCCGGCCTTCGCCGACTGCGCGATGAGCCTGCTCCGGCGTACCGGCGAAGAACTGTTCGGCGAGATCACCGAGCCGGTGATGACAAAACTCGGTACGGCGATGGCAAGTGCCCTCGAGCGTATTTCAGCCATTCTCAAGGCAGGCCAGAAAGCCGGCGTTTTCGCCGAAGCCGACACCGATTACCTGGCGAATCACCTGTACACACAGACCCTCGGCGCGATGCACATGGCGCGCATGGGTCTCATCGTGTCCCAGGAAACACCAGGCTTGGGGCACCCCGTCGTACACCAGGCAAACATCGAAACAGTCCGTACGACGGCAATCACCGCGACCCTCGCGACCGCGGTCGGCCTCGACGCGCTGACAGCCAAAAAGACTTCCGCCCGTACGGCAAGCACCCGGCGCTCCACTTCACGCACAGCAGGAGAGAACCCGTGACCGAGACCCGCAAGGTGGCCGTTGTCGCCGGCAACCGAATCCCGTTCGCCCGGCAGGACAAGACCTACCGGCACTCCTCGAACTCCGACATGCTCACCGCCGCGCTGAACGGCCTGGTCGACCGCACCGGACTCGGCGGCCAGGAGCTCGGCGAGGTGGTCGCCGGCGCGGTGCTCAAACACGCCCGCGACTGGAACCTGGTCCGTGAGGTGGTGCTCGGCTCGAAGCTCGCGCCCACCACCCCGGCGTACGATCTTCAGCAGGCCTGCGGCACCGGCCTCGAGGCCGCGATCCTGGTGGGCAACAAGATCGCGCTCGGCCAGATCGACGCGGGCATCGCCGGTGGCGTCGACACCGCGAGCGACGCGCCGATTGCGGTCAACGACCAGCTGCGCAACGTCCTGCTCGATCTCAACCGGGCCAAGTCCTTCCAGGATCGCCTCAAAGTGCTCTCGCACCTGAGGCCGAAGGACGTAGTACCGGAGATTCCGCGCAACGCCGAGCCGCGCACGGGCAAGTCGATGGGCGATCATGCGGCCTTGACCGCGCTCGAGTGGGGTATCACTCGGGAGGCGCAGGATGAGCTTGCCTACAAGTCCCACGTCAACCTCGCGGCGGCGTACGATCGCGGTTTCCAGCAGGACCTCATCACGCCGTACCTCGGTCTCGAGAAGGATCAGAACCTCCGCCCGGACACGACGCTGGAGAAGCTGGCGAAGCTCAAAACCGTTTACGGCAAGGGCGAAACGGCGACGATGACCGCCGGCAACTCGACTCCGCTGACCGACGGCGCGTCCGCAGTGCTGCTGTCGACCGACGAGTGGGCGAAGGAGCACGGACTCAAGCCGCTGGCTTACCTGACGCATTCGCAGACCGCCGCGGTCGACTACGTGAAGGGTGCCGAGGGGTTGCTGATGGCTCCCGCGTACGCCGTACCGCGGATGCTCGCCCGCGCCGGACTGACGCTGCAGGACTTCGACTACTACGAGATCCACGAGGCGTTCGCGTCGCAGGTGCTCGCGACGCTGAAGGCCTGGGAGGACCCGATCTTCTGCAAGGAACGCCTCGGCCTGGACGCGCCGCTGGGCGAGATCGATCGCGACAAACTGAACGTGAACGGCAGTTCGCTGGCCGCCGGACACCCGTTCGCCGCCACCGGCGGGCGGATCGTCGCCGCGCTGGCCAA
This sequence comes from Kribbella sp. NPDC006257, assembly GCF_040613535.1. NCBI lineage: Bacteria > Bacillati > Actinomycetota > Actinomycetes > Propionibacteriales > Kribbellaceae > Kribbella > Kribbella sp. NPDC006257. The sequence goes on from NZ_JBEXSJ010000003.1 coordinate 278,263, forward strand.
GCAGCTGCACGAGAACGGTGGTGGCCGCGGGCTGATCTCGATCTGCGCCGCCGGAGGCCAAGGCGTGGTCGCCATCCTGGAGGGAAGCAACTGATGACCGATCGCTACCAGACCTTCACCCGTACGCCGCTCGGCAAGGCACTGGTGAAGAATCTCGGCCTGCCGGACCCGGCCCCGTTGCAGCGCTGGACCGACGGTTCGGCCGTGATCGACGGGCCGGTCGTCTTCGGCGCCAGCGCGGAAACCGATACGGGCAAGGCGATCCAGGCCTTGCTGCGCGATATCGGCGCATCGTTCAGTACTGCGGCCGAAGGCGTCGCCTCGAGCGAGTTGCGACCCAAGGCGCTGGTGTTCGACGCGACCGGGATCTCCTCGACAGCTGAGCTGACGAGTCTGCAGCGGTTCTTCTCCCCCGTCATCCGCCAGCTCGGTACTGCGGGTCGCGTGATCGTCGTCGGGCGTACTCCCGAGCTCGCGGCGAGCCCCGAGCAGCAGATCGCCCAGCGCGCGATCGAAGGATTCACCCGGTCGCTAGGCAAGGAGGTCAAGCGGGGCGCCACGGTCAACCTCGTGTACGTCGCACCGGACGCGCATGACCAACTCGATTCGACGCTGCGTTTCTTCCTGTCGCCGAAGTCGGCGTTCGTGAGTGGACAGGTCGTCCGGGTCGGCACCGGCCAGCTCGTCAGCAACGACCCGACCGCTCCCCTGGCCGGCAAGGTCGCTCTGGTGACCGGGGCCGCCCGTGGGATCGGCGCCTCGATCGCGGAGACCCTGGCCCGCGACGGCGCGAAGGTGATCGGCGTCGACGTACCGCAGAACGCGAACTACCTGCGCAAGGTGATGTCCTCGATCGGCGGCAGCGAGCTGCTCCTCGACGTGACCGCGATCGACGCACCACAACGGATCGCGGCCGCCTCCGAGGAAGGCCTCGACATCGTTGTCCACAACGCCGGAATCACCCGGGACAAGCGGCTCGCGAACATGCGGACCGACGTGTGGGACGCCGTGCTGGATGTGAACCTGCGCGCTCCGGAGCGGATCACGACGCATCTGCTCGAGTCGGGCGCGCTGTCCGACGGGGCGTCCGTCATCGGCGTCTCGTCGATCGCCGGGATCGCGGGGAACAACGGGCAGACCAACTACGCCACGTCCAAGGCCGGCGTGATCGGGCTGGTCCAGGCGCTCGCGCCGCGGCTCGGTGAACGGCAGATCCGGATCAACGCGGTCGCGCCGGGGTTCATCGAGACCGAGATGACCGCCCGGGTGCCGTTCATGATCCGCGAGGTCGGGCGTCGGCTGAACTCCTTGCAGCAGGGCGGTCTGCCGATCGACGTGGCCGAGACGATCGCCTGGTTCGCCGATCCGGCCTCCGCGGGCGTCACCGCCAACGTGGTCCGCGTCTGCGGCCAGAGTCTCCTCGGAGCCTGAGATGCCGACCCGCCGGTACGACGATTCGCCCGGGCTCGGGTCGCTCTACGCCCGGACGGTGAAGGCGACGCTGCGCAAAGCGGAGTACGAGCCGGATCTGGATGGGCTGACGCTCGAGCTGCCGCGTGCTCTTGTCGATCAGGACCACCTCACGGCGTACCGGGAGGTGACTGGTTTTGCTGCTGGACCTGCGTTGCCGGTCACTTACCCGCATGTGCTCGCGTTTCCGTTGCACCTGGATCTGATGTCCGATCCGTCGTTCCCGTACAAGCCGATGGGGATCGTGCATCTGTCGAACACGATCACCCAGCTGAAGCCGATCCCGATGCACGCCGAGCTGTCGATCTCGGTGCACAGCACGCCGGAACGCCCGCACCCGAAGGGCACCGTCTTCGACATCCTCAGTGCGGTCAGCGTCGACGACGAGGTGGTCTGGACGGACTCGACCTCGCTGCTGAGCCGATCAGCCGGTACGCCGACCGCGCACACCGACCTGCTGCCGGACCCTTCCCTGGAAGCCAACGCGCTCTGGGATCTCCGCGCGAACCTGGGCCGCCGGTACGCCGCCGCCTCGGGCGACCGCAACCCCATCCACCTCTGGAAGCTCTCCGCCCAGGCGTTCGGATTCCCCCGCCAGATCGCCCACGGCATGTGGGCCAAAGCCGCCGCCCTCGCCTCCATCCAGCGCACCTCCGGCCTCCCTGACGCCTTCACCGTCCGCGTAGATTTCCGCAAACCCCTCCTGCTCCCGTCCCGCGTCCTCTTCGCCCACCGCTCCAACGGGACCGCGACAGACTTCGCCCTCTACAACGACGACCACTCCACCACCCACCTGATCGGCCAACTAGCTCCTCGCTAGACCGCTTTAGGGTTCAAACGCTTGCTTCCGGCGTGAAGAGCGGCACGCTGGATTCGCTCGTCTGGCAGCACTTCAGGGCTCATGATGTAGCCAAGCTGTCCTCAACCGGAGCACAGCCCATCCGCTGGGGGCCCCACTGCGAACCGGTCACGCCTCCACGCGATCCGCCCGATCCCAGAAGTGGAGCACCACCATGGAAACACCTGATCGCCCCGAGGCCCGCGACCCGGACCACGACGACCTGATCGACCCGATCGGCCCGCCCGTCTTACCGAAGGCATCCCGGCACACGGCCCGGGCGCTCGCCTTGACCGGCGTCGCCCTCGGGACATTCGTCGCCCTCGCAGACAGCACCATCTGTCCCACCTGGACCACCCTGGCCGCGGGCGTCTGACAGATCCGCTCTCCTAACTTCTTGCCGATGCGGCGACTACAGTACGGCGTCATGGGCGATGACGGGCTGGTAGGGCGGGAAAGTGAGATAGAGAAGCTCCGGGCCGCTCTGACCGCTGCCCAGAGCGGCACAGCCAGTGCGATCTTCCTGATCGGCGAGCCTGGGATCGGCAAGACCAGGCTCGCAACTGAAGCCGTCAGGCTCGCCGCCGAACGTGGCATCATCACCGCTCGCGGCCGAGTCAGCACAGTCGGACCGATCGTTCCCTATCGGCCACTGATCGAGGCATTACAGGCTTTGTCGCGGACCGGCATCCTCGCTGAGTTGGAGTCACTCGGCACCTACGGAGCTGTTCTCGGCGGACTGATCCCCGGCCTGTCCGATCCCATTGGCCCGTCGGTCAGTTCTCCTGTCATCGTCGCTGAGGCCCTCTTGCGTCTGCTCACGATGGTCGGTGATCGGCGCGGCTGCCTGCTGGTGCTGGACGACCTGCACGACGCCGACGCGGAGACCCTGGCCATCGTCGAGTACTTGATCGACAATCTCGAAGGCGCTCCGGTCACCCTTCTGCTCGCCACCAGATCAGAACCCTGTACCGCGAGCGAGCTTGCAGCGGCTGCCGTACGACAGGGCCTGGCGACGGTAGTTGAGCCCCCGCCGTTGGACCGCGAGCAGATCCGGCAACTGGCCTCCAACCGGCTCGACATCCGTCCTGCCGAAGTCCAGTCGACCGTCCTCGACCGGCTTGCCAGGGACAGCGCCGGGAATCCCTTCATCATCGAGGAACTGGTCCATTCCATCAGCCGGCAAGGCTTCGACGACTCGTCCGGCTCGGCCGTGCCGCTCAACGTCGCCCGCAGTGTCAGTCGGCGGACCGAGCGGCTCGGATCCAACGGACGGACGATCCTGAGTATCGCCGCAGTGATAGGTCAACGCTTTCCCTTGACCCTGCTGGAGCAGGCGGCCGGATCCACCGCCCAGGAGATTCTGACGATCGTCAACGCAGGCGTCGCCTCCCGGATGATCCAGCCGGGCAGCCCCGGCTGGTACTCCTTCAGGCATCCGCTGACGGCTGAGGCGTTGCTCTCCGAGCTGACCCCGAGCGAGCGAGCAAGTTACTCCTCCGCAGTCGCGACGGCGATTGCGGAGCACTACCCCGATCTGCCGGGCGAATGGTGCGCGCGGTCGGCAGAGCTCCGCGAACACGCAGGAGAACTCACCAAGGCTTCGCAGCTGTACGCCGAGGCAGGCCGCCGCGCTCTCGCGACCGGCGCGCTTCGGTCCGCGGTCACTCTGCTCGTCCACGCTGACCTCGATCCTGGCAGCGATCCTGGCCACCGAGCAGACCTACTCGGCGACTTGCTTCCCGCCGTGACCGACTCCGGAGACTTCACCCGGATCCCCGCGCTGGAGAAGATGCTGGAAGAATTGACCGCCGCCGGTTTGCCGGCCGGGCGGCAGGCCGTTCTGCATGCTCAGTTCGCCAATGCGGCTCACCTGGCCGGCGATCAGGACAGAGCAGTCGAGCGGATCACCACCGCGCGCGGCCTGCTCGGGCCGCAGCCGGCCCCCGCGGAGTCGGCACAGGTCGATGTCATCGGTGCCTATATCGAGGCAGGCAGGCCGAATCCGGATCGGCTGGAGGCCGCTACTGCGCTGGCGGAGCGCGCCGTCGCGGCAGCTCAGCAAGCCGGGCTGCCGATCGTGCTGTGCGACGCTCTCCAGCTGCTCGGCTACTTCGTCCGGGATCGCGACGAAGAGCAAGCCAACCTCTACTTCGAAGAAGCCCGCAGGGTTGCCTACGACAACCACCTTCACAACTTCCGGATCTACTCCGAGATGTTCCTCGCTATTGCGTTGTGTATGCGCACGGGCGAGACCGCAGCCCTGCGCGCAGCCCGCGACAGCGCCCTGCGGATCGGCGCCCTGCCGATGGCTTATGAGGCATCTGCGAGGCTTGCTGTCCAACTGATTCAACGAAGCGAAATCGATGCTGCCCGGCGCGAACTCGACGAGAGCCTGACCACTGCGATCAAGCTGAAGCTCGGCCGCGCGCTACCCCCTCTCCATTTGGCCCAGAGCATCTACGCAGCTCACAAAGGCGACCGCGCGGGGATGGAGAAGGCGCTCGAGGACCTCACCGGAGAGAATCGGTCGGCGCCCGGAAACCAGTTGGCGTCCTACGGTCTCGCCCGCGCGGTCTGCTCGCTCCTGGAGGAGGACTCGGATCGTGCCGATCAGGAATTCGCCCAGGCCATTGCTCTCGACCTCGAGAATCCGACCGCGATCGACTTCGGGAAGAACGGGCTGATCCTGCTGATCGGCGTACTCGAGCACCGCAACGGCTGGCAGCACTACCGCGCCGTCGCCGAGCGGAGTGCGAGCAGGACTCGGTGGAACGCGCAGTTCGCGCAATTCGCGCATGCTGTGTTGCTCGGTCGTGATGGGGATGTGGAGGGGGCTACGCGGGCGGCTGAGGTTGCGTTGGAGGCTGCCGAGATTTATCCGCTTGGGCGGCATTTGGCTTTACGGCTGGTGATTCAAGCCGCGTTCGAGGATGGGTGGGGGGAGCCGGTGATGTGGGCTCGGGAGGCTGAGGAGTACTTCCAGTCCAACAATATTCCGGCGGTGGCCAGTGCTTGCCGGGGGTTGTTGCGGGGTATGGGGGCGCCGGTGCGGCAGCGGCGTACGGGGGATGAGGCGGTGCCTTCGGATTTGCGGAAGTTGGGGGTTACGGTGCGGGAGTTGGAGGTGGGGCGGTTGCTGGCGCAGCGGATTCCTAACAAGGGGATTGCCAAGCGGTTGCATATTTCGCCGCGGACGGTGGAGAAGCACGTCGCGAATCTGCTGACCAAGACGGGGCAGCATGATCGCGACGCGTTCGCCTCCTATGCGCAGGACAGTTTCACCTGATCTCCGCAGCAATTCGGTCGAGGACCTCCTTGATGGGGGCCGCGGGGTGTTTGGTGCCGGAGCGTTCGCGGATGGCTAGTTGGTGGGCGGCGGCTTCGCGGGGGCCGATGACGGCTTGGTACGGGGCGTGGCGGTTCTCGCGGATCCGGGCGTTGAGGGTGCCTTCGTCGGCGTACGCGATCTCGGCTCGGATGCCCAGGGCAACCGCTTGACGGAGGACGTCGGAAGCCACCTTCTCTTCGGCGGAGGAGATGGGCAGTACGACGAGTTGGACCGGGGCGAGCCAGGCGGGGAAGGCGGCGCCGTGGACTTCGATGAGGTGGGCTACGGCGCGTTCGATGCTGCCGATGATGGAACGGTGGATCATCACCGGGCGGTGTTTGTTGCCGTCGGCACCGATGTACTCGAGGTCGAAGCGCTCCGGCTGGTGGAAGTCGATCTGGATGGTGGAGAGGGTGGACTCGCGGCCGGCGTGGTCCTCGATCTGGATGTCGATCTTGGGGCCGTAGAAGGCTGCCTCGCCGGGCGCCTCGTCGTACGCGATGCCTGCGCCGTCCAGGACGTCCCGGAGCAGCGAGGCCGCGAGGGCCCAGCTGTCTGCGTCACCGACGTACTTGCTGTCCGGCGAACCGAAGCGGGCGTCCTCGGCAGGGAGGGACAGCAGGTAGCGGGAGGCGCTGATGCCCATGTCGTGGTGGGCCTGGTTGATGAGGTCGAGTGCGGCACGGGCCTCCCCCGCGACCTGGTCGAGGCTGCAGAAGATGTGGCCGTCGTTGAGCTGGATCGCGCGGACTCTGGTCAGGCCACCCAGTACGCCGGACAGTTCCGAGCGATACATCCCGCCGATCTCCGACATGCGGAGCGGGAGTTCGCGGTAGCTGTGCGAGCGGGATCGGTACATCAGCGCGTGGTGCGGGCACAGGCTCGGCCGGAGTACGAGCTGTTCCTCGCCGATGTCCATCGGTGGGTACATGTCTTCGCTGTACTTCGACCAGTGGCCCGAGATCTCATAAAGCTCGCGCTTCCCGAGCACCGGCGAGTACACCTGCTGGTAGCCGGCTCTTCGTTCCACGTCGGCGATGTAGCGCTCGAGTGCCTGGCGGATCGCGGCACCGGCGGGCAGCCAGTACGGCAGACCCGCGCCGATCAGCGGGTCGGAGTCGAAGATGCCCAGCTCGCGGCCTAGTTTGCGGTGGTCGTACATGGTGTGAACTCCTCAGATGAGTGAGGCGAGTGTCCACATGGCGAAGCCCCGGGGCACTCGCCCCGGGCCTGGTAAAAGCTGTCAGTGTTTTGACAGTCAGCTGTCAGCGCGCCGGGACGTTCCTCGGCGTCGTCGTCACCACTGCGCGCTTGATCATGTCGCCAAACGTAGCAGAACCCATCAATCCAGGTCGAGGCCAATGGGCCGGATCAGCCCCTCCTGCGCGACCGACGCGATCAGCCGGCCGTCCTGCCTGAAGAGTCTCCCGGTCGCGAAACCACGCGCCCCCGAAGCCGACGGTGAAGCCTGGTCGTAGAGCAGCCACTCGTCGGCCCGGAACGGCCGGTGGAACCAGAGAGCGTGATCCAGCGACGCGGGCTGGATCCGCCGGTCGCCGATGATGATCCCATGCGGTAACAAGCTTGCCCCAAGCAACGTCAGATCACTCGCATACGCCAGAACGCAAGCATGCAAGGCCGGTTCGTCGGGAAGCTTGCCTGCGGCACGGATCCAGAACTGCCGCCCACTCAGACCGGCCAGCCGTACGTCGAGCGCGGCCCACTCCTTGTTCCAGTCCTCGGCCTTCCGCCCCGATGCCTGCTCGAACACCGAGGCCAGCGTCGGCGCATCCTCCGGCTCGACCAGGTCGGTCGGCATCGGGTCGGAGTGATCCAGCCCCGGCTCGGGCTGCTGGTACGACGTCGACATGTAGAAGATCGTCTTCTCGTGCTGCGACGCCACCACCCGGCGACTGCTGAACGCCTTGCCGTCCTTGATCCGCTCGACGTGGTACTCGATCGGTACGCCGGTGTCGCCCGGCCGCAGGAAGTAGCCGTGCAACGAGTGCACGACGCGCTCGGGGTCGACCGTGTCGCTCGCCGCGACCAGGGCCTGACCGAGCACCTGTCCCCCGAACACCCGCTGCGCCGACGTCTGCGGCTGCCGGCCCCGGTAGAGGTCGGCGTCGATCGTGTCCAGGTCGAGCAACTCGACCAAATCCTCCAACGACTCAGGCATGCCTCATCCTGACATGCAGGTCGGCCGGGCTCCTTGGGGAGTCCGGCCGGCCTGCGTTACGGCGTACGGGTTAGTTGTCGTCTTCGCGGTTCAGTTCTGCGAGGAACTGCTCGACCTCGGCGCCTAGTTCTTCGGCGGAGGGGGTGGCGCCGGCCAGGAGGCTGCCTCGGGTTACGGAGCCTTCGGCGGCGTCGTACTGGGTTTCGAGGGCGTTGACGACTGCGGCTGCCTCGTCGGAGGCCTCGACCTGTTCGTCGACCATGCGGCCGGTGATCGCTGCCTCGTCGAGGAGCGCCTTGCTAGGGAGCAGCAGGCCGGTCGCGGCGGAGATGGCGTGGACGAGAGCCAAGGCCGCGCCGGGGAAGCGGTTCTCGGCCAGGTAGTGCGGGACGTGGACAGCGAAGCCCATCGCGTCCTTGCCGGCCTCGCCGAGGCGGACCTGCAGCATCGTCGCCGCGCTCGCCGGGAGGCGCATCTCGCCGTCCCAGATGTTCGAGCGGGTGATCAGCTCGGGGCGGGTCGCATGCGAGGTCATGCCGAGCGGGCGGGTGTGCGGGACGCCCATCGGGATGCCGTGTACGCCGATGGTCAGCGTCACGTTGTAGCGCTCGATCAGCTGCCGCACCGCGCCGGCGAAGCGGTTCCAGTGGTTGTCGGGCTCGACGCCCTCCAGCAGCAGGAACTCCACCCCGGCGTCGTCCTTCATCAGGTGCAAGGACAACTGCGGCGGGCTGTAGTCGATGAACCGGTCCTCGGCGAACGTCACCTCGGGGCGGCGGGCCCGGTAGTCGTGCAGCAGGTCGACGTCGAATCGCGCCAGCAGACGGTTCTCCAGTACTTCGAGCAGGTGGTCGGCGGTGACCCGCCCCGCCTGCCCGGCGTCCATGAACCCGTCCATGGAGTGCACCAGCACCTTCGGCGCAGCCGCCGGGCCGGTCGCCACCGACTCGTCGACGATCTCGTAGAGGTCGTCCGGTCGCAGCATCGTCGTCTCCTTCTCAGTGGCCTTCAGGCGGGTCGGCTCTGTCTATCCTGCCTTCTCGGGGTTCAACGTCTCGGGGGCGGGCCGTCATTCCGGCTCCGGGAAAGTTTCCGTACGCCGTCCGCGGCGGACCCGGCGCGGGCGGGACGCGGACAGGGCGAGCGGCTTCGGAAAGCGCTTGCTAGCGTACTCCTGTGCGCACCGAACCAGATTCCGCCCTCACCGTCCCGTCCGCCGAGCCGCCGGCCGCCCGGCCGAAGGTGATGCTGGCGATGAACGAGTCCAGCCGGGTCCGCGTCCTGGTCCCCCAGGTCCGCGCCCGGCTCGACCGCGTCGCCGAGATCCTCCCCGTCGGCCCGGGAGCGGCGCCCGAGAGCAACACGTTCCTCGGGGATGCCGCGATCCGCGACAAGCTCGGGGAGGTCGAGGTGTTGTTGACGGGGTGGGGATGCCCGGCGATCACTCCCGACGTACTGGCGGCGGCGCCGAAGTTGCGGGCGATCATTCATGCGGCCGGGTCGGTGAAGGGGTTCGTGGATCCGGCCGTGTTCGATCGTGGGATCCAGGTCTCGTCCGCGGTGGTGGCGAACGCGCTGCCGGTCGCGGAGTTCACGGTCGCGACCATCGTGCTGAGCGGCAAGCGGGCGTTCCGGCTCAGCGCGGAGTACAAGCTGTCCCGGCGCAAGCCGGACCCGAGCTTCATCCCGGGCAGCTATGGCAGCACGGTCGGGTTGCTCGGCGCCTCGCGGATCGGCCGGATGGTCGCCGAGCGGCTGCGCGCCTTCGACCTCGAGGTACTGATCAGTGATCCGTACCTGACCGCGGCTGAGGCTGCTGAGATGGGCACCGAGCTGGTCGACCTGGACACGCTGTTCACCCGAAGCGACATCCTGAGCGTGCACGCGCCGCTGCTGCCCGAGACGGTTGGGATGGTCGACGCGCGGCTGCTCGGGCTGCTGCAGGACGGCTCGGTGCTGATCAACACGTCGCGCGGCCGGATCATCGACGCCGCGGCGCTCGAGAAGGAGTGCCGCTCGGGCCGGATCGACGCGGTCCTGGACGTCACGGACCCCGAGCCATTGCCGCCGGACTCGCCGCTGCTCGACCTGCCGAACGTGTTCCTCACGCCGCACCTGGCCGGTGCCGTCGGCAACGAGGTCGCCCGGCTGGGCGAACTGGCGGTCGGCGAGGTGGAACGCTTCGCCGCCGGCACTCCCCTGCAACATTCGATCACCGCCGCCGATTACCGGAGGATCGCATGACGCGCCTAGTACTTCCTGCCACCGACCGGGTGCTGTCCCGCCAGACAGGCTGGGTCCGGGCGCACTGGGAGGCACTCGCGGATCACTTGCTCGACTCCCTGATCCCCTACACCTCCCCCGGCGCGGCCCGCCTCGTCATTCCTGGGCGGCCCAGCCGGTCCGGTACCGACTCCGATGAGCTCGAGGGCTTCGCGCGCTCGTTCATGCTCGCGGCGTTCCGGATCGCCGGCGTCCGCGGCAAGGGCTGCGAGAAGCTGATCGAGCGGTACGCGCGAGGTGTCGCGAACGGCGCGAACCCCGATCACCCCGAGGCGTGGCTGCGGCTGACACCCCGTTCGCAGCAGATGGTCGAGGCGGCGGCGATCGCGGTCGCGCTGCACGAGTCCCGCGAGTGGATCTGGGATCGCCTGGACACCCGCGCGCAGGGCCACGTGGCCGACTGGCTCGGCGGGTTCATCGGGTCCGCCACCCACGACAACAACTGGCGCCTCTTCCAGGTCGTCAGCGAGCAGTTCCTGGCGAGCGTGGGAGCGCCGTACTCGAAGGAGGACATCGAGGGCGGGCTGGACCGGATCGAGGACTGGTACGTCGGCGACGGCTGGTACTCCGATGGCGACGGCCAGAACTTCGACAACTACATCGGCTGGGCGATGCACCTCTACCCGGGTCTCTGGGCCCGGATGGCGGCGGCGAGCCCTGGTACGGAGTACGAGGACCGCCTGAAGGTCTACCGCGAGCGGCTCTCGTTGTTCCTCGAGGACGCGGTGCATCTGGTCGGCAACGACGGCGCACCGATCTACCAGGGGCGCTCGCTGACGTACCGGATGGCCGCCGCCGCGCCGTACTGGATGGGCCAGATCCTCGACGCGTCACCGCTGAGCCCGGGACAGACGCGGCGCCTTTGCTCCGGGATCGCGCGGCATTTCGTGCAGCACGGCGTGCCTGATGAGCGCGGACTGCTGACGCTCGGGTGGTACGACACGTTCCTGCCGACGACACAGCCGTACTCCGGGCCAGGCTCGCCGTATTGGGCGAGCAAGGGGTTCATCGGGTTGCTGCTGCCGCCGGAGCACCCGGTGTGGAGCGATCCCGAGGAGACCGTGCCGCTCGACGAGGCCGACCAGGTTCGCTCGATGGCGGCACCGGGGTGGATCGTGCACGCCAGCCGGCACGATCAGCTGGTGCGGCTGGTCAATCACGGCGCCGACCACGCTCCCCTGGCTGCGCCTGAAGGAGCCGAGCCGGCGGGTGATCCGCACTACGACCGGCTGGCGTTCGCCAATCATGCCGGGCCTGATCTGACCGACTCGTCGCCGCGGATCGACAACCTGATCGCGTTGGTCGACGGGCAGGGCCGGACGTCCTCGCGTGGGCGGATCCGGCGGCTGTCGATCGGGGCGCGGTCGGCTTCTTCGTGGCACAACGCGTGGCTCGGCGAGGACGGTCCGTGGCCGATCGAGACCGCGTCGGTCGTCCACGGCGGCTGGGAGATCCGCTGCTCGCTCGTCGACGGACCCGCCGGAGCGCTCGTCCGCAGCGGTGGCTTCGCGGTGGCCGGCGACTCCTTGCCTTCGGCAACGGCTGGCGGGGGGTGGGCGTCCGCGCGGAATGCCGACGGGCTGATGTCGGCGGTCGTGAGCTTGCACGGGTACGACGAAGCGGGCGTGCACCGTGATCTGGGGGCGAATCCGTTCGGGGCGCACTCGGCTACGCCGTACCTGACAGCAGCCCACAACGGTGAACCCGTGGTCCTCGTGTACGCCGTGTTGCTGACCCGCGACGCCCTGCCGCCGGCCGCTTTCGCGGAAGGCATCGAACTCGTGGTCGAGGGGCACGAGATCACCATCACATTGCCTGGTGCGGGCACCGAGACAGTTCGGCTGGGGAACCGGTGAGGTCGTACCTTTGGAGTTATGACCTCAGCAACTGACACTCTCGCCGAGGCCGTGGCGGCCGACCCGAACACCGAGAACCAGGAGAAGTTGTGGAAGGCAACGTTCTCGCTGGAGCGCTGGTGGTTCGTCCAGCGCGGTGAGCCGGACAACCCGCAGCCGTTCGTCGGAGTGCACGCGGATCAGCCTTTTCTGATGGCTTTCACGACGGCGGAGCGGGCCCGGACGTTCGCGGTGGAGAACGGGCTGGCGGAGCCGGACGAGGAGGTTCTGGTGCTCGCACTGACGCCGGCCGACGCCGTCGTACAGGCTCCGGTCTGGCTGCAGCAAGGGATCGCGGCGATCACTTTCGACCACGGCGTGAGCGGGTACTTCGCGCCGCTCGGCAATCTGCCTGCGATCCGGTCGCACGTTGCCGGGCTGACATGACACGCCGTTAGGCCAGCCTCGCCAACGGTGAGAATTCTCTGCAAGAGCACTAGATTGCCCGTATGAGCACGTACGCGAAACTCCTTCAAGAACAGATCCGCAACGAATTCACGGCCTCCCAGCAGTACACGGCGGTCGCGGTCTGGTACGACGACCAGGACCTCCCGCAGCTCGCCACGCACTTCTACAAGCAGTCCCTGGAAGAGCGCAACCACGCGATGATGATGGTCCAGTACCTGCTGGACATGGACATCCGGCCGCACATCCCCGCGGTCGGCGAGGTCGTGAACGACTTCAAGTCCGCGCTCGAGCCGCTGGAACTCGCGCTGCAGCAGGAGATCACGGTCACCAAGCAGATCGAGACCCTGGCCCGGACCGCCCGCGACGACGGTGACTACGTCGGCGAGCAGTTCATGCAGTGGTTCCTCAAGGAGCAGGTCGAGGAGGTCTCCGCGATGACGACGCTCGTCAACGTCGCGAAGCGGGCCGGCGACAACCTCTTCCACCTCGAGGACTTCCTGGCCCGCGAGGTCTCCGGCCCGAACGAGTCCGACCCGACCGCACCGGCCGCCGCCGGCGGCAAGGTCTGACCGGAGGAGTTACCAGGAACCGCCGCCTCCGCCGCCACCACCGCCGCCGGAGCTGCCACCGCTGAAGCCGGAGGAGCTGCCGCCGCCTCCGCCACTGCCGGCCGGAGCCGGTGGTGGGTCGAAGGTGTGCGCCACGGTCTGACTGATGTTGCCGGCCGCGAATCCTGAGTTGTAGTACGAAGGACCGGCATACCAGTAGGGGTCGGCCGGGATCCGCCCGGCCGCGACCAGCTGGGCGCAGACCCGCTGCCAGCGATCGGCGAGTTCGAAAGCGATGGCCCAGGGCAAGTACTTGCTGAAGATGTCCTCGCCCTCCTCGAACTTCAGCTGATCGGCCTCGGCCGTCGCGAGATAGGTCCGGAACCCGACCAGCTGGTCGGTGACTGCCCGGCCCGCCGGGTTCCGCTTGCCTTTGCCCCGCTTGCCGAGCCACAGCGCGAAGCCGAAGATCACGAAGACCGCCGGGACCAGGAAGGTGATCGCGCGGCCGATGTTGCCCGAGGCAGCAGAGACGCCGGTCCCGACGACGCCGGAGCCGACGACTGCCAGCGCGACCACCGCCAGGCAGCCGCCCAGCGCGCCACCACCGACGCTGGAACCACCACCTGCGCGCGGCAACCGCACGTACCAGTTGCGCTGTTTGATCTGCTCGCGGAGCTGGTTGATCATCGCGTCGTGCGCCTGGCGCATCGACGTGTCGCCGACACCGCGCCGCTCAAGGGTGATCTCGGAACCTGGTTGCAGGCCGGGGAACAAGCCTTGCATCAAGATCTGTTCGTGAGGTGCGGTGGCGACGGCCGGGTTGAGGAGCACGGCCTTCTGCTCAGCGCCGGTGTTGTCGATCCGTACGCCGCCACGCACGGCGAGGTCGATCAGGGTGGCCGCGGTCTCGGTCGTGTTCGCCACCGCGTCGATCAGCAGACCGCCTTCGGCGACCGGGATCTTCGGCGGCGAGAACGCGACCGGCAGCTGGCTCTCCTTCAGATCGTCCTTGACTGTCGCCGCGTTCATGCCGCTCGGCGGGAAGGTGCCCGGCGGCAGACCGGCGAACCGCTCGTCCTTGCCGCCGAAGATCCGGTAGAGCACTCCGCCGAGGACGGCGACGAACGAGACCAGGCCGGCGATGATCAGATCGCGGACCTTGAGACCGAGGCGTTCGAGCAGGCTGGGCGGGTCGACCACGATCGGGCTGTCGTTCTTGACCGCGCCCGCCTCGATCCCCGCGACGATGGTGAGTTGCTGGCCGACGGGGATGTTGGCCTGGGTGAAGGTTGCCCGTCCGTTGGCGACCGACGCCTGCTGGCACTTCGCCTGGGAACCGGCCGGCCCCGCGGAGCAGGTCACGTTCTGAACGCCCTGCGGGACGGTCGCGTTCACGGTGACCTTGGCGAGCGGCGCGGTCCAGCCGTTGCCGGTGGCATCCCAGTAGAGCTCGCTGTGGTCGGCGAAATGCCGGAGCGCGCCGCGTACGTCGTACGTGATGACGTACGTCGCCTCGGTGCCGGTGATCGTGCTGTTGGGGTCGCCGATCTTGATCTGGATGCTCTGGTCGCGCTGGCCGTTCGACTTGTTCGTGGTGGTGTCGAAGGTGTCCGGCGCGTGCGTGGGGCTGTCGACCCCGATGTTCGAGATCTCGTACTTCTGGTCCTTCGACTTGTCGTCGACCCAGGCCTCGCGGGTGATCAGGTTGCGGTAGATGCCGTGCCGGCCGGAGCTGCCGAAGTGGTAGGCGATCGTCTCCTTGACCTTCAGGACGCCGTCGGCCGTGACGTTGTAGTCGATCTGCAGATTCCGTACGACATCACCCGCCTCGCCCGTTTCGCCCGGTGCGGCCGCTGCCGGTGCGGCGCTTGCGAAACCGGCGAGCACCAGGCCGGCGAAAGCCGCCGAGACGGCGGTCATGAATCCCCTACGCATGCGGCGACAGTATCGAGACCTGGGGTCCGACGGGCCCACGACCGGCGGTTCAGGCCGAAGGCGCAGAGTCGGCTGCCCGGATCGCCGCCTCGACGAGGTCCGCTGCGGTGGTTTCGCGGGTCCGGCGGTTGCGGTCGTAGTACTGAGTAGTGGCGATGCTGGCGTGACCGACGTCGGCCTGGATGTGCTGGATCCGGGCCTCTTGCTCCAGTGCGATCGTCACGTAGGCATGGCGGAGGGCGTGCGGGTGAACGCGGTCGGCTACGTCCTGCAGAGCTGGTCCAGCCTGTACTGCGATGCGGCGGAGCAGGGCGTTGAGGTCGAAGCGGGAGCAACGGGTGCCCTCGCGAGTTGCTATCAGCGGGCTGGTGCTGGCATTCGTTCGGCCCCGTACTGCGGGTGCCGTGGCTTGGGCTGTGCGATCGCGCTCGGCTAGGTAGTTCTCTAGTGCTGTGCTGGCTAGTGCGGTGAGGTAGACCTCGCGGTGGATTCCTCCCTTGCCTAGTACCCGCAGCATGGGTTCGCCGCCGGAGACCATGAGGTTGTCGCGGTCCAGGCCGACCAGCTCTGAGATCCGGAGGCCTAGGGTGAGTAGAGCGACTACGGCGACCGCGCGGGCGGCGTACAGGCTGCGGTGGCGCGTCTTGTTGGGGAGCTGAGCTGCTGCGTCCAGCAGGGCTTTCAGTTGGGTTGCGGTGAGGCGGATGGTGGGTGAGGCGTCGCGGGCGCTGCGGTTGAGGCCTAGGCGGGTGCGGTTGAGCGCGGCTGGGTTTGCTGGGACTGCACCGAGCTCTGTGAGGTAGGCGTAGAAGGCGGAGAGCGTGGAAAGCATGCGCTGCCTGGTGCGCTTGCTGGCACCTGCTGCTTCAAGCGAATGCAGCCAGGCCTTCACGTGCGTACCGGTTGCTTCCCGTGGATCCATTGCTCTCGCCGCACACCACCTGAACCAGGCCAGCTCATGCAATACTCCACTGCTTGCCGCTGGAGGACTCTTCCGTACTACGTGCGTCGGCGGCGGACTCCAGATCGCCCACTCCTGCGGGAGCCCGAGCGCGTAGGCGTAGGTCTGCCGAGTGCCTTGGTTGGAGTACTGACTCAACCACTCCATCACCAGCCGCTGCAACGCCGCGCCGTCCTCAACCCCCGGCCAAACCCCATCCCCACCCGCAACCAGCTCGCCCGGTCCACCAGACCCCGGTCCACCCGGTCCTCCTGGCCTCGGTCCGGCTTTGGGGGCCCGCATGCCGGCCGCCTCGAGCACGGCGAGTGCATCTCCTGCGAAGTCCTCGGGGCGATCGTCCATGGGGCGATCTTCCCTGCTGGGTTGCCCGTTTCGGGTTGCCGCGCCGTCGCGCCAACGAAACGCTGGTTTCGTGGGTTTATGGTTTGGTTTTGGAAACGCCGTACCGGTTATTCAGTTTTGTAACTGCTAACTCCTACGCTTCGGAGCGTGGAAATTGATGCTGGGCGATGTGGATACAGCAAATGCCGGGCTGAGTTGCCGGTGCCTGGAACGCAGGGCGGGCGGCCGCGGAGTTTTTGCCGGGACACCCGCTGGGAAGGCGGACGGACTTGTTCGCAGATGGCCCGGGCTGAGCGGGAGGCTCTGGGAGCGCTGGGACTGGATGCCGGGAGCAGCACGTTCCGGCTGGACGCAGAGCGGCTGCGAGACCAGCTGGACGCAGTACGAGGTCCTGTTGATGCGCTGACTGCTGCGCTGACTGCGGTGACCACCAGACTGGATGAGGTCGAGGCTGCGGCGGTTGCGGCGGTTGAGACCGCGCACGCCCAGGTGGCAGAAGCGGAGCGCACCCGGCTCGCTGCCGAGGAAGCACGTGAACAGGCGGAGAGCAGAGCTCGGCAGAGTGCAGCCGCTGCCGAGAGAGCTGCCAAGGAACGCACCGAAGCCGTTGACCGCGCCAACGCGGCAGCACGCCAAGCTCTGCAAGCCACAGAAGCTTTGGGTGCCGCTCGCCACGAGGCTGACCAGGCGACCGCTGCCCAGCGCCGTACTGAGCTACTCGCCGAGCGGCTCGAGCAGCGGGTCGCGGCTGCCGAGAAGGAGTCGCGCGACACCGCAGTACTAGCTGAGCGAGCTTCAACCGAGCGAGACGCCGCCCATCACGAACGCGAGGCCCTGAGGGCTGAGCTGGAACTAGCGCGGGACCGTCTACGAGCAGCCGAGACAGCTCAGGCCCGGGAGACCGCCGCTCGCCTGGCACTCACGGATCAACTCGCCGGTGCCGAGCGTGCACTCAAGACAGCCGAGCAGTCAACCGTCGCCCTCCGCACCGCCGCCGAAGAACAAGCCCGCACGGAGCAGCAACTACGCGCTGACCACGCCGCCGAGCTCGTCAACCTTCGCCTCGACCTGGCGCGCCACGTCGCCGACAACGAGAACCTCGCCGCCGAACTCGCACAACTGCGAGCGACCCCACAGCCGGCACCTCGCCTACACCCCGACGACCTCCAAGCCGTCCTCACCGCCCTCACCCCCACCACCCCGATCCCCTCGACATCCGCCCCCGGCCGCTAACCCTCCAGTCCGGCCGCGGCACCCTCGTCTTTGTGCTCCACCTGACCATTCCGACGGCCTTGGAATGGTCAGGTGGAGCACAAGGTCGCCCGTTCGCCCCGGCTGGACGCCGCCCGGAGCTTCGAAGGTGGGACTGACGGGGTGCGGCTGGCGCGGGTGCGGCTGGCGAGGGTGGGGTCGGTAGTCCGGACGCGGGGGTTGTGCTGGGTGGGGGGTTGGGGGAATGGTGGCTAGCTAGGAGGAACGTCATGGCAGACAAGGCGAATACTTCCCAGGGCGCCGGAGCCGCTCCCAGTGCGGACAGTCCGGCCGCCATTCGTAATGTGGTGCTTGTCGGGCCGTCGGGTGCCGGCAAGACCACCCTCGTCGAGGCGTTGCTGGTCGCCTCCGGGGTGCTGAACAGACCGGGGTCCGTGCTCGACGGTACGACGGTCTGCGACAGCGACGAGGCGGAGATCCGGCAGCAGCGGTCCGTCGGGCTGGCGCTCGCGTCGCTCCCCCACGACGGCATCAAGGTGAACTTGATCGACACCCCTGGGTACGCCGATTTCGTCGGCGAACTCCGGGCCGGGCTGAGAGCGGCGGACTGCGCTCTGTTCGTGATCCCGGCGAACGAATCCGTCGACGAGCCGACCAAGGCGCTCTGGCAGGAGTGCGACCAGGTCGGGATGCCGCGTGCGGTCGTCGTCACCAAGCTCGATCACGCCCGGGCGAACTACCAGAACGCGCTCTCCGCTGCCCAGAACGCGTTCGGGGACAAGGTTCTGCCGCTCTACCTGCCGACCGGTGACGGCCTGGTCGGGTTGCTGAGCCAGACGCAGTACAAGTACGAGAACGGCAAGCGGACCACGCACGATCCCGACCCGTCGTACGCGGACGAGATCGAGGAACAGCGCGGCACCCTGATCGAAGGCATCATCGAGGAGTCCGAGGACGAGTCGCTGATGGAGCGCTATCTCGGTGGTGAGCAGATCGGCCAGGACGTGCTGATCGAGGACCTCGAGAGAGCGGTCGCCCGCGGGTCGTTCTTCCCGGTGATCCCGGTCTGTAGCGGCACCGGGGTCGGCACCCTCGAGCTGCTCGAGATCGCGACGAGTGGGTTCCCCTCGCCGACCGAGCACCCGGTGCCGGAGGTGTTCTCGCCGCACGGCGTACCGAAGAAGAAGCTGCCCTGCGACCCGGCCGGGCCGCTGCTCGCCGAGGTGGTGAAGACGACGTCGGACCCGTACGTCGGCAGGGTCAGCCTGGTCCGGGTGTTCTCCGGCACCATCAGGCCCGACACGACGGTTCACGTGTCGGGCCATTTCACGTCCTTCTTCGGTGAGGGCAACACGCACGCCGACCACGACGAGGACGAGCGGATCGGCACCCTGTCGTTCCCGTTGGGCAAGCAGCAGCGACCCGCGTCGAACGTGGTCGCGGGTGATCTGTGCGCGATCGGCCGGCTGACCCGTGCCGAGACCGGCGACACCTTGTCCGACAAGGCGGAACCGCTGCTGCTCAAGCCGTGGACCATGCCGGAGCCGCTGCTCCCTGTCGCCGTACAGGCTCATGCGAAGACGGACGAGGACAAGTTGTCGGTCGGACTACAGCGGCTTGCCGCCGAGGATCCGACGTTGCGGATCGAGCAGAACCCGGAGACGCATCAGATCGTGCTCTGGTGCATGGGCGAGGCGCACTCGGACGTCGTACTGGATGCACTGGCCAATCGGTACGGCGTGACGGTGGACACCGTGGAGCTTCGGGTGCCGCTGCGGGAGACGTTCGGCGGCAAGGCGAAGGGGCATGGGCGGCATGTGAAGCAGTCCGGCGGGCACGGCCAGTACGCCGTCTGCGATATCGAGGTGGAACCGCTGCCGGAGGGAAACGAGTTCGAGTTCGTCGACAAGGTTGTTGGTGGGTCGGTGCCGCGGCAGTTCATCCCCAGTGTGGAGAAGGGGGTCCGCGCGCAGATGGAGCGCGGAGTCGGTGCCGGGTATCCGGTGGTGAACATCCGGGTCACGCTGCTCGACGGCAAGGCGCACAGCGTCGACTCGTCGGACATGGCGTTCCAGATGGCCGGCGGGCTTGCGCTGCGGGAGGCGGCGAACGCGACCAAGGTGAATCTGCTGGAGCCGGTGGATCTTGTCTCGGTGCTGGTTCCTGATGATCTCGTCGGCTCGGTGATGAGCGATCTGTCCGGGCGGCGGGGCCGTCTGCTGGGCACCGAACGGGTCGGCGAGAACCGCACGATGGTGAAGGCCGAGGTTCCGCAGGTCGAGATCACTCGCTATGCGATCGACCTGAGATCGCTCTCCCACGGCGCTGCCTCGTTCTCGAGAACCTTCGCCCGCTACGAGCCGATGCCTGACTCAGCGGCTGCCCGAGTGAAGTCGTCCTAGGAGAGGCGGCGGCGGACGTCCTTGGTGCGGAGGTAGGCGGCCACGTCGTCGTAGCGTTCGGCCTGGTTGGCGAACTCGATGTACGAGCGGACGCGGTGCAGCCAGTCGAGTGTGGACGGCTTGACGGTCGGGAGTGCCTCCGTGAGGTGGCGCATCGAGAGGGGTGGCTCTCCGCCAGTGCTGAGGGCTTCGTCGATGACGCGGTCGACCGAGCGTTCGACCAGGGCGCGGAGATCTGCGCCGCTGAACATCGGGGCGCCCTGGGCGACGGCGGCGAGGTCCAGCTTGTCGGCGGGCACGTCCTTCAGCAGCACCTTGAGGATGTCCGCGCGAGCCGGCTCGTCGGGCGGCGGTACGAAGATCACCCGGTCGAACCGCCCCGGTCGCAACATCGCCTCGTCAACATCCCAGGGCGCGTTGGTTGCCGCGAGGACGAGCAGACCGTCGTTGTCGGAACCGATCGCGTCGAGCTCCTGAAGCAGTACGTCGACCAGCCGGCGTGATTCCGAACCGCCGTGCTTGTGCCGGGCGAACGCGAGCGCGTCCAGCTCGTCGAGGAACAGCACGCACGGAGCATTGGCCCGCGCTCGCTCGAATGCGGCATGCAGGTTCCGCTCGGAGACCCCGAGGTACGGATCCATCACGTCCTCGATCCGCACATTCACGAACGGCAGACCGCACTCGCCGGCGGTCGCGCGGGCCAGCAGCGTCTTCCCACAGCCGGGCGGCCCGTAGAGCATCACGCCGCCACCCGACCGACGCCCGTACTTCGAGTAGAGCTCCGGCCGGCTCAACGGGAGGATCACCATCCGATGGATGATGCGCTTGATCTCCTCCATCCCACCGACCTGGTCGAAGGTCGTCAGCTCGCGAGTCAGGTCGCTCGCGTAGTCCTCGCCGACCTCGGCCCCGACCTTCACCTTCACACCGCTGCGGCTGGTGATCATCTCGTCCACCAACTGCTGCAGCCGGCCAGTGCCTTCGACGACTCCGGCTTGACGCGCCGTCTCGAGGCAGCTCCGCACCAACGCGAGCCGCCCGTTCGCCGCCGCCAACTCACCGACCGCGACCAACTGGTCATCGGGTACACCGTGCTGGTCCAGCAGTACGACGTACTGATCCAGCGCCGCCTCGGTCTCCCCGGCGGTGACGAGGGATTCCGCCAACACGAGCCGCAGCAGCACGTCGTCCGGGTTCGCCTCAACCGCCTTACGCAGCGCGGAGATCCGGTCTGTCATGAGCCCCACTTTCGGTTGATCCAGCGGCGTACTAGTGGCGGCGCGACCCAGGAGTACACGCAGAACGCGAACCACGCTATCGCTGCCACGCCGGCGGCTACTCCTAGGTGGGCGGCGCGGAGGCCGTAGATCACGGCGACCGCGCACACCCAGACCACGAGTGGGTTGAAGCGTTGGAACGGGCGGAGCGGCAAGAGCAGCGGGTGGTTCGCCAGCTTGGCGCTTCGGGCCGCGGCGCGGAGATCCGGGTCGTCGGGGTGAGCTGCGGCGGCGGATGCGAGAGAGCGGTATCCCGACCGTGGATCGCCGGTGAGCATGGACGCCGTACCGTGCAGTGCTCGTGCGTTCGGATCCTCGGGATCGTGGGAGAGCGCTTCCTCGGTGTGCCGGAACATCTCCTTGTCCTTGCCGAGCGCGAACGCGACCTGCGCCCGTGCCCCGGACACAGCAGCGCTCTCCGGAGCATGCGAGGCAGCGCGCTCCACCAGCGCGGCAGCCTTCTCGGCCTGCCCAGCGGCGAGACAGACCATCGCATAGCCGATCAGCAGATCCGGTTCGTTCGGATCCATGCTGAGGCCTTGCAGGAAAGTCGCCTCGGCCTCTGGCAGACGCCCCTCAGCTCGAAGGGCCGAACCAAGCACCTGGAGTAGCAGCGGCGACTGGCCGTACTGCGACAAGCCATCACGCAGTACGTCGATAGCTTCGGTATTGCGCTCCAATGCGTGCAGAGCCGCGCCCCGGAAGAGGTACGCCCGGTAGTCGAGCGCCGCATCGCCCCACAGCCCCTGCAGTTCGTCGAGGGTCCGCTCGGGATGACCGATCTGCAACCAATGACCGGCCATCTGCAGCCGCGCCTCGCTCGGCTCGTTCACAGGACCACCGCCACGGCCGCGAGCAACAGCGCCTCGACGATGCCGCCGCCGATCACGGCCGCGAGGCCCGGAAGCCAGAGCGAGCGGTAATCCTGGCCGCGAAGCTGGAAAGCACGGTCCATCGGCCGCTGGATCCTGAGCTGAGCGAGGCAGGTGACGACGGCGACCACCCGGATCGCGACGCGGACGCCGCTCAGCGTGGAGTTGTCGACGAGCGCGATGACGACCGCGGCCACGATCAGGCCGACCGCGCCGGCCAGCAGGATCAGACGACGCTTGTCCGGAGCGACACCGAGCCGGCGCGCGTTGAGGAAGGCGATCACCGTCGTGGAGACGACGCCGCCGAAGAAGGCGACGTACGCCTGCGACATCAGCCGCCAGGGACGCACGGACATGTCGACGCCGGCGCCGATGGTCGGGCGCAGCAGTTCGTCGGGCATCAGGCTCCTGGTCGCTGATCGGATCGGGCGAAACGCAGCTTAGGCCAGCCACTCCACCCGTGTCCTCCGCACTAGGGTTGGGGACATGAGTGAGAACTGTCTTTTCTGTGGAATCGTCGACGGCACCATCCCTTCGCAGCAGGTGGCGTCGAACGAGCGGGCGATCGCCTTCATGGACATCAACCCGGCCACCCGCGGGCATCTGCTGGTGATCCCGCGCGCGCATGCCAACGACCTGCGGGAAAGCACTCCGGAAGATCTCACCGCGGCGACCCTGCTCGCCCAGTCGCTCGTCTCGCGCGTCATCGAGCGCCTCGACGCGGACGGCGCCAACCTGCTCAGCTGCATCGGCGCCGACGCCTGGCAGAGCGTGTTCCACACCCACCTGCACGTCATCCCCCGCTACAAGGACGACCCGCTGCAGCTCCCCTGGCACCCGACCCCGGGCGACCTGGACGCCATCGCCACCACCGCCGCAGAGCTCCGCTAGCCGCTGCCTCCGCAAGCACCGCCTCCGCTAGCGGCACGCGCGGCTAGCGGCAGGCTTCAGTGGCGGCGAGCGACCAGCTCGTAGACGGCTACGAGCTCACCGATCAGCGCATCCCAGTCATACCTTCGTACTGCGCTCCGCCCGGCCTCGCGGAGCTTGGACCGCTCGTCGGCCGATCCGAGCAGCCGCGAAGCAGACCGGGCGAGCGCGGCCGCATTGCCCGGCTCGAACAACTCCCCCAGCCGTCCACCGTCGAGCACCTGCCGGAAGGCAGCCAGGTCGCTCGCCAGCACCGGCGCTCCGGAAGCCATCGCCTCGAGCAGCACGATGCCGAAACTCTCCCCGCCGGTGTGCGGCGCCACGTACACATCGGAGCCGGCGAACATGTCGGCCCGCGCCGCATCATCGATCGACCCGAGAAACAGAACGTTCTCACGGCAGAACGGCGGCAGTGATCGCCGTGCCTCATCAGCCTGCCCGGCACCGGCGACCAGCACCCGGAGCTGGGGGCGCTCGGTCACCAGGTGCGGGACCGCGGCGAGCAGGACGGCGAGACCCTTGCGGGGTTCGTCGATCCGGCCGAGGAAGCTGATCGTTCCGTCCGCCCCCTGCCACTCCGGTCGCGGCCGGCCGGAGAAGCGGGCCGTGTAGAGACCGTTCGGGATAACGACCGCCTCGCCGCCGATGTGCTGCACCATCATCGACCGCGCGTTCTCCGATACCGCGATCCGCGCGTCGAGCTTCTCCAGCGCCGGCCGGAGCAGCCCGGCCGCCGCGCTCATCGCGCGCGATCGGACCTGCCAGGTGTGGAAGGTCGCGACGAACGGCCCGTCGCCGGACCACAACGCGATGATCGAGGCGCTCGGTGTGGTCGGCTCGTGCACGTGGACGACGTCGAACGCCCCCTCGGCAAGCCACGCGCGCACCCGGGCCGCAGTACGGGGTCCGAAGGTCACCCGCGCGACCGAGCCGTTGTAAGGCACACCGACGGCGTGACCCGCGCTCACGACGTACGGCGGAGCGGGCTGTCCCTCGTCGACGGGGGCGAGCACCGACACCTCGTGGCCGCGGGACAGCAAGGCCTCGGCGAGATCGCGGACGTGGTTCTGCACTCCCCCCGGTGTCCCCAGGGAGTAGGGGCAGACCAGGCCGATCTTCATCAGTCCACGAAGATCCGCTGCAGCATGTGCCAGTCCTGCGGATGCGCGGCGATCCCCTCGGCGAAGGCGTCCGCGCAGCGCTGGGTCATCGTGGCGGGACCACCGTCGCGCTCGATCGTCTCGTGGAACGTGATGACCAGATCGGGGCCGTCGTAGTGCAACGTCGCAGGGATGAGCGGAGCGCCGGTGCGGACGCTCAGCGCGGCCGGGCCGGCGGGCATGCGCGACTGGCGACCGAAGAACGTGACCGGTACGCCGCGCTCGCTCAGATCTCGATCGGCGACGAGGCAGACGAACCCACCTGCTCGCAGCCGTTCCGCCAGTACGCCGAACACGTGATCGTCGCTGCCGGTGAGCGGGAGGACCTCCATGCCGAGCTTCTTGCGGTAGGCAACGAAGCGGTCGAAGAGGGACTCCGGTCGCAGGCGTTCCGCGACGGTTGAGACCGGCATCCCGGTCTGGCCGGCCCAGGCACCGGCGTGGTCGTAGTTCGCGAGGTGCGGGAGTGCGCAGATGACGCCGCGGCCGGCCTCATGAGCGTCGCGGAGCAGCTTCTCGTTGACGGTCCGGACGCGGCCGACGATCCGGTCGGCATCCCAATCGGGCAGCCGGAATGCCTCCTGCCAGTAGCGCAGGTACGAACGCATCCCGGCCGCGGTCAGCTCGTCGAGATCGATCGGCGTTGCTGTCGGGCGGACGACGGCGAGGTTCGAGCGAAGGCGCTGCACGCCGCGCCCGTTCCGCCGTACGACGAAGTCGGCGACCCGGTTGAACACCGCCGTGACGACCCGCTCCGGCAACCGTCGTACCAATGCCCAGGCGAGCGCGAACGCCAGATCGACCACGCGCTGCCGAAGAGCCTCCATCGCTCAGGAAGTCGCGGGCGGATGGGCCTCACCGTTGCCGGCCGCCGGCGGCTTGTCGAGACCGGCATTGGCGGGGTCGGCGAGGACCTGTTTGCGGACGCTCAGGGTGCGCTGGACGACGGTGATCGTACTGGCGATCGCGAGCGCCCAGAGGACGATCTTCAGCAGGATCGGCAGGTTGAGCACGTCGGAGAAGAAGGCGATCACGAGCACCGAGACCAGCCGGTCCGAGCGTTCGGCGAGGCCGCCGCTGGCCTGCAGGCCGAGGCTCTCGGCCTTGGCGCGCGCGTACGACGTGGTCGCGCCCATCACCAGGGCCCACAGCGTGACGGCCGCCATCCAGCGCGAGTGGCCGGCCGAGCCCGCGTAGTACAGGACGAGGCCGCCGAAGATCGCGCCGTCGCCGAGCCGGTCGAGGGTGGAGTCCAGGTACGAACCCCACTTCGACGACGTGCCCGAGGTGCGGGCCATGTAGCCGTCGATCAGGTCGGAGAAGACGAAACAGGTGATCACCACCGTGCCCAGCCAGATATGGCCGCGCGGGAAGAAGATCAGCGCACCGGCGCAGACACCGATGGTGCCGACCAGTGTGACCGCGTCGGCGCTCACGCCGAGCTTCAGCAAGAGGTTGGCGATCGGCGAGATCACCTTGGTCCAGAACTGCCGGAATCTGTTAAGCATGGCGACGCGATCGTAGACCAGGCGACCGGCGTTCGGATGACAGCGCCACCCCGAAGGCGCACCATTGCCTCACTGGGAGGCTCCATGACCGTACGCCGTACCGCCCCGCCCCGCGCCCTACTGCCCCGTGCCGCCGCCTCGTTTCGCCTGCTGCTTGCGGTCGTGGTGATGGTGGTTCCGGTGACGGGCTGCTCGGTGGCGCGCCGGGCTGATGGCGCGCGACCACCGGCCGGACCACCGACCACCGTCGTACCGGCTGTCGTGGAGCCGCCGCAGCCGGAGGGCCTCGACGGGTCGGCGGGTGCGCCCGGTCCCCAGGTTTGCACGGCGATCAGCGCCCACCTCGGCAAGCAGCTCGGCGTGAAGGTCACCGCCAAGCCGTACGCCTGGAACGACGGCGGTCTGCCGGCGCTCGACCTGTGCACCCTGCTGCTCGACGACCGGCCGGTGCAGGTCGGGGTGAGTGCGCTGCCGAAACAGCCGGATTCGCTGAGCCGGCTGACGAACGGTCTCACCCGGACCGTCCCCGAACTCGGTCCGGACGCCCGGCTCGGGGCTGCCCGGCTGGCCTTCGTGGTCGACGACCGGGTCGTCCGGATCACCTCGCCGGGCGGGATCGACCGGAGTACGGCGACCGGGATCGATCGCGCCAAGGCGGTGGCGATCGGGTTGGCCGTGCGTGCCGCAGTACCGTCCGTACTACGAAACGCTCGCCAGGCGGACGCTGCTTGCCAGGTGTCGAACTCGGCGGCGGAACGGTTCGTCGGGGCGCAGGTGCTGCTGCGGCGCGACTACCGGGTGAACGGGGCGCTGACCTGCATCTGGGGAACCTTCGACGCGACCGTCTCGATCGTCGAATCGTTCTACCCCGACACCATGCCCGAGGCGGCCACAACTCCCCCGCCGGCCTTCGCCCCGATCGGCAACCCCGGCTACTACCTGCCCGACCAGGGCGAACTCGTCTTCCGCGAAGGCCGCCGCGTCGTCCGCGTCACCGGCCTCACCACCCCCGCCCGCCCGGTCTCCCTGGACACCCTCACCGCAATCGTCGGCCCGGTCCTCCCCCTCTTCATCCGCTGATCAGTCTGTTGGCCAGGACTTGGCTAGGAGGGCTCGGGTGTCGGTGAGGAGTTGGGGGAGGACTTTGGTCTGGCCGATGACCGGCATGAAGTTGGTGTCGCCGCCCCAGCGTGGGACTACGTGCTGGTGGAGGTGGGCGGCGATGCCGGCGCCGGCGATCTCGCCCTGGTTCATGCCGATGTTGAAGCCGTGGGCTGCTGAGACGATCCGGACCGCCTGCATCGCCTGCTGGGTCAGCTTCGCCACGTCCTGGACCTCGGCCGGCGTCAGCTCGGTGTAGTCGGCGACATGCCGGTACGGCACGACCATCAGGTGACCGGGGTTGTACGGATACAGATTCAGTACTGCGTACGCCGTCTCCGCGCGTGCCGCGATCAGCCCGTCCGCATCGGACAGCCCCGGGATCCGGCAGAACGGGCACCCCGACCCAGCATCGGTACTGGTCGGCTTGTTCTCCCCCGCGATGTACGCCATCCGATGCGGCGTCCACAACCGCAAGAACGGATCCGGCACCCCGGCCCCGTCCTGCCCGGTCAATTCCACCGGCTCGTACGGCGAAGTGGCTTCGTCGCCTGCCTCGAGTGGCTGACCGGGCAGGTTGGGGTCGTTCGTCATACCTGGGCGCGCTTCTTGACCGTGTCGACGATCTCGGCGACGGCGTCGGCGATCGGGATGCCGTTCTTCTGGCTGCCGTCGCGGTAGCGGAAGGAGACCGAGCCGGCCGCCATGTCCTCGTCGCCGGCGATCAGCATGTACGGCACCTTCGCCTTCTGGGCGTTCCGGATCTTCTTCTGCATCCGGTCGTCCGAGGCGTCCACCTCGATCCGGATGCCTTCCTTCTTGAGCTGCGCCGCCACCTCGAACAGGTAGTCCACGTGCCCGTCCGTGATCGGGATCCCGATCACCTGGACCGGCGCGAGCCACGGCGGGAAGACACCGGCGTAGTGCTCGGTCAGCACCGCGACGAACCGCTCGATCGACCCGAAGAGCGCCCGGTGAATCATCACCGGTCGCTGCCGCGATCCATCCGGTGCCGTGTACTCCAGCTCGAACCGCTCCGGCAGGTTGAAGTCCAGCTGGATCGTCGACATCTGCCAGGTCCGGCCGATCGCGTCGCGCGCCTGGACGGAGATCTTCGGCCCGTAGAACGCGGCGCCACCTGGATCCGGGATCAGCTCCAGCCCGGACCCCTCGGCGACCTCGCGCAGGGTCTCGGTGGCTTCCTCCCAGACCTCGTCGGAACCGACGAACTTCTCCGGGTTCTTGGTCGACAGCTCGAGGTAGAAGTCGTCCAGGCCGTAGTCGGCGAGCAGGCCGAGCACGAAGTTCAGCAGGCCGCGAAGCTCGTCGCGCATCTGCTCGCGGGTGCAGTAGATGTGCGCGTCGTCCTGCGTGAAGCCGCGCGCCCGGGTCATCCCGTGGATGACGCCCGACTTCTCCAACCGGTACACGGTGCCGAACTCGAACAGCCGCATCGGCAGTTCGCGGTACGACCGGCCGCGCGAGTCGAAGATCAGGTTGTGCATCGGGCAGTTCATCGGCTTCAGGTAGTAGTCCTGACCCTGCTTGCGGATCTCGCCGTCCGGCCCGCGCTCCTCGTCCAGGTGCATCGGTGGGTACATGCCGTCGGCGTACCAGTCCAAGTGCCCCGAGGTCTGGAACAGCTGCGCCTTGGTGATGTGCGGGGTGTAGACGAACTCGTAGCCGTCCTCGACGTGCCGCTGGCGGGAGTAGTCCTCCATCACCTTGCGCAGCACGCCGCCCTTGGGGTGGAAGACCGCGAGGCCGGAGCCGATCTCGTCCGGGAAGCTGAACAGGTCAAGCTCGGTGCCCAACTTGCGGTGGTCGCGCTTGGCGGCCTCCTCCAAGTGGTTCAGATACGCCTTCAGCGCGTCGCGGGTGTCCCACGCGGTGCCGTATATGCGCTGCAGCTGCGGGTTCTTCTCGCTGCCACGCCAGTACGCCGCGGCGACGCGCATCAGCTTGAAGTTGCCCAGATACCCGGTGGCCGGGACGTGCGGGCCACGGCAGAGGTCCTTCCAGGCGACCGTGTCGTCGCGCCGGATGTTGTCGTAGATCGTCAGCTCACCGGCACCGACCTCGACATTGGCCCCTTCGGCGGCGTCCGCGGAGGCGGAGCCCTTGATGCCGATCAGCTCCAGCTTGTACGGCTCGCCGGCCAGCTCGGTGCGCGCGTCGTCGTCGGAGACCGCCCGGCGGCTGAACCGCTGGCGCTCCTTGATGATCTGCTGCATCTTCTTCTCGAGCTTGGTCAGGTCGTCCGGGGTGAACGGCGTGGCCACGTCGAAGTCGTAGTAGAAGCCGTTCTCGACCGGCGGGCCGATGCCCAGCTTCGCCTCCGGGAACAGGTCCTGCACCGCTTGGGCGAGCACGTGCGCGGTGGAGTGCCGGATGACCGCGAGACCGTCGGCCGAGTCGCTCTTCACCGGCTCGATCTCGTCGCCGTCCTCGACCACCCGGGCCAGATCGCGCAGTTCTCCGTTGACCTTGGCGGCGATGGCGGAGCGATCCTGACCGAAGAGCTCGGCGAACAGCTCCCCGATCGTCGTCGTCTCGGTCACACTCCGCTCAGCCTCGCCCTCGACGCCGATCAGATGGACCTTGACTTCCGCCACGTTCACTCCTCGCATCAGGCCGGCCCACAGCAGGCCGTCACACCGGGAATGGTATCCACTGCGCGGCCAGGTCCTGACGCCCCATCCACAGGCCCGGCGGCTGACGCCGTACCTGACGAAAGTCGGGGGTCGGTCCCGCCGGAAGTCCGATGTGCCGCCGACCGGCGATTCCTAGGTTCGTAACCACACAACGAACCAGGGAAGGGCCCTCGTGATCACCCTCGAAGGACTCACCAAGAACTACGGCGCGACGACCGCCGTCGACGGTCTCGACCTCAGCGTCGTCCCCGGCCGGGTGACCGGCTTCCTCGGCCCGAACGGCGCCGGCAAGTCCACCACGATGCGGATGATCCTCGGCCTCGACACCCCCACCAGCGGCACCGCCCTGGTGGACGGCCGCCCGTACGCCGAGTGGCCGGTGCCGCTGCGCAAGGTCGGCGCGCTGCTCGATGCGAAGGCGCTCCACCCACGCCGCAGTGCCCGCAACCACCTGATCGCGATGGCCCGCAGCAACGGCATCCCGGTCAGCCGGGCGGACGAGGTGATCTCGATCGTCGGCTTGGACACGGTCGACCGGAAGAAGGCCGGCCAGTACTCGCTCGGGATGGGCCAACGGCTCGGTATCGCCGGCGCGCTGCTCGGCGATCCCGAGGTGCTGATGTTCGACGAGCCGGTCAACGGCCTCGACCCGGACGGCGTCCGCTGGGTCCGCGACCTGATGCGCTCGCTGGCGGCGGAGGGCCGGACCGTGTTCGTGTCCAGTCACCTGATGAGCGAGATGCAGCTCACCGCCGACCAGCTGGTGGTGATCGGCCGCGGCCGGCTCATCGCCGACGCCCCGATCGGCACGGTGATCGCCGGCTCGTCGCAGAGCGCCGTTCACGTACGCGTCCCGGTCCGCGCCGACCTCGCCGTACTGCGGGACCGGCTGGCCGGCGAGGCGGAGCGGATCGACTCCGGCGTCGACACGTTGGTCGTCACTGGCGTACCGGCGGAGCGGGTGGGAGACCTCGCTCACGAGCTCGGGATTCGCTTGCACGAGTTGCGCACCAAGCAGGCGTCGCTCGAAGAGGCCTACATGGAGCTGACCGCCGACAGCGTCGAGTACGGCGTGGCGGTGGCTTCATGACCGACGCGATCCTGCATTTCGCGCAAGAGCTCATGTCATCGCCCTGGATCTACCTTGCCCTGTTCGGCTTCGCCGCCCTCGACGGCTTCTTCCCAGCGATCCCGAGCGAGACCCTGGTCGTGATGGCCGGCGTCTTCGCCGCTACCGGTGAGCCCAACCTGTACGCCGTGATCGCGGTCGCCGCGGCCGGCGCGTTCGTCGGGGACCACGTCTCGTACGCCTTCGGACGAGGCACCGGTGGACGCTTGATGGACCGTTCGAAACCAGGAACGAAGCGGCACGCGATGGTCACCTGGTCCCGCAACGCACTCGACGAACGCGGCGGCCTGGTCCTCGTCGTCGCCCGCTACGTACCGGGTGGACGTACGGCGGTCACGCTGACGATGGGCGCAGTCCGGTACCGACTCCGTCACTTCTCCCTGTTCGCCGCCCTCGCCGCCGTCTCCTGGGGCACTTATTGCTCGCTCGTCGGCTACCTGGGCGGCAAGGCCTTCGAGGACAACCCGCTGAAGGGCGTCGCCCTGGGCATCGGTCTCGCGCTCGCCGTGACAGCGGTCGTCGAGGTCGTCCGGCACCGGCGCCGCTCCCGGCGTACCCCTCAACCTCAGCTCGAGGCTGAACCCGAACTGGTCAAGGCAGGAGAACGATGAGCACAGCAACCATCACGGTCCACCAGAGGTCGACCGGTCTCCCCGGCGCGATCGCCTCGGAATGGACCAAGCTGTGGACGGTCCGATCGAGCTGGCTGAACCTCATCGCAGGTCTGGGACTGACCGGACTGCTCGGCATCCAGTTCGGCTTCTCCACGGCGTACGAGAACTCCCATCGGCCGCAGGGTGACCTTCCCGGACAGTCCGCCGTCGGTGGAGTCGGCGTCAGCGTGGTGCTGATCCTGCAGGTCGTGGTCGCCGCCTTCGCGATGCTTCCCGTGACCTCGGAGTACTCGTCCGGCAGCATCCGTTCGACAGTGCAATGGACGCCGGTACGCCGTGACGTCGTGCTCGCCAAGGCCGCAGTACTGACTCCGGTCCTCTTCCTCTACGGACTCATGGTCGGCCTGCTCGCAGCCGTCTCCGGTGGACTCGCGATGGGCCACTGGGCCGACTGGGATGCCGCCACGCTCGCCGTCGATGTCCTGTCGATCGCGGCCTATCTGACCCTGACCGGGCTCTTCACGGCCGGCATCGCGTTCCTGATTCGCAGTACGGCGGGGACGCTGACGGCCGCGTTCCTGCTGCTGATGATGATTCCGCTGATGCTCGGCCAGAGCAGCATCCGGGCGCTCGTCTGGTTCGCCGCGCTGCTCCCAGGCGGAGCCGGCCAGAACTTCCTCTCCGGCAGCACCGACCCGCTCTCCCCCACCCTGAGCCTCGTGGTCCTGGTTCTCTGGGCTGTCGGCGGACTATGGGCGGGCTCGAAGGTGCTCAAGAAGCGAGACGTCTGACAACAAAGAAGCGGGTGGTGGCTCGATGAGCCACCACCCGCCGTTGTCTTGCGAACTAGCGCGGAACGTTCAGTGCGATCGTGATCTGCTCGGCGACCTTGGCCGCTAGCTCCAGGGCGGCCCGGCGGGTGGCCGGCTGGAGAGCCGAGTGGTCGAGCGGACCTTCGGCGGCGATGTGCGGGTCGGTCGGGATGTCGACGACGGCGGCTGCGCGCGATTCGAAGTACGGGCGCAGTTGCTTCTCGACCTCCTTGTTGACGTCGCCGGGGCCGTTGCTGACGGCGATCACCGCGCGCCGGATCAGCCGTTGCGCGTCCGGTCCCTGGTGGTCCAGCTCCTCGAGCATCTGCACGGCAGCCGCGCAGGACAGGCTCTTCCACTTGATCGGGATGACGAGGACGTCGGACGCCTTCATCGCCTCGCGCCAGTTGCTGGAGCCCTCGTTGTTACCGGTGTCGATCACCAGCACCTTGTAGAAGCGGCTCAGCAGCCGGTGAATCTGGTCGAAGTCTTTCGCCTCGATCTGCGCGTACGTCGTGGTGGCGGACGTCAGTACGTCGTACTGGCCGGACACCTGGTGCCGCAGGTACGCGCCGACGTCGCCGAGACGAGCGTCGGGCTGAGTCAGCATCGTCATCGCCTGCAGCAGGTCGGTGACGGTGGACCTGGCGTTCGTGTCGTGCGTACGCAGGTGCATGTTGCCGCGCAGCTCGTTGTTGTCCCAGGCCACGACGCCGCCACCCCGTGCCTGACCGAGCGCGCCCGCGAGCAGCAGTGTGGTCGGCGTCTTACCGGAGCCGCCCTTGGGGTTGGCGACGGTGATGGTGACCGGCCGGCGGAAGGCGGTCGCGGCAGTAGCGCGGGCGATCCGCTCACTGCGCTCGGCGGTGCCAGGGCGAAGCCGCAGTACGCTGCGAACGCCCTTCTCCGCCGGAGCTTCGCGAGGCAACGGGAGTGCCTGCAGGAGTTCGTCGGCGCGGTACGAGACCTGCCGCTCGGGCTGCGGCGCGTGCTGCCCAGGGATGCCCTGCGGGAAGAAGTGCTGAGCGGCCGGAGACAGCCCGGGCTGCTGCTGTTGCGGGGCCTCGTTCTGCTGCTTCCAGGGGTCGCCAGCAGCAGTCGGCGTGCTCCATGGGTCGACCGGTGCCGGGTTGACCGGCTTGGCGGCCCGCCAGGGATCGGCCGGTTCTTCCACCTCGGCCTCCGGCTCCGGGTCAGCCGGCTTGGCGGCCCACGGCTGGGCCTGCGTCTGCGGTGCCTCGGCCGGGGTCGCCGCGGCCGGCTGGGACCACGCGTCGCCCGGGAAGTCCTGGGAGAGCGCGTCCGGCTGCTCGGCCTGGTCGGCCGCTTCGGGTTCGGATTCGGGGACGGCATTGGGATCCGGCTGGGTCCAGGAAGGGGTCGGCTGCCACATCCTCCGGACCTCGGCCGCCGCTGCTTCCCGGTCCTTGTGCTGTCCGGAGTTGTGCGAGTCGGTCACGACCTCGATCCCCCGATTCTGTGAGACGGGGCGGGGCTACCGCCCGTGGTTTGCAGGATTGGTCCCGGGGTGGGTACCCCCGGGAGGGCTCCACTATCCCATGACGTGGTGTCCATGCGATGTCACCCGCCGGAGCGTCGCCGCCCGACTCAGATCCTGCCCGGTCCGGCCGTGCCGTCACGTCGGCTGACCGCTTCATGTCAGACCGGCGGGCGCCCGCGGTTTCGCTGCCGGATCAGTTGCTGACGAGACCGGCTTCGTAGGCGACGATCGCGGCCTGAACGCGGTTCTTCACACCCAACCGGCTCAGTACTGCGCTCACGTAGGCCTTCACTGTCCCTTCGACCAGGTACAGCTGGGCGGCGATCTCCGCGTTCGACAACCCCGCGCCGACCAGGGCCAGCACCTCGCGCTCTCGTGGGGTCAGTACGCCGACCTGTTCCTGGGCCGCCGCCGTCCGGGCCATCCGGCCGCCACCCGATCCGGCGGCCAGCTCGGCGATGACCCGCTGGGCGATCCGCGGCGACAGATAGGCAGCACCCTCGGCAACTGCCTTCAGCCCCGCGATCAGCTCTCTCGGGTCGCCTGACTTCAGCAGGAACCCGCTCGCGCCGTCTCCCAGCGCCCTCGCGATATAGGCGTCCTCCGAGAAGGTCGTCAGCATCACGACCGCCGTCCCGGGCGAGGTGCGCCTGATCTCCGCGCCCGCCGCGAGCCCGTCCATCCGGGGCATCCGGATATCCAGTACGGCGATGTCCGGCCGATGCCGCTGGACCGCCTCGACCGCCGCCACCCCGTCGGCCGCCTCGGCCACCACCTCGATCGCGTCGTCCGTCCCCAGGATCGAGCGCACACCCGCCCGGACCAGTGCCTCGTCGTCAGCCAGCACTACCCGGATCATCGGCCGGCTCCTTCCGGGGTCGGCGGTCGCGAACCTGTCTGTACTACGTCCTTCGCGACCAGCCGATCGTTGTGGAAGCAGAGCCGGTAGGCGTAGGTGATGCTGAACGGTGCGTCCGGGCGGTAGTAACGGCAACTCCCTTGCGCCGGTTCTGGCAGAACGCCGGCCGGCGGATCCACCATCTGCAGCCGCGGGAGCAACTCCTCGACCTCGGCGACGGACTGCCCGAGCTCGAGCTTCTCGTACTGCGCGGGTTCCAGGATCGAGTTGTACCCGACGACCAGGTAGTAGCCGAGGGCAACCACTCCGATGACGGCGCCGACCGCCAGCGGAGCGGCCACCGCGGTGATCAGCCCGCGCCGGGCCCGGCGTCGTACGACGTCTCGTTCTTCCGCCGCCGCCGCGATCTCCGGCTCGACGGCCTTGCCGCCGATCCGCGGTATCTGCGCCACCACCTCGAACCCACCGTCGCTGCGCGGCGCCGCATCGAGCACTCCCCCGACCAGGCGCACCCGCTCCCGCAAGCCGGCCAACCCTCGCCCGGTGGACACGGCCTGAGGGGCAAGCTTCGTGGCGGCGCCGTTCGCGATCCGCACTACGACTTGGTCGGTTTCGTGCGAGATCGAGACGGTGATCGATGCGCCGGGAGCGTGTTTGCCTGCGTTGGTGAGTGACTCCTGGACGACGCGGTGCACCGCACGGTCGACCATCGGGGCGAGTTCACCGTCGCCTTGCTGGACCAGGTGGACGGCGAGCCCCGACGCGACCGCTCGTTCGACGAGATCCGGCACCGACTCGCGGGCCGGAATCACGGGCGCCTCGGCACCGGGGTCCCGCAGTACGCCGATGATCTCGCCCAGCCGCTCGGTGGCGGTTGCGGCGGCTTCGCGG
The DNA here is from genome assembly GCF_040613535.1 of Kribbella sp. NPDC006257. Classification (NCBI taxonomy): domain Bacteria; kingdom Bacillati; phylum Actinomycetota; class Actinomycetes; order Propionibacteriales; family Kribbellaceae; genus Kribbella; species Kribbella sp. NPDC006257. The sequence continues at coordinate 313,378 of NZ_JBEXSJ010000003.1, forward strand.
AGTTCGCCGGCTGCCCGGCGCTGCCGTTCGGGGAGTTCGGCATCGATCTCGAGGGCGGCCGCCCGCAGCGCGATCAGGCTCAGCTCGTGCCCGACCGAGTCGTGCATGTCCTCGGCGATCCGGGAGCGCTCTCGCAGTCTCTCGCGATCGATCTCGAGCCCGTGCTCTCGCTCGATCCGCTCGGCCCGCTCCCACCCGGCGGAGGCGAGCAGCGCCTGCTGCGCGCGGTACCGGCCGATCAGCCAGGGCAGCACGACGGTGAGCAAGGCGAACAGCAGCACGACCAGCCAGTTGAGGATCGAGGTCGCCACGGTCCGGTGGACGAGCAGTGCGAGCACGAGCACGCCGACGAGTTCCCAGCTCACCACCAGCAGGAAGTACCTCAGCTGGCTCTCGCGGCGCCCGGAGAGATAGCTCAGCAACACGATCGCGGGCACGAGAGCGATCGGTACGCCGTACGTCGTGCCGCTCGCCAGCGCCACGATCACGCACTCCGTGCCACCGACGATCGCCAGCGCGACCAGCGGCCAGGGCCGGCGTAGCAGCACTCCTGCCGCGAGGACCGTCAGGCAACCCGCCCGGAACCAGTACGGATCCCCGCGGGCGCCGGACTCGCCGAGAACCAGGAGCCCGAGGACGGCCCAGAGTCCCAGGTCTCCCGCGCGCCTCTTCACAGGACGACGCTACACAGCACGCGGCTGGCCGGAGTACTGCCGAAAGTCAGTTGTGCTGGGCATCGACCAGTTCGAACGGGATGATCGAGAGCTTCGGGACCGACTCCCCGCGAAGCTGTGCGAACAACAGGTCAACTGCCTGCCGGCCCATCTCGGTCTGGTTCTGCCGCACATGCAGGTATGGCGGTCCGTCGATCGGATCGCCCGGCGAATCGAAGCAGCTGATCACCTGGCTGCGCTCGCGGCCGAACGCCCGGTCCAGCATCCGGGCCAGGTTGTATTCACACGCCACGAACGCGGTCACCGCCGGGACCTTCCGCTGGAACTCACGGATCAGCTCTAGATCGGACTGAACACTCTCTGCCGTGAACGAGCCGGGCAACGTACTACGGAGGTCTGTCAGGTGATGCGCCTGATAGCTGGCCGGGTCGCGGTCCGCGAAGGCCGACCGGAATCCCTCGAGCCGATCCTCGATGCTGGAGGTGTTCAACGGAGGCGGCGAAACGAACGCGATCTGCCGATGACCTAGCTCGAAGAGCCGCTCGGTCAGAGCACGCGATGCAGCCACGTTGTCCGTGTGCACAGCTGACACCGGGATGCCCGACAGATGCCGATCCACTAGAACCAGTGGATAACCGTCGAGCACCTGCCGGAGCAGACTCGCGTTGTAGAAGTCGCCGTGCACCGGGAAGACGATCAGCCCGCCAACCTCTTCCATGGCCACCAGCGACTCGACAGCTTGTTCCTCATCGGTCTGCCGGCCGCGAGTCCGCCGGACGATCAGGTTGGCCCCATGCTCGGCACACCGTTCTTCTATTGCCTGCAAGAGTTCCAGCCCATAGGACTCCGACACATCGGGTACTAGGAGCGCAATGGCCCCCGGTACGCCGTACGGGCGAGCCGGGCGCAGCCGGCCTTTGAGTGGCATCGAGATGCGGTCCAGGTCAGGCAGTCGCCGTACGACGAACGAGCCCTTGCCACGGACCCGCTCTATCAGGCCTGCCTCCCGTAGTACCTCGAGGGCACGCTTGGAGGTGATCCGGCTGACCTCGAATTGAGCCGCGAGCTCCATCTCGGAGGCGACCCGGTCGCCGGGGCCGAGGACACCGCGCCTGATCTCGTCCAGCACATGGGTGCTGATCTGCTCGTACAACAGGGCCATCGGGTCACCTCCTGGTTGATATACCATCCCAGGCGGTCTGATCAGGCGCAAGTGGGGTGCTCCGACATATTGACCTATGCCAACTGCGCTTCCTACCATCCGAGCACACGCCGTGGCCCTCCCCCGAAGGCGGTCCCTCATGAGCTCACCCGCCGTTCCGTTGACCATCGCGGACGCCGCCTTGGAATCCTTCCTCGGCGCCTACTGGGATCCGGCACACTTCAGCCCGGCGCTGTGGGATCTGGCGATGGACGCCTGCGAGCGCGACGGAGTTCACGAGAGGTTGGTCCATGCGGTGTACGACGGAGTCAGTGCCTTTGCCGACACCGCCCGGTGGGCGCAGGGCTGTGCGCGTGCTTATGAGCTGACCGGCCTGACGCGTTACCTCGACCGGGCTCGGGAACTCCTCGGTTCGAGCTGGGATGCTACGGGCAACGGGCCGGCTGCGATCGCAGCTGTGAAGGTCTATGCGGCGACCGGCGATACGTCGTACCTGGACAGAGCGCAGGCGCTCTACAGCCGGATCAGGCGACAGCCGCGCAGCGAGAACGCAGGCATCTACATCGGCGCAGCGACAGCCCTGTACGGCGTTACGCGGGACGGCAGCTATCTCTCGGACGCCCTGTCGACTGCGGACTGGGTGGTCACGCAGCCGCTGACTGGCGACAAGGCGGTCCTGGTGCGGCAGTTGCATCGGCTCGCTGTGGAGCTGGGCCAGCCGCAGTACCTGCCGTTCCTCCAGCACAACGCGGATCTGGCGTGGCGCCACCGTCGTACGAGTGACGGGCTGATCGGTTCGGATTGGAGTTGCCGCACGCCTCCCGGGCCGCTGGACAGCCTGACCGCAGCCGCCGGCGCTGCGTTGCTCCAGATCGTCGCGCTCTGAATCGTCGCGCTCTGATCCTTGCGCTCTGATCCTTGCGCTCTGAAATCGTCGCGCTCCGAAAATTGTCGGCGGCGTCCGGCAGGGTTTGGCTCGAGGTGATCGAGCATGGAGATCAAGGGCAAACTCGCCGTGGTGACCGGAGCCGCGGTCGGAATCGGGCGCGCCATCGCCCAGCGCCTCGCTGCCGCCGGGGCCTCAGTCGTGCTGGCGGATATCGACGAGGCAGGTGGCGAGGAGACGCGGGCGCTGATCGGATCCGGGCGGTTCGTTCGCACCGACCTGCGTGATGACGATGCGGTGGCTGCCTTGATGTCCTGCGAGCCACAGATCCTGGTGAACAACGCGGGCGGCGGCCCGTCACTGCGGCCGTGTTTCCCCGATGCCGACGTCGGGCGCTGGACCGCGTCCCTCGACCTGAACTTGCGCGCACCGATGCTCGCCACGCAGCTCGCACTGGAGCCGATGCGCCGTGCCGGTGGTGGCGTGGTGATCAACATGGGATCCACGGCAGGGTTGGGATTCGGGCCGCACGTCTCACCGGAGTACAGCGCGGCCAAGGCTGCATTGATCAGGTTCACCGCGACGCTCGGTGTGCTGCGGGACAGCCATCAGGTGCGGGTGAATTGCGTGGTGCCGGACTGGGTCGCCACGTCGCGCGGTCTCGCCGAGCAGGCAGCGCTGCCTGATCCCGGTCCCCCGCTCGTCCCGCTCGAGACGCTCACCGATGCGGTCGTGAACTTCATCGAGGACGACAGCCTGGCCGGCCGGGTGCTGCTGCTCGACCGCGGGCAACCACCTCGGATGCTGGCCGGTGATCCCCTATGACTGACAGCATCTCGCCATGACCACCAGACGTCATCCGTTTGCCGCCGTGCCGGTCGCTGTGGTCGCCGCCATCGTCGCCGTAGTACTGACTGCTGTGTCTGGTCGCTACGGCTTCCATCGCGACGAGCTCTACTTCCTCGTGGCTGGCAAGCACCTCGCCTGGGGTTTCACCGACCAGCCGCCACTCACGCCGCTGCTGGTCCACGTCTCGGGGTCGATCTTCGGCAACACACCGATGGGCATCCGGGTGTTCTCGACGCTCGCGGCCGCCGCCACGATCATCGTCGTCGCGCTGATCGCCCGTGAACTCGGCGCCGACCGCCGTGCCCAGACGTTCGCAGCCTGCTGTACTGCGGTCGCCGGGTTCCCGCTGGGCATCGCTCACCTCGCCTCGACCGCGACGTACGACCTGCTCGCCTGGATGGTGATCGGCCTGTTCGCGGTGAAGCTGCTCCGGACCGGCGATCACCGCTGGTGGGTCGGGATCGGTCTCGCAACCGGGATCGCGCTGGAGAACAAGTACCTGGTGGTCCTCCCGCTCGCCGCGTTGCTGCTCGCCGTACTGATCCTCGGCCCTCGTTCCGTACTCCGAAGTTGGTGGCTCCTCGCCGGCATCATCACCGCGGCGCTGGTGGCCGGCCCCAACCTCTGGTGGCAGGCGACGAACGGCTGGCCGCAACTCACCGTTGCCGGCGGCATCAGCGACGACGACGGCGTCGAGAACCGGATCATGTTCATCCCCCTGCAGCTCTTGCAGCTCTCGCCGTTCCTCGTGCCGGTCTGGGTCGCCGGCTTCGTCCATATGTGGCGTTCCATCCACTGGTCCCGGCCGATCGCCTTGGCCTACCCGATCCTCTGCCTCATCGTCCTGGCCGCAGGCGGCAAGTCGTACTACGCGTTGCCGCTGATGCTGATCCTGATCGCAGCCGGCGCCATTCCCACCCTCGACTGGTTCAGCCGCGGGCGCACCAGTCTCCTGGCTGTTGGAGCAGTCCTGACCGCCGTCACGTCGGTCATCATCGCGCTGCCGGTGCTACCGACCTCGGCCCTCGGCGCCGTCCTGCCCGTCAACCCCGAGCAGGGCGAGCAGGTCGGCTGGCCCGCTCTCACCAGCGCTGTCGCCGACGCCTGGGCGCAGATCCCCGAACCCGACCGCTCCCGCGCCACCATCTTCGCCCTCAACTACGGCGAAGCCGGCGCCATCGACCACTACGGCCCGGCCCACAACCTCCCCACCCCGTACTCGGGCCACATGTCCTTCTACGACTGGGGCCCGCCCCCCGACACCCAGACCGGCCCGGTCCTCCTGGTCGAACAAGAACCCACGCAGTACTACGAATCCCGCCTAGGCACCTGCCACCAGATCGGCACCGTCAAGACGGGCGTGGACAACGAAGAAAACGGCACCCACCTAACCCTCTGCACCGGCCCGACTGAGTCGTGGTCCACCCTCTGGCCTTCCCTGCGGCGCTACTACTGATGCCCGCCATCTCTGCATGAGAGAAGATCGGCCATGGCGCTGACGAACCCGTGGTTGTCCGGACCTGCCCCCACCCAGAAGCTCGATCACGAACGACTGTCCGAACGGATCCTGAACCTGCTGTCCAGCCAGAACATGTGCGTCCTGGCAACCGTCGGCCCCGACGGCCCGCTGGCGACCCCGGTCCGCTTCTACCACCTGGATTTCGCCATCATCTTCACCGCGTCCGCCCGCTCGCCCAAGATGCGGAACCTCGCCGCCGACCCGCGCATCTCCCTCGGCGTCTTCGCACCCTTGGTAGGCCAGGCAAGCAGCCGCGGCGCCCAGATCTTCGGCACCGCCGACATCCTCGATCCGGCCGCTGAGGACTTCGAGCACTACTGGCAGGCATACCGCTGGCAGTCCGACCACGTCGAACGCGGCAACTCGCTCGACGATCCCCCGCTAGGCCCGCTCGTCGTTGTCCACCCGACCCGCATCGTCTACACCGAACACTGGCTCCGCCGCCAAGGCTACGCACCCCGCCAACACTGGCGCCCCTGCTGAGTCTGGTGCCGCTGGGCGGGTTGGCCATTGGATTACTGCAGTTGCGCTGAGGACTAGGGCGCCGCCGACTAGCTGTAGCGGGGCGAGGGATTCGGCGAAGGCTACGGCGGCTAGGGCGACCGTGATGACCGGTTCCAGGGTTGACAGGATTGAGGCGGTCGATGGGCCGACGCGCGCCATGCCGGCGAAGAACATCAGGATCGCGGCGACCGTGCTGATGACGGCGATGGCTGCGATCCATCCCCAGCCGGCTGGAGCGAAGTCGAGGTCGGGACCACCTCGTACGGCGCTGACCAGGCCGAACGTGATCGTGGCACCGGTGCAGACGAGAGCCGCCAACCCGACTGGCGGGATCGCGGCGCCGATCCGGTCGCCCGCGAGGATGTAGGCCGTGTAGGCGATCGCGGCGCCGAAGCCCATCGCCGTACCGAGTCCGTCCAGGCTCCCGGACGCTGCTCCACCGAGGACGAGCACGGTGCCGAGCGATGCGACGAGGAGCGCGGCGACCCGGCGTACGGACGTCTTCTCGCAGCCCAGTGCGACCGCGCCGATCATGACGAGAACCGGATACGCGTAGAGGATCAGCGCGAGCAGGGAGGCGTCCATCCGTTCGAGCGCGCCGAAGAAGAGGCCGGACTGGGTCGCGTAGCCGACGCCGCCCATCGCGAGGCCGGCCGCGATCGAGCGGCGCGAGAGGCCTTTCAGAGCGCCGGTCTTGCGGGCGATGACGAGGAGCATTACGGCCGCGATCGCGAAGCGCAGCAGGAGGAGGTCTCCGACGTGGACGCCGGCGTCGTACGCGGACTTCCCGAAGATCGCCATGGCGCCAAAACAGGCGGCGGACAAGAGGCAGAAGAGGGCACCCATACCGACGATGCTCACAGCGTCAACTATTCACGTCCATCTCCTCTTTGTGCACAGAACCAGGTAGCGTTGATGAACGATGCTGGATCTTCGCCGCCTGCGGTTGTTGCGTGAACTCGACGCCCGCGGAACCGTCCACGGTGCCGCCCGGGCACTCGGCTACACGCCCAGTGCCATCTCCCAGCAACTCGCCGTCCTCGAACGCGAAGCCGGCACCAAGCTCCTGGAGCGCGCCGGCCGGAACGTCCAGCTCACCGAGGCCGGCCACGCCCTGGTACGGCACGCGGCCGTCCTGCTCGACGGCTTGGAGGCGGCCGAGGCGGAGGTCTCAGCGATCGCGGCGGGCCGACCGGCAGGCGTCGTACGGGTGTCTGCCTTTCAGTCGGCTTTCCTGCGCATCGCAGCTCCTGCTGTCGCCGCACTCGCCCACAGCCATCCCGACGTCCGAGTTGAAGTCACCGAGGCAGAAGTCGAGGAAGCCGTACCAGCCCTGCGCCTGCGCCAACTCGACGCCGTCATCGGCGACGAGTACTCCGGACAACCGCGCCCAGTCCACAAAGATCTGACCCGAGAGCTCCTGGTTCGCGAGCAAATCCGCCTAGTCCTACCGGAATCACATCCACTCGCCGCCCACGACCGCGTCGCCATGCCAGACCTCGCCGACGCTCGCTGGGCCGCCTGCCAACCAGGAACCGGCCACCGCGAGATGCAGATCCGAGCCTGCCGCGAACTAGGCGGCTTCGAACCCGACCTCCGCTACTCCTCCGACGACTTCCTGATCCTCGTAGAAATGGTCCGTACGACGGGCGCCTGCGCCCTACTCCCCGACCTCGTCCTCGACTACGGCATCCCCGGAGTAGCCATCCGCCCCCTCACCCAAAACACCCTCACCCGAGAGGTCTACCTCCTGACCCGCACCCCCAAAACCCCAGCCATACAAGCAGTAACAGCCGCCCTACACACCACAACCCCCACCTCTCCGGCCTCCTAACGACCGGTCCCCAGGAAAGCCAACAGACGCCCCAAGGACAGCAGTTCGCACTACGGGAGCGGTCGGCCGGACCGAGCCGACAGACAACCCCAGCCACCGCGGCTCGCCGTAGGAAGATGGTTTTGGCGGGGTGCCGCCCGGCGACCTCAGTCACCGGGAACCGCCGACCGCCGAACCCGACCCCCGCCAAGGGGGTGCGGGTGGCGAAGCCCCCGCACCGCGGCAAGCGAAGCGCAGCCGCACAAATAACGAAAGCGACCCGGCCCGCGCTTTCCGCGGACACGAGTCGCCTAGAGCTTTCGTGGGCGATACTGGGTTCGAACCAGTGACCTCTTCGGTGTGAACGAAGCGCGCTACCACTGCGCCAATCGCCCGCTCTGGTGGTGCTGGTGTTGCCTGTTGAGGTGGTGCGGGTGAAACCATAGCGCATTGGTCCGCGACGTACGAAACCGGCCGGGCTACTCTTGCTTGCAAGACGGAGACCCCGTCGCGTTGGAGATATGACTGTGACTTTCTCGCACGACACCGAGCACGCGCTCGGCACACTGGTCCGGCTGGTGAATACGCTGCCCGGGCCGAGCAGCCAGGTCGACACGATGGAGACCATCGAGGACCTGGAGAAGTTCGTCCACGAGCGGGAGTTCAGCGCGGTCGGAACCTTGACCGAGACGGATCTGCACGAGGTCCGCGAACTCCGTCCGCTGTTCGCACCGGTCTTCACGACAGGTTCGGATGCCGAGGCCGCCGCGATGATCAACGCGATCGTCGCGAGTGGTACGACGACGCCCCGGCTGACCAACCACGACGGTCATCCGTGGCACATCCACTACTCGCGGGACGGTGCATCGCTGACCTGCCGGATCACCGTCGAGTGCGGAATCGCGCTGGCGCAGGTGATCTCGGCCGGCGAACGCGAGCGGTTGCGTCGTTGCGAGGCACCGGACTGCGACGACGCGCTCATCGACCTGTCCAGGAATCGCTCCAAGCGGTACTGCGACGCCCGCACCTGCGGCAACCGGCTGCACGTCGCCGCCTACCGCGAACGCCGCAAGTCCGCCGGCGAATAGCCCGAACACCAACAGCGTCCGAAGTACCTCGAGTACTTCGGACGCTGTCGTTCGCCCACCCCACACCCCCCGGTACGCCGATCCCCCACCCCGCGCGATCGCCCGCCGAACCGCCGACCCTCGGCCCACTTTGAGCTGCGCTTGAGCATCCACCGGCCCCGAAAACACTCAGCTCATGCTCAAAGTCGCCAAGGACCTGCGGGGCATCGCGGCTGTCGGTACGCCGTGCGCCGGGTTTCCATCTCGGTCACCGCGAAACACGGCGAAGGCGACCGCGCGCCCGTAGTACGAAGGCCTAGGGGTCGATGTCTTCGGCGGAGCGTTCGGCGAAGACCTTTGCCACCGCGGCGGTCACCTCACCGGGAGCGGCAAGCTCGCGGTCGTCGCAACGGTGGACTGCCTGGACGTCCCGCGTCGTCGACGTGAGGAAGATCTCGTCCGCCTCGGCCAATCGCGCCAGCGGCACATCGCGCTCGACCGCGCCGAACCACGCGATCACGAGCGCGCGGGTGACACCAGCCAGCGCGCCCGACTCGAGCGTCGGGGTAACCAGCTCCCCGCCGTACACGCAGAAGATGTTCGCGCCGGTTCCCTCGCACAGATCGCCGACGGTGTTCGCGAAGATCGCCTCGGTCCCCCCGCGCTCCTTGGCGTAGGCGAGCGCGCGCACGTTCTCGGCGTACGACGTGGTCTTCAAGCCGGCGACAGCGCTGCGCTCGTTGCGTACCCACGGCACTGTCACGATCGCCGTCGACGGCGCCGGCCGCTCGATCGCCTGGGTCGCGACGACCAGCGTCGGCCCGGCCGTCCCGCGATCCGACGACAGCGGCGACACCCCACCCGTGTACGTGATCCGCAACCGGCCGAACGCGATCTCCGGATCCGCCTTCACGACCTCCGCGATCGCGCGCTCGACCTCGTCGCGGTCCGGCGCCGGCAACCCCAGCCCGGTCGCCGACCGGACCAGCCGGTCGAGATGCTTGGTCACCGCGAACGGCTGCCCGTCGACGATCTTCACCGTCTCGAACACTCCGTCGCCGGTGGTCAGCCCGTGATCCAACGGCGACAGGCCGGCAGCCGCCGGGTCGTCCTGTAGGGCGCCGTTCAGCCAGATCTTCATTCCTGCTCCTTCCAACTCGGGACACCTTAATCCGCAGGCCTTCCGTGACCGCGCGACGACTGCCGGTAGGCCCGTCGCCCGGCCCGTTGGTCTGCCCGGAAGGGGACCCCCGTTTTTGAACTCCGGCGGAGATGAGCTAATGTTCTTCTCGCGCCGAGGGGCACGAAAACCCGGTCGCAATGCGGACGTAGCTCAGTTGGTAGAGCGCAACCTTGCCAAGGTTGAGGTCGCCGGTTCGAACCCGGTCGTCCGCTCGGAGAGGGTTCGGCAAGCCAGGCTTTCTCACTGGTGGAGTGGCCGAGAGGCGAGGCAACGGACTGCAAATCCGTGTACACGGGTTCGAATCCCGTCTCCACCTCAACACCCTTGTACAGCTTGGACGATTGGCGCAGCGGTAGCGCGCTTCCCTGACACGGAAGAGGTCACTGGTTCGATCCCAGTATCGTCCACGAAAGCGATAGGCGATCTGTGTCCGCGGAACGCGCGGAGCGGGTCGCTTTCGTTATTTGTGCGGCTGCGCTTCGCTTGCCGCGTTGCGGGGGCTTCGCCACCCGCACCCCCTGGGCGGGGGTCGGGTTCGGCGGTCGGCGTTCCCGCCAACCGATTCCGTACTACGAACCGCCGCGGCTCGGTTCGCCGGTCAGCACTCCCCCGCCAACCGGTTTCGTACTACGAACCGCCGTGACTGGGTTCGCCGGTCAGCACGCGGGAGTTGCGGCTCATCTGACGTCGCGGATGCCTGGTGACGCTACGACCGGAATCGACGAGCTGAGCGTGGTTGCGATGGCGGAGGTCCTGGCTGTTATCCATGACGTTGATCCGGTCGAGCCCTTCCGCACGTACCAGCACGACCTCACGCGCTCACCCATCTGACCCGTTCAGCTTTCCCTGGGCTGAGGTGTCTGTCAGCACTCCCCTCAAGAAGCTGTTTCGTACTGCGAATCGCTGTGGCCCGGGTTGTTTGTCGGGCTTCCGCTGTGGCTGGTGTTGGCCGGACGCGGGCTGGGGGTCTGCGGCGCGTCCGGCGGGGGTGGGGTCAGGTGGGCTTCGACTCTGACCAGGCTGACCACTGGCCCCAGTTGGCGATGACGCCGCAGTCGACCTGGCTGCCGTTGCACGTGCCGACCCGGAAGCTGATCGTGTGGTCCTCGGCGATGTTGATCTGGTTGCAGGAGTACTTGCCGGCCTGCAGGGCGCCGCCGCCGAGATAACTGTCGGCACCGTTTGCCTGCACGCAGACGCCGAACCGCCCGTAGTCGGTCTTCCACTGCATGCCGACCCGCTTGCCGTCGCTCGCCAGGTCGGCGATCTGCAGGTCATCGCTGTCGGGGAACCAGCACCCGACGGCCGGGGTGTCTGGTACCCGCCACATGCACCAGGCCTTGCCATTGATCCAGTTGTCCGAGGTCACGGAATCCCACTCCCGCGTATAGGCAGCGGCAGTCGGGGCGGTCACCAGCGCCCCACCGAACAGGGCCGTCAGGACGGCCAGGACGAACCAGGTGCGACGCATCGAAACTCCTCACCCGGGGCCGGCATGCGCGGCCCGTCGAGGAGGTCATCCCACCATAAGTGCAGTATCCAGGTCGAGAAAGTAGCTTTCGCGATCCGGTCGAAGGCCGGTCAGGTGCTGGCTGGGTGGCCGGGGCGGTCGGGTAGGGCTCGGCTGTAGCGGTCGGCGAGTTGGCGGACGGAGGCATGGAGTTCGGCTGGTCCCTCGCGGATCTCGAAGTCTGCGTCGAGGAGCGCTAGGTGTACGGCGAGGCCCGTGGCGGAGTCGGAGCCGGTGGTGAAGAGGCAGGTGTTGTTGTCGAGGGGTTCTACGGTGCCGGCGGCTGGTGGGAGGCGGGCGGCGATGCTTTCGGCGGGCGCGTGGACGATGACTTCGGCTCGGTAGCGCCAGGCGGCTGCGGAGACTCGTTGGGAGACGTAGGTGGTGAGGTCGCCGTCGTTGGGTAGGGGGCGGGGTGTGAAGCGTGGGCCGGTGGGGACGCGGGGCGAAATGCGGTCGACCCGGAAGGTGCGCCAGTCCTGTTTGTCGAGGTCGTAGGCGACCAGGTACCAGCGGCGCCCCCAGTTCACGAGTCGATAGGGCTCGACCCTGCGCGTGCTCGACTCGGAGCGGTGGGACTGATAGTCGAATCTGAGTTGTTCGCGGTCGCGACAGAGGCCCGCTAGTTGGGTCAGCAATTCGGGCTCGAAGAGGGGCGCTGGGACGTCTTGCGGCACCTGCACGGTGAAGGTGTGGATCGAGTTCACTCGACGGCGCAGTCGCGATGGCAGCACCTGTTCGAGCTTGGTCAGGGCGTGCAGGGAGCTCTCCTCCAGTCCCGTGAGTTCGGCGGCCTTGCGCAGGCCGATCACTACGGCGACTGCCTCGTCGTCGGTCAGTAGCAACGGCGGGAGCGAGCCGCCCTTGCCGAGGCGGTAGCCGCCGATCGAGCCGCGGGTCGCATCGACCGGATAACCCAGTCCGCGGAGTCGTTCGATGTCGGCGCGGACCGTGCGGGGGCTGACCTCGAGCTTGGTGGCGAGTTCGGCGCCGGTCCAGTCGCGTGGGGATTGGAGCAGCGTCAGGAGCTTCAGCAGCCGGGCCGAGGTTTCGATCATGCGAAAAGTCTGCCAGTTCATTAGGAAGCTAACTCGCCTAATAGAGAAATAATGTTCTGGGTATGACGACAAACACCGAGATTCACCCCTTCCGGATCGACATCCCGCAAGCTGACCTCGACGATCTGCAGCGCCGGCTCGAGCGGACCCGCTGGGCGAACGAGTTGCCGCTGCCCACCGAAGGCGCCGTCCAGACCGGTCCGGTGCCGCCGGGATGGGAGTACGGCGTACCGGTCGGTTATGTGCAGCGTCTCGTAGAGGCGTGGCGGACAACGTACGACTGGCGTGCGTGGGAAGAGCGACTGAACGCGTATCCACAGTTCGTCACCGAGATCGACGGCCAGCAGATCCATTTCCTGCACGTGCGGTCCGCTGACCCGAACGCAATTCCGCTGCTGCTGACCCACGGCTGGCCGAACAGCGTCGTCGAGTTCCTCGACCTGATCGAACCGCTGACCGCGCCAACCGACGGGGCGCAGGCCTTCCATCTGGTGATCCCGTCACTGCCCGGCTTCGGCTTCTCCGGCCCGACCGCGGACCAGGGCTGGAACAGGTACCGCACCGCGCGCGCCTGGGCCGAACTGATGCACCGGCTCGGCTACCAGAAATATGGGGCCCACGGCAACGATGCGGGTGCGTTCGTCGCGCCCGAACTCGGCCGCATCGATCCCGACCACGTGATCGGTGTGCACGTCACCCAGCTCTTCTCGTTCCCCTCCGGCGACCCCGCCGAACTCGACGACCTGTCCGCGGAGGAACTCGGCTACGTGAACTTCCTGCAGTCGTTCCAGGACAACATGTCGGCGTACGCGAAGCTGCAAGAGACGCAGCCACAGACCCTCGCTCACGCCCTGGCCGATTCCCCGTCAGGCCAACTGGCCTGGATCGCCCAGTTGCTGGGCGGCACCAGCGACGAGCACGTACTGACCAACGCGACCATCTACTGGCTCACCAACACCGGCGCCTCCTCGGCCCGCTTCTACTACGAGGACCACCACGCCGAACACCCGACCGAGCCGACCACCGCACCGACCGGCCTCGCCAGTTTCGCCTTCGACTTCCGGCCACTGCGGCGATTCGCCGAACGGGACCACTCCAACATCGTGTCCTGGAACGAATACGACCGCGGCAGCCACTGGGCCACCCAAGACGCCGCGGACCTCCTGATCCAGGATCTCCAGGGCTTCTTCAGCAAGCTCTAATCGTCATGATGCAGGCCGGCTGGCGGTCGGGAGACGTTCCCGACCAGCCAGCGGGCCAGCGGACGTAGTTGAGTGAAGGCGGTGACCACTCGGTCGACCGCCGCCGCCGTGTGGATCCAGTCGTCGCAACCGAGCGGCCGGGTGGCGATGAGAGAGCGGTGTCTCAGCAGCTCCGCCCGCGGATGATCCGCCGGATAACCGCGCAGCGGCCGCTTCAATTGGTCGCCCGAGATTTCGAAGCCCTCGAGCTCCAGCTTGCGGATGATCGCAGTCAGCCGCCGCCCGGAACCAGGATCCGCCGCCGCTGCCCGGTACCGCTCGATCTGTTCCGGCGGCGCGTACCACCAGGCCAGGCTGACCTCCAGACCGTCCAGATCGAACCGGAGACTCAGCTCGACGTTCTGTGCCAGCCGAACGATCGCGCCCTGCCGCTGCCACGCCTCCAGCAGGACCCCGCCGTAGCGCCAGACAGCGAAGTCCTCGTACGCCGGGTCCGCCGCCGCGATCGCGTCGAGCAGCTCGACCATCGGACGGCGTACCAGCTCCTCCCGATCTCGCCGCCAAAGCCGCCGGACCTCCAGAGAAGGCTCGCCGTCCAGTTGGAGCAGCACATCGAAGGCAGCCCGCGGCCAGCCCTCGAACTCACCGGGCACGGCAGGCCGCCTAGACGAGCCAGGTGTTGTCGCGCATGAGCGTCCGGCCGGGCAGTTCGTTGGCCTCCCGCCACGACTGCACGGTGTCGGGGGTCAACCGGAAGTAGAGGTAGAGCGCCTTCGCGTCGCGCGGATCGAAGCCGGTCTTGGCGGCGAAGGCCTCCGCGACTCCGGGTGCCAGCTCCTCGGCACGAAGGGTCTCGGACGTCGCCGTGATCAGGATGACGTCGCGGGTGTGATCCAGGGCGACGTGAGCGCGACCGGTCGACTGGAGGTTGAGGCTGGTGGGGTTCGACGCGGCTGTCGAGAAGAGGAGCGTCTGGCCGTCCCAGAGGAACGAGAGCGGCATCAAGTACGGCGTACCGTCGGCTGAAGCTGTTGACACCCAGGCATCGACATCTTCGTCGAGGCGCTTCAGGACATGATCTTTGCGCACTTCAGGGCTCCGGGGCGGCTCGGTCACTCGCGTTCTCCTCGTCCGTTTTGTCACATCGCAGCGGCTCGCTACGTCAGTCCCTCGACGGAGCTCGGCTCGAAAGTGTGACAGATGGAGGGCTCGCATGAGTGAGGACGACTGGCTCGCGGCACGGTTCGAGGAGAAGCGCGATCACCTCCGGACTGTGGCGCTGCGGATCCTCGGATCACCGCAGGAGGCCGAGGACGCCGTACAGGAAGCGTGGATCCGGCTCAGCCGCTCCGACCCCGGCGAGATCGACAACCTCGGTGGCTGGCTGACCACGGTCGTCGGCCGGATCTGCCTCGACGTACTGCGTCTTCGCCGCGGCCGATGCGAGCAGCCCGTCGAGGTGCACTCCCCCGCGCTCGTCGACCCCGACGTACCGGATCCCGAAGTCGAAGCCGTCCGGGCCGAGTCCATCGGGCTCGCGCTGCTCGTCGTACTCGAGACCCTCACGCCGGCCGAGCGGCTCGCCTTTGTGCTGCACGACATGTTCGCTGTTCCGTACGACGACATCGCGCCGATCGTCGGTCGCTCCGCCGGCGCCGCCCGGCAGCTCGCGAGTCGCGCGCGGCGGCGGACTCAGGGCAGGCCCGAACTGCTCGACACCGACGCACATCGGCACCGCGAGCTCGTCACCGCCTTCCTGGCCGCATCCCGCGCCGGCGATTTCGCAGCACTGCTCGAGATGCTCGATCCAGGAGTCGTACTCCGTGCCGATGGTGCCGCCGCCGGTAGAGGTGCGGCGCGCCTGGTGCGCGGAGCAGCCGCCGTCGCGGCGAACTTCTCCGGGCGGGCGGCGGCCGCGCGAGTCATCCTCGTCGACGGGGTCGCGGGCGCGGTCTGGACGTATCGCGGGGAACCGCAGGTGATCTTCAGGTTCACCTTCGAGGCCGATCGGATCGTCGAGATCGAGTTGCTCGGCGACGCCGGCCGGCTCCGCGAGGTGGAGCTCGCCCGGTTCGACGGGTAGTGGGACTGGTGTGGCGGAAGGGACCTTTCCCCGCCTGATCCGGGTATCCCGCGACACCCCGGATACTCAGTTTCGAAGTCCGCGAAAAGTGCGCTACTGTTCTGCTCTCGCACCGAGCAGGACAGCGTCCGGCTCCGCGAGATGCGAACGTAGCTCAGTTGGTAGAGCGCAACCTTGCCAAGGTTGAGGTCGCCGGTTCGAACCCGGTCGTTCGCTCGGAACTGGCCGGCAGGCTGGAGACTCTGCGGTGGAGTGGCCGAGAGGCGAGGCAACGGCCTGCAAAGCCGTGTACACGGGTTCGAATCCCGTCTCCACCTCGAAACACCTGCAGAACAACAGAATCCTGGACGATTGGCGCAGCGGCAGCGCGCTTCCCTGACACGGAAGAGGTCACTGGTTCGATCCCAGTATCGTCCACGAAAGCGATGGCGGCTCGTGTCTGCGGAAAGCGCAGAGCGGGTCGCTTTCGTCATTTGTGCGCCTTCGCTTCGCTCGGCGGGGGTCGGGTTCACGGGTCGGGTTCGGGGGTTGGGTTCAGCCTTTGAAGGCGCCGTCCATTATGCCGGTTACCAGGCGGCGGCCTACGAAGGCGAAGAGGATGAGGAGGGGGATGGTGGCTAGGAAGGAGCCGGCCATGGCTAGGCCCAGGTCTACGACTCGGCTGTTCTGTAAGGCTTTGATGGCGATCTGGGCGGTGTACATGTCCGGGGATTTGAGGATGATGAACGGCCAGAGGAAGTCGTTCCAGGCGGTGACGAAGCCGAGCAGGCCGAGGACGAACGCGGCCGGACGGACCAGTGGGAAGGCGATCTGCCAGAAGATCTGCCAGGAGTTCGCGCCGTCGATCCGGGCCGCCTGAAGCAGTTCGTCGGAAACGGTCGAGGCGATGTGCTGCCGCATCCAGAAGATGCCGAAGGCGCTGGCCAGCCCGGGCACGATCAACGCCTGCAGCGTGTCCACCCAGCCCAGTTTCGACATGATCATGTACTGCGGAATGACGGCGAGCTGGGTCGGAACGGTCATCGTGAGGACGACGATCAGGAACAGGGTGTTGCGACCGGGGAAGCGCAGCTTGGCGAAGGCGAACCCGGCGAGCGCACAGAGCAGCCCCTGGCCGACACCGATGGAAACCGCGACGACCGCGCTGTTGACCAGCGAGCGGACGAACGGCACTGTGCTGAAGACCAGATCCGCGAGGTGGAACAGGTTCTCGCCCGGGACGATCCGCGGCGGCATCTTGTAGGCGGTCGCGGAGTCGTTCGACGCCACCACGAACATCCAGTACAGCGGGAACACGGCGATCAGCACCGCCACGGCCAGCAGGACGTAGACCCACCACGGCACCCGCTCGATCCGGCGGCGTGACATCAACACACTCATGGCTTCTCCCGGCGGATGCGGGTGGACAGCAGATAGTTGAGGAGCGCGAAGGCGACGACGAGGACGAACAGGGTGACGCCGATCGCAGCGCCGTACCCGAACTTGAACTGGCCGAAGCCTTGCTCGAACAAGAAGAGGGTGAGCGTCTGACATTGCCGGACCGGTCCGCAGGTGAGCGGCGCACTCGACGAGACGAGCAGGGGTTCGGTGAAGATCTGCAACCCGCCGATGGTCGACGTCACGATGGTGAAGACGATCACCGGGCGCAGCGACGGGATGGTGATGTAGCGGAACTGCTTCCAGTTGCCGGCGCCGTCAACCGCGGCGGCCTCATAGATCTCGCGTGAGATCGCCTGCAGTGACGCCAGGTAGAGCAGCGTCGTGTACCCGGTCCACCGCCAGATCACCATCGTGGCGATCATCGCCTGGCTGCCCCAGGTGGACTGGACGAAGTCGACCGGGCCGAGTCCGACCAGGTGCAGCCCCCAGTTCAGCAGGCCGTAATCGCGATCGAAGAGCTGCGCGAACACGACCGTGGTCGCCGCGACCGAGGTGATGTACGGAACGAGCATCGACATCCGGAACAGCGTCGCGAAGCGCAGCCGCACGTGGTTGAGCAGGTGCGCCAGGCCCAGCGCGACCAGCAACTGCGGCACCGTGGACATCACCCAGATGGTGATCGTGTTCCACAGCGCGTTCCAGAACCGCGGGTCGTTGAACAACCGGGAGAAGTTGTCCAGCCCGATGAAGGTGTGCCCGGCGACCGGGTTCCAGTCGAACAACGCGACGTAGAACGTGAACAGCAGCGGGAACAGGCCGAAGATCCCGAAGATCAGGAAGAACGGCGCGATGTAGGTGTACGGAGCGACCCGCTCACCCAGACTTTCGCGCACTCGGCGCCCCGACACGACCGGTGGTCGCGTCGAGGCCCGCGGTGCGGCGAGGCTGCTGGTCACCCTCACTTCCCGATCGCGGTCTTGATGTTCTGCAAGGCGGTGTCCCAGGCCTTCGCCGGATCACCCTTGCCCTGTTCGACATTGGTGAGGGCGTTCTGGAATTCCTGGCCGATGGCCGAGCTGTCCGGTCCGATGTAGAACGGCTTGAGACCCAGCAGCGAGTCGGTGTAGATCTTCCCGGTCGGTGCGTTCGAGAAGAACGGATCCTTGTACGACGTAAGTTGGGGGTCCTTGTAGACCGCTGGCGTCGACGGGAGTGAACCCGAGCCGACGTAGTGCGTCAGCTGCGACTGCGGAGACTGCATCTCCTTGATGTAGTTCCAGGCCGCCTGAGGGTTCTTGGCGTTCTTCGGGATGGCGAGATAGCTGCCACCCCAGTTCCCGGCGCCGCCGGGAATGGTGGCGATGTCCCACTTCCCCTTGGTGGACGGCGCGTTGGACCGGATCGAGCCGAGCATCCAGGACGGCGCCGCGACGACCGCGAAGTCGCCCTTGGCCATGCCGGCCGTCCAGCCCGTCGAGAACGAGGTGAGCTTCGCGGTGATGCCTGCCTGCGCTGCCGCCAGCGTGTAGTCGAACGCCACCTTGACCTGCGGGCTGTGGTCGTAGGCCAGGTTCCGGTCGGCGTCGTAGAACTTCATCGCCCCCTGGTTCACCGCCTGGTAGAACACGCTCGTCGCCGCGTTGTCGACGAACGCCTTACCGGTCGCGGCCTTGTACTGCTTGCCGACCTCGATGAACTTGTCCCAGGTCGGCCACAGTTTGCCGACCGCTTCCCGGTCCGTCGGCAGCTTGGCCGCCGCGAACAGATCCTTGCGGTACGCGATCGCGAGACCGCCGACGTCGGTGGGAACGCCGAGCACCGAGCTGTCCTTGGCGACACTCTGCGACCACACCCAGTCCAGATAGTCCTTCTTGAGGTCGTCCGCACCGAGGCTGCGCAGATCGACGAAGTTCTGCGGCTGTTCGACGAACTTCGGCAGGTCGTCGCCCTGGATCAGCACCAGGTCCGGAACCTTGCCGCCGGCCAGCGCCGTGGTCAGCGCCTGCGCCGTCTCCACCGACGAGCCCACCTCGGTCAGTTTGATCCGGAGATCGGGGTGCTTCTTCTGGTACTCCTCGACTGCCGCCTTCTGATTGATGCCGGAGAACGACCAGAAGTCGAACGACTTCGGGTCGCCGCTGCCGGCTCCTGAGCTGTTGCCCGAACACGCGGCGGCGACGAGCGTCACGACGGCCGTCACCGCGACGGCGATACGACTCTTCACGGCGAACCTCCTGCAGCTGAAACACAGGCCGAGCCTGAAAGTTTCGGAGCTCAGCTCGAAAGGACTGCCGGAACTGTAAGGCGGAGTACACGTAGCGTCAACAACTTGTTCCGGAAACGCTTCCGAAACATTCGGACCGGAATTTTCGGAGCTAGACTCGCCGCCATGACCGGTAGCACCGACCCATCGCTCCTGACACAGACGCCGGGCCCGGCCATGACAGTGGCCCAGATCGCCGAGTTGGCCGGGGTCTCCGTGCCTACCGTGTCGCGCGTGATCAACGGCCGCTCGGACGTCGCGCCGCTCACTCGCGCCAAGGTCGAGGAGGTCATCAGCCGGCACGGCTTCCGGCGACTCAAGCGGCCGGCCAACCGGGCCGCCCTGCTCGAACTCGTCTTCCACGAGCTTGCCGGCGCCTACGCGATGGAGATCATCAAGGGCGTCGAGCGGGTCGCCGACCAGAACGGACTGGCCGTCGTCCTGTCCGAGATGCACGGGCACACTCCCGGCCGGGGCTGGATCGAGGGCGTGCTGGCCCGGCGGCCGATCGGCGTCATCGCGGTCTTCTCCGGCCTCACCCCGCAGCAGAGCGACCAGATCCGCAGTCGCGACATCCCCTTCGTTCTGCTCGACCCCACCGGCGACCCCGGCCACGAGTTCCCGTCGGTGGGAGCCGCCAACTGGAGTGGGGGATTCTCGGCCACGCGGCACCTGCTCGACCTCGGGCACCGCAGGATCGCAACCATCACCGGACCGCACGGGATGCTGTCCAGCCGAGCCCGGCTGGACGGCTACCGAGCGGCGATGGACGCGACCGGTACGCCGGTGTCTCCCGAGCTGATCTACGAAGGCAGCTTCCAGACCGAGGACGGGCTGAACCACGGCCGGACCCTGCTCGGCCTCGAGGACCGGCCCACCGCGGTCGTCACCCACAACGACCTGCAGGCTCTCGGTCTCTACCGAGCGGCCGCCGAGGCAAGACTGCGGATCCCGGACGATCTCAGCGTCGTCGGTTTCGACGACCTGCCGCTCAGCAACTGGATCACTCCCCCGCTGACCACGATCCGTCAGCCGTTGACCGAGATGGCCGCCGCGGCCGCCAACCTCGCGGTCACCCTCGGCCGCGGCGAGGTCCCGACCCACCACCGGATGGAGCTCGCCACCGACCTCATCGTCCGCAGCAGCACCGCCCCGCTACATGCGCAGGTGTGAGGCGCCGTTGAAGTCCAGGACTGTGCCGGTGGCGAATTCGGCCAGGGGCGAGGCTAGGTAGTGGATGGCGTTGGCCACCTCGTCCGGGGTGGAGACGCGTTCCAGCGGGCTTTCCAGGCGGCGGCGGTCGTAGCCTTCGCCGGCTAGGGCTTCGGCTGCCATGTCGGTGGTGGTCCAGCCGGGGGCGATCGCGGTGACGGCGATTCCTTCTGGGCCCAGGGATCTGGCGAGCGATTGGGTGAGGGAGACGAGGGCGGCTTTGCTGGCGCCGTACGCCGGTTGGTTGGGTTCGCCGCGGAAGGCGCCTCGGGACGAGACGTTGATGATCCGGCCGCCTCGGGTCATGTGGCGTACTGCGCACCAGGTGACGTTGGCGGCGCCGATGAGGTTCACGCCGAGGGTGGTCGCCCAGGCCGCTTGCCATTCGTCGTACGTCGACGAACGGATCGGGTGCGGTTCGTAGACGGCGGCGTTGTTGACCAGGACGTCGATACTGCCGAGAGAGGCTGCAGCCGAGGAGACCATCGACGAGATCTGTGCGGGATCTGCCAGGTCGGCGTGGACCAGGACGTGGCCAGTTCCTGGAAGCTTCGACAGGACCTCCGACGCGGCCTCGGCAGACGAGCCGTAGTGCACTGCTACTCGGTCTCCTGCGGCAGCGAAGGCATGCGCCGTCGCTGCTCCGATTCCTCGTGATGCCCCGGTCACCAGCACTGAACGATCCATGCCTCGACCCTACTGGCGCGGCTTGAAGTCCCGGCGGTAGTCCTTCGTCTGGCGGACCCAGGCCTTCCGTGCCTCGGCCTGCAACCTGCTGTCGGCCCGGCGAGCCATGTACGCCGCCTCCCGCTGGAGCTTCGCCCAGCTCTCGTAGCGCCGCACCGGAAGGGTCCCGTCGTCCAGAGCCTCCCGTACTGCGCAGCCAGGCTCCGTCACATGTACGCAATCCTTGAACCTGCACTGCTCAGCCAGTGCAGTCACATCCGGGAATGCGGCAGCTAGCCCTTCGCCGGCTTCCTGCAAGCCGATCCCCCGCAGCCCAGGTGTATCGATAACTACGCCGCCGCTCGGCAGCTGGATCAGCTCACGGCGTACGGAGGTATGCCGTCCCTTGCCGTCCTCACGGATCGCCTGCACGTTCAGAAGCTCGACACCCGCCAGTGCATTCACCAGCGAAGACTTCCCCGCACCACTGACACCCAGCAACGCCAGCGTCGCGTTGTCATCAAGAAGCGAGCGCACTTCCTCAAGACCTTCACCAGTCGTCGCACTGCACACCAGTACGTCGGCGCCCGGCGCAGCAGTAGCCACGTCCTCTGCAATAGACGAGGCGTCCACAACGAGGTCGGCCTTGGTCAGTACGACGACCGGCCGTGCACCGCTTTCCCAGGCCAGCGCGAGGAACCGCTCGATCCGGCTGATGTTCGGCTCCGGGTGGAGCCCGACGACGATGGCGATCACGTCGACGTTGGCGGCGAGCACCTGGCCCTTCGACGTACCGCCGACCTCGGCACGCACGATCGCCGTACGGCGCGGGGCCACCGCGTCGACGGTGATCCGGTCGTCCGGCCACTGCCGGAGTGCGACCCAGTCCCCCGTGCATGGTGTCGCCTGCGGATCGGCAGCGATCGCGGCGAGCACACCACCGGACCACGAAGCGCGCACCGGACCGTCCTCGGTGAGGACGCTGGACAGTCCTTTGTCGACGCGCACCACGCGCCCTGGAACGAGCTCGTCCGAGCCCGGTACTTCACTCAGATACTCGGCCGTCGATACATCGAGACCGAGGGCCTGCAGAGTTGGAGAGATTTCAGCTGACATCGTGCGACGAACCTTTCGAGCGGTCCGGCCCCGAGTTCAGCTCAGCGGACGGACGATGCGGGAGTGGACGGCCCGAGGATGGGCCTGATCGAAGCTCATGGTGGGGTCGCCTCCCTTCTCTGTCTGCCGTCGAGTGACGGACTGTCGCGATGCCCTCAGCCTATGTCGTCGCCATCACCCTGCGCACCGGATTTTCCGACCCGCTCAGGCTCCCGCTCCCCGCCGTCATCCCGTACGCCGTCCGCGCGGTTCCCCGCCGTCGCTCTCGCCTCACTCGGCTCGGGTACGACGGGCGACGGACTCACTGCTCCCAGCTCTTCCGGCGGAGCCGTCTTCGCAACCCGTGTTGCCGCGACCGCCTCCGGCACCACGTGCTCGGCGGCCGGCGGCTCGGAGAGGGCCTCGATCGCCTGCGCGACCTTCACCTCCGGCCGTTCTTCGTCCCGCTCGACCGCGTCCACATGATGCGGCTCCGGCTCCGCCTTCATCACCGGCTCCTGACCCTCCACCGGCTCAGCCTCGGCCTTCATCACCGGCTCCGCGACCTCAGCAGGCTCGGGTTCCTGACGCGACTTGTGCGGCCACAGCCGGTCGACCACTGCGTTCAGCGCCGCACCGATCAGCACCGCGATCGCCGTCATGTACAGCCACATCAGCACCGCGATCGGCGCCGCCAGCGGCCCGTAGATCGACGTCCCGCCAACAGTCGTCTGCAGGATCCAGCGCAGTACGAAGCTGCCGCCGATCCAGATCGACAACGTCAGGAAGGACCCCGGCAGATCCGACAACCACGGCGTCCGCACCGGCACCGACAGATGGAACAGCGTATTCAGGAAGCCCGCCGACAGGATCGTCACGACCGGCCAGTACAGCTGGTTCAGGAAGTCGACCTTCTGCGGCAGCAGCGCGTCCACCGCGTCCGGGCCCGCCAGCACCAGCGGAAGCACGATCACGCCGATCACCAGCGCCCCGCAGTACAGACTGAACGACAGGACGCGGGTGCGGACGATGCCGCGTTTGCCGCCCATCCCGTACATGATCGTGATGGTGTCCACGAACACGTTCAGTGCCCGGCTGCCGGACCACAGCGACAGCACGAACCCGATCGAGATCACGTCCGGCCGGCCGCCGCCGAGCACCTGGTTGATGGTCGGCACGATGACCGTCTTGACCGACTCGTCGGTCAGTGCCCGGCTGGCCAGGTCGGCGATCTGCAACTTGATGTTGTCGATCGTCTCGACCTCGAAGTACTTGCTGGCCACGAAGCCGATACTGCCGGCCAGCCCGAAGATCAGCGGCGGCAGCGAGAGGATGGCGAAGAAGGCGGCCTCCGCCGCGAGTCCGGTGACGCGGTAGCGCATGCAGACGCCGACGGTCTGGGTGATCAGCTTCCAGACCGTCGAGGGAATTCGTCGGGCCCATGCGAATGAGACGGAGGTCTCGGACCCAGAGCGTGCCATACCGCTTACCGTACTGACATGGCGGACCCAAACGCTGTAACGAATCAGGCTCCCCCAATGCACGGGGTGAACTTCTTCACGGCCGACACCGGTCTCGGTGACGCTCTGCGTCCGTACGCCGACCTCGCGGACGATCCCGGGCTGACCGCGATCGGCGAACTCGCGGGCACCCAGGAAGCGCTCTCCCACGCTCTCCCGGCGAACCAGAACTCCCCCGTACTGCGTACGCACGACCGCTACGGGAACCGCATCGACGAGGTCGAGTTCCACCCGTCGTGGCACTGGCTAATGGAGAAGGCCGTCGGCTTCGGTCTTCAAGCGGCGCCGTGGACCAGCGATAAGCCCGCACCGCACCTGACGAGAGCGGCCGGCTTCTACGTGTGGTCCCAGGTCGAACCCGGCCACGGCTGCCCGATCTCGATGACCTACGCCGCAGTACCGGCTCTCAAAGCCGATCCTGCTCTTGCTGCCGAATGGGTCCCGGGACTTGCCAGTACGACGTACGACCCGCGCCGGCTGAGGTCCGCCGAGAAGGCGGGTGTGCTGGCCGGGATGGGGATGACCGAGAAGCAGGGCGGCTCGGACGTCCGGGCGAATCTGACCACGGCTACGTCTTCGGGGACCGGCGAGTATCTGCTCAACGGGCACAAGTGGTTCTGTTCCGCGCCGCAGGTCGACGTGTTCCTCGTGCTCGCGCAGGCGCCGGAGGGCTTGAGCTGTTTCGTCGTACCGCGCGTGCTTGCCGATGGCAACCGGAACACGTTTGCCCTGCAGCGGCTCAAGGACAAGCTCGGCAACCGGTCGAACGCGTCGAGCGAAGTCGAGTTCCACAACACGATCGGCTACCTGCTCGGCGACGGGGGGGCCGGGGTCCGGACGATCATCGAGATGGTCGCGGCGACCCGGCTCGACTGCGTGGTCGGATCGGCGGCGCTGATGCGGCGGGCGCTCGTGGAGGCGACCTGGCATACGTCGTACCGGAGTGCCTTTGGTGGGCTGCTGCGGGACAAACCCGCGATGCAGAACGTGCTCGCCGATCTCGCGCTCGAGAGCGAGGCAGCAACCGCTCTCTCGATGCGGCTCGCCGCCGCTGTCGATGCGGATGACGAGCAGGCCAAGGCGTTCCGGCGGATCGCGCTGCCGCTGGCGAAGTTCTGGGTCTGCAAGCGCACGTCGTTCACGGTCGCGGAAGCGCTCGAGTGCCTGGGCGGTAATGGCTATGTCGAGGAGTCCGGGCTGCCGCTGCTGTTCCGCGAGTCGCCCCTGAACTCGATCTGGGAAGGCTCCGGCACAGTTAACGCCTTGGACGTACTACGGGCGCTCCGCCGCCCCGAATCCCTCGAGGCCTGGCTCACCGAAGTCGGCGCTGCTCGGGGCGCCGACCATCGCCTGGACAGCGCGGTAACCGATGTGCTGGAAGAGCTCTCCGACCTGGAGAACGCCGAAGCCGGCGCACGTCGTCTGGCCGCCCGCATGGCCGTCTGCCTCCAGGCATCCCTCCTGGTCCGTCACTCCACGCCCGAGGTGGCAGACGCCTTCGTAGCGTCCCGCCTCGCCGGCGACTGGGGCGGCGTCTTCGGCACCCTCCCCCGCACCACCCCCTTCACCCCCATCCTCGACCGCATCCTCTGATCCCTTGCGTCCGAAGAAGTGAGGGTCCTGACCCACGACCGTTCGGACGCAAGCGAAGACCTCAGCCCGCACACACGCTAGGGTTACCGCGTCGCGACTGGCGCTGAGGTGGGATCGACCACCGGGGAGCGAAAAGACGCCGGCACCGTGCGCCTGGGTGCCGCGACCGAGTGCAACCTCAGGAGAGAGACGAAGATGACTCAACCCTTCGACGCCGCTGCCGCGTCGGCCGCGTACAACAACGCACTTGCGGTGATCGGCGCGGTGGAACCCACCATCGCCGGTGCGATCAAGGCCGAGCTGGCCGACCAGCGGTCCTCGCTGAAGCTGATCGCGAGCGAGAACTACGCCTCCCCGGCGACGCTGCTGACGATGGGCAACTGGCTGTCCGACAAGTACGCCGAGGGCACCATCGGGCACCGCTTCTACGCCGGCTGCCAGAACGTCGACACCGTCGAGCAGGCCGCCGCGGACCACGCGAAGGCACTCTTCGACGCGCCGCACGCCTATGTCCAGCCGCACTCCGGCATCGACGCGAACCTGGTCGCCTTCTGGGCGATCCTGGCCCAGCGGATCGAGTCACCGGCACTGGCGGAGGCGAGCGCCAAGCACGTCAACGACCTGTCCGACGAGGACTGGACCAAGCTCCGCAAGGCGCTCGGCGACCAGAAGATGCTCGGCATGTCGCTGGACGCCGGCGGTCACCTGACGCACGGCTTCCGGCCGAACATCTCCGGCAAGATGTTCCACCAGAGCTCGTACGGCACCGACCCGGAGACCGGGCTGCTCGACTACGACAAGGTCGCCGCGACCGCCCGGGAGTTCAAGCCGCTGATCCTGATCGCCGGCTACTCGGCGTACCCGCGCAAGGTCGACTTCGCCAAGATGCGCGAGATCGCCGACGAGGTCGGCGCGACCCTGATGGTCGACATGGCGCACTTCGCCGGGCTGGTCGCGGGCAAGGTCTTCACCGGCGACTTCGACCCGGTCCCGCACGCGCACGTCACCACGACCACCACGCACAAGTCGCTCCGCGGCCCGCGCGGCGGCATGGTGCTCTGCCAGCCGGAGTACGCCGACGCGGTCGACCGCGGTTGCCCGATGGTGCTCGGCGGCCCGCTCAGCCAGACGATGGCCGCGAAGGCGGTCGCTCTCGCCGAGGCCCGCCAGCCGGAGTTCAAGACCTACGCGCAGAACGTCGCGGACAACGCGGTCGGTCTGGCCGAGGGCCTGATGAAGCGGGGCGTCAAGCTCGTCACGGACGGCACCGAGAACCACCTGGTGCTGCTCGACGTCTCGTCGTACGGGATCACCGGCCGGCAGGCCGAGTCGGCGCTGCTCGACGCCGGCATCGTGACCAACCGCAACGCGGTCCCCCGCGACCCGAACGGCGCCTGGTACACCTCCGGCGTCCGGATCGGTACGCCGGCGCTCACCACCCGCGGCTTCGGTCTCGACGAGTTCGACAAGGTCGCCGAACTGATGGTCGACGTGCTCTCCAGCGTCACCCCGACCACCACATCGGCCGGCGCCCCGTCGAAGGCGAAGTACATCCTCGCCGACGGCGTAGCCGACAAGGTCCGCGCCGCCTCAGCCGAACTGCTCGACAAGCACCCCCTCTACCCAGGCCTCGACCTCAACTGATCCACACGACAGCAGCGCCCGTACGCCGAAAGTGCGGGCGCTGCTGTTTCTCACTCCGAGATGCCCATCAGCGCATCGTCGGACGCCTTCGCCGCCCGCTTCGGCATCAGCAGGGCGGCCAGTACTGCGCCGGCGATGCCGATGCCGGCCGATACCCACATGGTCGCGTTAAAGCTGGTCATGAACGCATCGCGCACGGACGCTAGCAACTCCGCAGAACCTGTCTTGGCTGCGACCGCGAGACCCGGACCGACGCCCTTCTCGACCGCCTCCGCGGCCTGCGCCGGCAACCCGTCCGTGTCGACGCCGGACCGATAGACGGAGTTCAGCACGGTGCCGAGGACGGCGACTCCGACGGTGCCGCCGATCTGCCGAAACGCTTGCAGCATGGCCGATCCGGTACCGGCCCGATCGGGGTCGAGGACGCCGAGGCCCGCGTTCATTGCCTGCGGCATCGAGCAGCCGAGGCCGAGCCCGACCACCACGAGCCAGACCGTCGTGTACCCGTAGCCCGTGTCGAGCGCGGTGAAGGCACCCAGCGCGAACCCGATCGCCATCACCAGGAACCCGATCATCACCAGCGCTCGCGTGCCGGCCTTCGTCTCGACCGGTTGGGCCAGCTTCGCGCCGACCGCCATACCGCCGATGAAGGGAAGCAGCTTCAGTCCGGTGTGCAGAGCGTCAGACCCATTGATGCCCTGGAAGTACTGCGGAATCGTGAACAGCAGGCCGAAGATCGCGAACACCGACACCGTCATCAGCACCGCGCTCCCGGTGAACACCTTCTCCCGGAACAGCCCGAGCTCGATCAGCGTCCCGGAAGGACGCCGTTGCCACGCGACGAACGTGCCGAGGAGCACGACCGCGATGGCCAGGAAGATCAACGTGGTGCTGTCCGTCCAGGACTTCTCGCCGGCCTTCGTCACGCCGTACACGAGAGCCGCCAGACCGGCACTGGAGAGCGCGATCCCGAGCCAGTCGATGCCCGGCCGATCGGCGCTGCGAGACTCAGGAATCAGCAGCCGAACCGCGAGTGCCGCGATCACCGCGATCGGGACGTTCATCAGGAAGATCCAGTGCCAGCCGGCGTGGTCGAGCAGCAGCCCGCCGACGATGGGACCGAGCGGCATTCCGATGCTGTTGGCAACGACGAAGAAGCCGAGCGCCTTCTTCCGCTCCTCTTTGGTCCGGAACAGCACCGTGATCAGCGAGAGCGCGACCGGGACGATCATCGCCGCCCCGATCCCGAGCGCCGCCCGGGAGGCGATGAGTGCGGTCGCGGAGTCCGCCAGCCCGCAGGCCAGCGACGCCGCGCCGAACAGGGTCAGCGCGATCACCATGATCAGGCGCCGCCCATAGCGGTCGCCGAGCAAGCCGGCCGGAAGCAGCAGCGCGGCCAGCACCAAGTTGTACGAGTTCGCCATCCATTGCAG
Source organism: Kribbella sp. NPDC006257 (assembly GCF_040613535.1). Lineage (NCBI taxonomy): Bacteria > Bacillati > Actinomycetota > Actinomycetes > Propionibacteriales > Kribbellaceae > Kribbella > Kribbella sp. NPDC006257. The sequence goes on from NZ_JBEXSJ010000003.1 coordinate 341,694, forward strand.
TTGGCTGGTGGAGGCGTCGAGGTCGCCCGCCAGCGTGGGCAGTGCGACGTTCAGCACGGTGGTGTCCAGACCGAGCACGAGGGTCGCGAGGCAGAGCGCGATCAGTACGCCGAACCGCCGGCCGCCGGTGAGCGTGGCGGGCCCGGCTTGTGAAGAGAGGGTCATGAATCGAAATTATCAGAAGTTTGTAATACTTGCGATACATCAGATTCCGGTAGTGTGTTGACATGTCATCGGACCCGTCACCTGAAGAGGTCAGCCAGTTCGTGGAGCGCTTCGCGGGTGTGCTGGCGAACAGTGGTGTGCCGTCGATGTCCGCCCGGGTGATGGGCCGGATGCTGGTGAGCCCGACCGGGACGATGACCGCCTCCGAGCTCGCCGAGGCGCTGCGGATCAGCCAGCCCGCGGTCTCCGGCGCTGTCCGGCAGTTGATCCAGGTCGGCTTCATCTCGCGGGAACGACTCCCCGGATCCCGCAAGGACCACTACCGGATCCGCGACGATGTTTTCGCCGCCATCCTCGAACGCCGCAACAACGCGCTCGGCGAATGGGAAGCCAGTACGCGCGCCGGCGCCGACCTGTTCGGCCACGACACCCCCATCGGCCGACGCCTGGCCGAAGCCGCCGAGTTCTTCAACTTCATCCACGAAGACCTCGACCAAATGATCACCAACTGGCGAAAAGGCCACCCAGTCCGCTGACCCTGCTCGCCGGCGCCGGGTCGCTCCGAGGCCCCGCTACCGCGATACTCCCCCACTGGCAGGCTTATATCGCGACACCGGGCGAAAGCGCGTTAGCGAGACAGGGAGCATGCGGATGATGGTGATGTGGAGAGGAACCGACGAGTGGCGGGCGGAAGTCGCTCAGGTGGAGTTGGGCGATGACCGGCTGACGGCGACCGGGACTCAACTCGGCATCGACCCGTTGCCCTACCGAGTGGACTACAAACTCGAAACCGGAGCGCAGTGGCTGACCAGCCGCCTGCAGCTCACGGCAACCGGTGACGGCTGGGTCCGTCGACTCGACCTCCGCTCCGACGGCGCCGGCCATTGGGAATCCACCTCGTCAGTCGAAGGCGACGTCGACCTGCCGTCCCCTGGCGGCGACCTGGCCACGGTCGAAGGCGCGCTCGACTGCGATCTCGCCTACTCCCCTCTCACCAACCTCATGCCGGTACGCCGCCATCAACTCGACCGCCACCCAGGGACCGTCGACTTCCTGATGGCCTGGGTATCCCTCCCCGATCTTGCCGTGCACCTCTCCCCACAGCGCTACCAGCATCTCGACTCGTCACTCGTGCGCTACCTGAGCACCGACAGCGATTTCCAGGCCGACCTGGAGCTCGACCCCGAGGGCCTCGTCATCAGCTACCCCGGCTTGGCTCAGCGCGTCAGCGCGTAGACGGCGATCGCGGCGAAGTCGTCGGCCGGTTCGGCGGTTTGCCAGGAGCGGACGTCGTCGACATAGCGCGAACCATGACCGGTGAACGGCAAGTTGTGATCGACACCGTCGGCCGGGCAGGCGTTCATCCCGTCGAGCAGCTCGTCGAGACCATCGGTGAAGAGGTCCTCGGAGTTCGGCCCGTTGACGACTGCGCCGGTCAGAACGCGGCCTTTGATGTTCGCGATCTGGTGATGCGGGCAGCGCTCGTAGCTCGAGCCGACGCCGATCATGAACGAGACGCCCCACGGGTTCGCGCCGAAGTTCCAGTTCAGCTGCTGTACGCCGAACGCGTCGTACCGGCGATCGCCCGTCGCCGCCCGGTAGAGCCGTGCCGTCGCCGCGAGCCCGAACGAGTGCGGGACGGCGTCGAAGTTGTCGTACTGCGCGCCGGCGCCGAACGGATCCTTCGTGGCCCGCGCGACGCCGATCTCCAGTTGCGCCCGGAGATCGTTCTTCAACGCGGCGACATTCACCCGAACGCGATGATCAGCCCGGGCCGCGCGGATCAGATCAGCCTCGGCGAGAGCACTCACGTCGTACAGGTTCAGCGTGTCACCGCCGGCCTCGTGCTTGCGGTATTCGCCTGCCCAGTAAGCCGATTGACGCACCCAACCGCTCGCGCGACTATCCCGGAGCTTCTGCGCGGCCAGTGCCATCTCGGCGGCCCCGAGAGCGAGGTCGTCTCGCCAAGCGCTTTCCGGATAGAAGGCGAACGGCAACGAAGTGACGAGTTGCTGTACCCCGGTCGTCTGCGCCATTGCGTAGATCTGGGCCGCGGTCTGGAGATAGCGGCGCGCCTTCGACGGCGACGTACGGGCTTCTACTTGTGCTGCGAGGGCGAAGGCGGCGGCGGTCCGGCCGGCCAGGTTCGGGCTGATCGGCTTGCCGGGCGCGGCCGCGCGGAACACCGGGCGGTTCTTCAGGAAGCGCTCACGCGGGTCCTGCAGGTGGTCGTCGGCCTCGGGCAGCCGCCAGATGTCGTGATCGCCGATGAACGTCTCCTCGACGTTCCCGGCACCGGCGCCGACCTGGATGTAGAGCGTCCTGGATTTCTCGTCCCACATCTTGTCGAGCCAGTCGAGCCCGTGCCGCGCTTCCTTCAGCAGCGTGGGATCCGGGACCGAGGCATCGCGAGCCGATGCCCAGAGCAACGATTCCGAGTACGCCGCGATGTGGGTGAACTTCAGGTAGTCGCCGGCGTCGAACCAGCCACCCTCGACGTCGACCGGTCCACCGACACGGCGCAACTCGCCGACCGTTTGATCGCTGTCCGGATCGAAGAACACCGGAGTGTCGTAGACCAGCGCAGCACGATCCGATAGATGCGACGGCTTCCGTCCCAACGGCCCCGGAATCACCTGGGAACCGTCGCGCTGCTCGGTGAAGAATCCGATGGCTTTGTCCTTGGCGCCGGTCAGCAACCGCTCTCTCGCGATCTCGAACGACGCCGAAGCGGGCGCGACACCGGGCGACACGATCCGATAGGTCCCGAGTCGCTTCAGCGCCGACACATCGAGCCGGTACACGCGCCGATACGTGTCGTTCCAGGACCCCGCATCGTTCCCGACGCGACCGGTCAGCACCGTGCGACCCCACTGATTGACGACCGCGTACGCCGTACCGCTGGCAGGCGTGGCGGTCATGAGATAGGCCCACTTCGGCCCGTCCACGACGTACCCCAATTGATCGACGCGGATGAGCCCGCTGAGCTGCGCACGCGCGTCGGCACGCGCCGTGCCGGCTTCAGCCGTCGATGAGCGGGCGCCTGCCGTGATCGGCGCCAAAGTGAGCCCGAGTACCAGCGTGCCAACCAGACCACGGCGGAACGACCCCATCGCAGCTTCCTCCCGGCAACCGTTAAGAAAGTTTCCTATTGGTGCCGCACACGCTAACTACTCCACCGGCGACCGGCAAGAGATCAGGGTGTTTTGAGCCGCGCCGCCGACCACAGCATCAGACCGGCGAACGCCACTCCGATCGCCACGCAGGCCGCACCGACCGACGTCGCCGAGATCAGGAAGCCGAAGGCCGTCATCGCGACCGGCATGAGCGCCTCGTCGGACAGACTCGTGATGCTGCTCGTGCGACCCAGGTACGCGGGCTCGATCGTCTGCTGGAAGGCGGCCGACAGTTGCGCCGACGCCAGGCCCGCGGTGAATCCGATCGTCGCCATCGCCGCGAAGACGCCCGCGCGCGGCACCACGCCGATCGCCGCACACCCGGCGGCCTGGAGGATCAACACCAGCAAGCCAGCTCTCGCGAGGTTGCGTGGCTTCCAGCGCATCGCCAGCACGGCACCGACAGCGGCCGCGATTCCCGAGCAAGCCTGGAACAACCCCAGCGACCCGGCGCCCCATCCGGATCCGTGAGTCCGTTGCACCAACCCAACGGCGAGCACAGGGCCTACGCAGAGGTTCAGCCCGAAGAACGCGATCACCAGAGTCCGCGCCTGAACGGATCGGCGCAGATAGCCGAAGCCCTCCCGAAGGTCCGCCACCACCGACTTCCCCGACGGCTCAGGCTGCGGCAACCGCGGCTTCACCACAAACGCCAACCCGAGGGCGATCACCGCGAACGACACCGCATCCACGATCATCACCGAACCCAGCCCGCCATGAGCGACCACCAACCCACCCAGCGGCGCCCCGACGAAGACAGCCAACCGGGCGGCGAGCTGATTCCACGCCGCGAGCTTCACCAGGTCATCGCGCTGAACCATCCGTCGCGGCAGCGTCCCCGCCGCCGGACCGTAGATCGCATCCACCGCCCCGAACAACACTGCCACCACCAGCAGCAAGGGCAGCGACACACCCCACATCCCCACAAACGCCGCTGCCAGCGACAACACGACGATCCGCCCCAGGTTCGCCAAGATCATCACCCGGCGCGCATCCGTCCGGTCCGCCAACGCACCCCCGAACAGCAGCGTCAACGCCTTCGGCAACGCCCCGATCCCCATCACCAACCCAGCCCCGGCCGGCGACGCCACCTGTGCAGCGCTCCACGCCAGGCCGACGTACCAGGCAACGTCTCCCACCTGCGACACCGCCGACGAGAAGATCCAACCCTGCACCCGCCGATCCCGCCCCAGCGGCGGAAACACCACCGCATCGGCTACGGCAGCATCCGCCGGCGCGCTCGCAGCCGTGACCTCGGCCTGCACGCCACCGGGCGCCGCCATCCCCACCCGTTCCACCGCCGCGCCGGCGGGATCGCCGCCGGCCTCCCCTGCCTCAACCCCGCCTGGCCCATCCGCCGCAACTCCGCCACCGGAGGCGGCGTTCGCCTTCCCGTTCATGGGCGGGCCGGTACGCCGTGGGCGAAGACGAAAGCGGATTGGGCGCCGGGGCCGGAGTCGGGGGTTTCGTAGTACTCCTGGATGAGTTCGTTGATCCGGGAGCCGAGTTCGGCGAGGCGTTCCGGGGTGAGTGTGACCCAACTCTCGGTCGCGAACGCCGCCCGCACCCACGCCTCGTCGTACCCGGTCCGCCGGTCGAACCATTGCCGCACCTTCGCGGTGTGATGCCCCAGGTTCGCCTCCTCCGCGGTCGCCGCCACCAACTCCCCCGCCGGCTCACCACCGGCATCGGCGATCGACCACGAGTACGACGCCTTCGCGCTCCGCCACCATCGTTCGCGCCGGTTCTTGGCCAGCTCCGGCGCCTCCTCGATCACCCCGGCCGCGGCCAGGACTTTCAGGTGGTGACTGATGTTCCCGACCAGTTCGCCGGTCGACTCGGCCAGCCGGGACGCGGTCGCCGGCCCGTCGACGCCGAGCAGGTCGATCAACCGGCGGCGGAGCGGATGGTGGATCGCGGCGATCACGGACGGATCGGCCGAACGGCGGTTCGCAGGACTCATGCGACCGACACTACTTTCCACAAGAACTCTTGCGCAAGAGTTCTTGCAGATCACGTTTTGAGCGCGAATCAATCTCGACCACGCTGCTAGACTTATCCAAGGGATGAGATTGCGTCTCACGATGCAGGAATGGGAGTTGATTTCAGCGCGATCTGAGCTGAGTCTTATCACCATGCTCGCTGCCCGCTCCACTCATCTCGTAGGTCGGATTCACGTCGACCTCGGGCGGATGCGCAGCGCCATCTGTTGTCCTTCGATGCTCTGACAGCCACCCTGCGGGCCAGTTGATGGCCCCCGATCTCTGATCACCGCTGGGTGCGCACCGCGCAGACCCGAATCGAATCGACGACGCTTCGAGCTCGCTCAGCGCGGACGCACCTGTCTCTAGCAGACAAGGACACGTCCGGATGACTGGCGTCACCTCTGCTCCTCGTAAGGCCCCCCGCCCCCGTAAGGGCAAGGGCGAAGGCCAGTGGGCGCTCGGCTATCGCGAGCCACTGAACAAGAACGAAGAGAACAAGAAGAACGACGACGGCCTGAACGTCCGGGCCCGGATCGAGAACATCTATGCCCACCGCGGGTTCGACTCGATCGACCCGGCCGACCTACGCGGCCGGTTCCGCTGGTGGGGGCTCTACACGCAGCGCAAGCCCGGGATCGACGGCGGCAAGACCGCGACGCTGGAGCCAGAAGAGCTGGACGACAAGTACTTCATGCTCCGGGTCCGGATCGAGGGCGGCCAGCTCAGCACCGAGCAGCTCCGGGTGATCGCCGAGGTGTCCAGCACGTACGCCCGCGACACCGCCGACATCACCGACCGGCAGAACATCCAGCTGCACTGGATCCGGGTCGAGGACATCCCCGCGATCTGGCAGAAGCTGGAAGCGGTCGGCCTCTACACGACCGAGGCCTGCGGTGACGTCCCACGGGTCATCATCTCGAGTCCGGTCGCCGGGATCGCGGCGGACGAGATCATCGACCCGACGCCGGCCATCGACGACATCGTCGAGAAGTACATCGGCAGCAGTGAGTTCTCCAACCTGCCGCGCAAGTTCAAGACGGCGATGACGGGTCACCCGTCGCACGACGTCGTACCGGAAGTGAACGACATCAGCTTCGTCGGTGTCGTGCACCCCGAGCACGGCCCCGGCTTCGATCTCTGGGTCGGCGGCGGCCTGTCCACCACGCCGATGCTCGCTCAGCGCGTCGGCGCATGGATCCCGCTCGACGAGGTGCACCTGGCCTGGAAGGGCGTCGTCAGCATCTTCCGCGACTACGGCTACCGCCGGCTACGGAACCGGGCCCGGCTGAAGTACCTGGTCGCAGACTGGGGCATCGAGAAGTTTCGCGAGATCCTCGAGAGCGACAAGTACCTCGGCCGCAGACTGATCGACGGACCGTCGCCCGAGATCCCCGCCGTACAAGGTGATCACGTCGGCGTCCACAAGCAGAAGGACGGCCGGTACTACGTGGGCGTGGCTCCCGTGGTCGGCCGGGTGTCCGGCAGCTCGCTGGCCAAGGTCGCCGACGTCGTCGCGGCGCACGGCTCGGACCGGATCCGGACGACCGCCCAGCAGAAGTTCATCGTGCTCGACGTGGAGGAGTCCAAGGTCGAGTCACTGGTTGCCCAGCTCAACGACCTCGGCTACCAGGCCCGGCCGTCGGCGTGGCGGCAGAACACGATGGCCTGCACCGGCATCGAGTTCTGCAAGCTGGCGATCGTCGAGACCAAGGCCCGCGCGGCCGAGCTGATCAGCGAGCTGGAGGAGCGGATTCCCGAGCTCGACGTACCGATCACGGTGAACGTGAATGGCTGCCCGAACTCCTGCGCCCGGATCCAGGTCGCCGACATCGGCCTCAAGGGCCAGCTGGTTCTCGATGCCGAAGGCAACCAGGTTCCTGGCTACCAGGTCCACCTCGGCGGCGGTCTCGGTCTCGACGCCGGCTTCGGCCGGAAACTCCGCGGCCACAAGGTCACCTCGGAAGGGCTGGCCGACTACGTCGAACGCGTCACCCAGAACTACCTGAAAGAGCGGTCCGAGGGCGAGCGCTTCGCCCAGTGGGTCGTCCGTGCCGAGGAAGGAGCTTTGCAATGAGCGAACGCGCTGCGCCTTTGTACTGCCCGTACTGCGGTGATGAGGACTTGCGTCCTTCTGAGGAAGGGCATGGCGCGTGGGAGTGCCGGCCCTGTGCACGGGTCTTTCAGCTGAAGATGATCGGACTGCGGGTGAGCGTGGAATGAGTGACTTGAAGACGTTGGCCGAAGAGGCCAATGAACGACTAGCCGACGCCTCGGCGCAGGAAGTCCTGGCCTGGGCGCGAGAGACCTTCGGCGATGAGCTGGTGGTCACCGCCTCGATGGCAGACGGGGCGCTCCCCCACCTCGCGGCCGAGGCGGCTCCCGGTGTCGACGTGCTCTTCCTCGACACGGGCTATCACTTTCCCGAGACCATCGGCACCCGCGACGCGGTCGCCGCGACCCTGCCGATCAACCTGATCAACGCCACCCCGAAGCAGACCGTTGCCGAGCAGGACGCGACGTACGGCAAGGATCTCTTCGCCCGCGAGCCAGACAAGTGCTGCGCGCTCCGCAAGGTCGAGCCGCTCAACCGGGTGTTGTCCGGCTACAAGGCCTGGGTCACCGGCGTACGCCGGGAGGAGGCGCCGACGCGCGCCAACACCCAGGTCGTCGAGTACGACGCGAAGCGCGACATGGTGAAGCTGAACCCGATCGCCCCGTGGACCCAGGACGACCTCGACAGCTACATCGCCGACAACGGCGTACTGGTGAACCTGTTGCAGTACGACGGCTACCCGTCGATCGGCTGCGCTCCGTGCACCAAGCAGGTCGCCCCCGGCGAAGATCCCCGCAGCGGCCGCTGGGCCGGCCAGGGCAAGATCGAATGCGGGCTCCACGTATGACCATGCTTTTTGGCCGCGCCTCCGGCACGGCGGGTCATGGGGCTGAACTCCCGTCCTTCCCTCGTCCCTCCAGTCGCTTCGCTCCTTCCACTCCTCAGTCCAGGCCGGGAGGCCCCATGACCGTCTCTGTTCACCAAGAGACGACCACCGCTCCGACGAGCTTGGACGCGCTGGAGAGCGAGTCGATCTTCGTGTTCCGAGAGGTGGCGGCCGAGTTCGAGCGGCCGGTGATTCTGTTCTCCGGGGGCAAGGACTCCATCGTGATGCTGCACCTGGCGCGGAAGGCGTTCGCGCCGGCGCCGGTGCCGTTCACGTTGCTGCACGTCGACACCGGGCACAACTTCCCCGAGGTACTGGCGTATCGCGACCAGGTCGTCGAGACCCTGGGCCTGCGGCTCGAGGTCGCCGAGGTCGAGGACTACCTCGCCGACGGCCGGCTGCGGGAGCGTTCGGACGGGACCCGGAACCAGCTGCAGACCGTTCCGTTGCTCGACGCAATCAACGCGCACCGGTTCGACGCCGTCTTCGGTGGCGGCCGGCGCGACGAGGAACGCGCTCGCGCCAAGGAGCGGATCTTCAGCCTGCGCGACGAGTTCGGGCAATGGGATCCGCGCAACCAGCGGCCGGAGCTGTGGTCGCTGTACAACGGCAAGCACCGGCCGGGCGAGCACGTCCGGGTGTTCCCGCTGTCCAACTGGACCGAGCTGGACATCTGGAACTACATCGAGCGCGAAGAGATCGCTCTCCCGAGCATCTACTACGCCCACGAGCGCGAGGTCTTCGAACGCGACGGCATGTTGCTTGCCGTCGGCCCCTACTCGCGGCCGCGCTCCGGTGAGTCCGTGGCGAAGCGCGTCGTCCGCTACCGCACGGTCGGCGACATGTCCTGCACCGGAGCAGTAGCCAGTACTGCGAGGTCGGCGGCCGAGGTCGTCGTCGAGGTGGCCGCGAGCGAGATCACCGAGCGCGGAGCGACCCGCGCCGACGACCGGGCCAGCGAGGCCGCGATGGAAGACCGCAAGCGAGAGGGGTACTTCTGATGAGCACTCTTCTTCGCCTGGCGACCGCCGGTTCCGTGGACGACGGCAAGTCGACGCTGGTCGGCCGGTTGCTGCACGACTGCAAGGCCATCCTGGCCGACCAGATCGCGCACGTGCAGACCGTCTCAGCAGCCCGCGGTGGCGGCGACTTCGACTTCGCCTTGCTGACCGACGGACTGCGGGCCGAGCGCGAACAAGGCATCACGATCGACGTCGCCTACCGGTACTTCGCGACCGACAAGCGTTCGTTCATCCTGGCCGACTGCCCGGGACACGTGCAGTACACCCGGAACACGGTGACGGGCGCTTCGACGGCGGATGTCGTGATCATCCTGGTCGACGCGCGACACGGCGTACTGGAGCAGACCCGGCGGCACCTCGCCGTCGCGGGGCTGCTGCGCGTGCCTCACGTCGTACTGGCCGTCAACAAGATCGACCTGGTCGGCTACGACGAGGCCGTCTACACCGGCATCTCCAAGGAGGTCTCGCAACTGGCCGACCAGCTCGGGATCGCCGACATGAAGGCGATCCCGGTCTCCGCGCTCATCGGCGACAACATCGTGGAGCGCTCCACCGCGACCACCTGGTACGACGGGCCGACGCTGCTGGAGTTCCTGGAGAGCGCTTCCGGGCGCTCCGATGCCTCCGCCCAGCCGCTGCGGTTCCCGGTCCAGTACGTGATCCGGCCGCAGACCGACAACGAGTACCGCGACTACCGCGGCTACACCGGAACAGTTGCCTCCGGCACCGTTTCGGTCGGCGACCAGGTGATCGTGCTGCCGGCCGGCCGCCGTACGTCGGTCGCCGGCATCGACCGCGCCGTGATCACCTCGACCGCGACCGCCGTCGCCGAACGGCCGTCCGCGGTCGCCGGTGAGGCGGTCACCGTCCGGCTCGCCGACGACCTCGACGTCGCCCGCGGTTCGGTCATCGTCTCGGCGGACTCCTCCCCCGGCACCCGCCGGGAACTGGCCGCCACCGTGTGCTGGCTCTCGGACCGTCCACTGACCGTGGGCGCCCGGCTGCTGATCAAGCACACCACCACCACGGCTCAGGCGATCGTCACCAAGATCGCCGGGGTGCTCGATCTGGAAACGCTCGGAGTCATCGACGCCACCGGGCTCGACCTGAACGACATCGGCAAGGTGCAACTCAAGATCGCCGCACCGCTGGCCGCCGATCCGTACTCCAGTAACAACATCACTGGATCCTTCCTGCTGATCGACGCCCACGACGGGTGGACGCTGGCGGCAGGCATGATCGACGACGAAGAAGGGGAACTGCTGTGACTGCTCCAGCTCTCGTGATCCTCGCCCACGGCAGCCGCGATCCGCGCTCGGCCGCCACCGTCCACTCGCTCGTGAGCTGCCTGCGCGAGATGCGGGACGACCTGCGGATCGAAGCCTCCTTCCTCGACCACTGCCCGCCCACGCCGTACCAGGTGATCGACCGGCTCGCCGCTGAAGGTGTCGAAGAAGTCGTCATCCTGCCGCTGCTGCTGTCGACCGCGTTCCACGCCCGCACCGACGTACCGGCTGTCGTCGACGAGGCACGCAGCCGTTTCCCGGGGCTGCGGATCATCGCCTCCGACGTGCTCGGGTACGACGACACGCTGCTCGACGTACTCGACCGGCGGATGCGCGCCGAGCTCAAGGACGGCCGGGTGCGGGAACTCGACGCGCTGGTGCTCGCCTGCGCCGGATCCAGCGACACCCAGGCGAACGCCGCCGTCGCCCGGCTCGCCCGGCTCTGGGGTCAGCGCCACAAGCTGCCCGTCGTCGCCGCGTTCACCACTGCCGCGTCGCCGTCGCCCGCCGAGGCAGTCCTCCAATGGCGCCTGGAAGGCCGACGTCACGTTGCCGTCGGCTCCTTCTTCCTGTCCCCCGGCCTCTTACCGGACCGCGCCGAGCAAACCGCCCTCCGCGCCGGCGCAGTAGCCGTCTCCCGCCCCCTAGGCGTCAGCGCCGAGGTCGCCCGCCTGGCCCTACTCCGCTACGGCGTAGCCGGCCTAGACCTCCTCACCCTCGAGCCCGCCCCGCGCCCAGTCCTCATGCGCCCGGAGCTGGTCCGCACGGCCTGATTGTTTCTACTGGCAGCTGCTCATCGCGCTCTAGCGCGATGAGCAGCTGCTTTTACTCTGCTCTGGCACTGCGGGGAGCAGAAGCGTCTTTTGCTGTTTTTCGACTCGTCGACGAAGACTCGATCGCAGGACGGCGCTGCGCAGACTCCCAGTCGCCCGGCGAGATCGCTGCCCATCGCGATCGCCAGACCAGCTGCCCAACCAGCGGCCCAGCCGTTCGCCAGCGTGGTGTCGGGGCCGTGGAAGTGCAGATTCCACTGATCGCCGGCTTTGTCGAGCTGCGGGCGAGCGTTCGTATCGATCAGCAACGCGTTGACTTCGCGGGCAGCCCGATCGGTGTCGCCGGCATGTACCGCCTCGAACACCTGCCGCATCCGGACCGCGACCGCGATCAACACCTCTGCCTCCAGCGCATCCACCCTCGGCCGCGGCCGCCCGTCCGCGGAGAGCGCATCCGCCACCGCCGCCCGCCTTGCCGCGCCGGTCGGCTCCTCGACCGGCTGACCGAGCGCATGCCCGCCCGTCAGCCGGTTCACCGCATCGACCGACGTCGTCAGCACGCTCATCACGTGACTATCGAACTTCACTTGACCAGTCACTCCCTGAGAATCTAGGCTCGATCCGCGTGACTAACAATACTGCTTTCGTCAGTCACGCGCGACATTCGACCGATCGAGGGAGCGACATGTCCATCGCCCGCCCGGACCACGCAACCCCACCCGCCACCTGGCGGACGCTTCCGCTCACCGTCCGGGTCCTGGTGATCGCCCGAGCAGTGAACCGGCTCGGCGCCTTCACCCTCACCTTCCTCGCCGTCGTCCTCACCGTCGAACTCGGCGCCACCGTCGCCCAAGCCGGCCTGGTGACGGCGCTGTTCGGCTTCGCGACCATCCCGTCGCGGATCTTCGGCGGCCAGCTCGCCGACCGGCTCGGACGCAAGCGCACGATCATCCTCGGGCTCACCGGGTGCGCGGTCGGCCAGAGCTGGATCGCGCTGGCGAGCACACTCTGGTCGGCGGTGCTGGCCGCGATACTGCTCGGGTTGATGTTCGAGATCTACGAGCCGCCCAGTCAGGCGGTCATTGCCGATGTGACCGGCCCCGAAGACCGACCCACGGCGTACGGGCTGCTGGGTGCGGCGATGGCGGCCGCGGCGGTCGGAGCCGGGCTGCTCGCTGCCGCGGTCAGTCATTGGGATCTGCGCTGGCTGTTCGCGATCGACGCGGCGAGTTGTTTGGCTTGCGCCATCCTGCTTGGCCTCGCGCTGCCGGCTGATCAGCCCGTCGCGCGGTCGTCGTCCGGAGGCCGGGCCGAGGGTTGGACCGACCGCAGGCTGTTGCTTTTGTTTGCCGTAGGCACCGTTTCCGCGACGGTCTTCATGATCTTGATGCTCGGCCTGCCGCTCACGGTGATAGAGCGCTCTCTGCCCAGCTACGGGATCGGCCTGATCCTGGCGATATCGGCCGTGATTCTCGTCGCGGCCCAACCGCTCCAACGCACCCGGCGCGTACGCGAACTCGACAACTTCAAGGCGATGGCACTCGCCTATCTCCTACTATCTGCCGGCCTGCTGATCAACGCGTTCGCGACCAACCTTCCCGTCTTCGTCGCCGCAGCAGTGTTGTGGAGCATCGGCGACCTCTTCCTCCTCAGTCGCGCCTTCACCATCGTCACCGACATCGCCCCCGAACACGCCCGCGGCCGCTACCTCGCCATCTACGGCTTGAGCTGGGGCATCGCCACCACCATCGCCCCACTCGCCGCCACCCAACTCCTCGCCCACGCCGGCCCGGCCACCCTCTGGCTCACCTGCTGCGCCGCCGCCCTCGCCCTCGCCGCAATCCAGCCCACCCTCCGCAGGCGCATCACCCCCTAGCCGCCTCGGATCCCGCCCTGACCCCAACCTCCGCACTTCGTCCCTGTCTTCTTTGAGATATCGTGCTATCTTGCTATCCATGGTCAAAGGAGCGACGAAGAACATCCTGTTGCGGTTGGAGCCCGAGCTGGCCGAGCGGCTGCAGCTGATCGCGGAGGTCGAGGGCAGGTCCGTCTCGGATGTCGCCCGCGAGGCGATCACCGCATTGGTCGAGGGCCGCCGGGGCGATCAGCAGTTCAGCCAGCTACTCGAAGACAACCTGGCCCGGCACGAGCAGTCCCTGCGCCGCCTCCGCTCGGACGACTGATGAAACACCTCGACCTGTACGACGTACTCGCGGTCGCCGCCCGGGTCTGGCGGGTCGACGCGGAGACGGCGATCCGGCGTACGGACCTGGAAGCGGTCGAGACTGCCCTGGCCCTCGCACGGATGACGAACGACCTCACCGGGGCGCTCGGCGCTCTGCTGGTGAGGTTCGTGCACGACCGGCCGTTCGAAGGCGGCAATCGGGTCGTCACCATGGCAGTCCTGCTGCAGCTGGCGGGGCAGAACGGTTCCGACCTGGAGCTCGAACCAGTCGAAGAACTCGACGATCTGCTGGATCGCATCAAGGACGGCCGCGCGGCCGGTCCGGAGATCGTCGAGCTGATCCAGCACCGGCTCGTGTTCCGGGCCTTCAGCAACGAAGTCCACTGCTACCCCGAGGAGGGCGAGATGTTCGAGAAGTTCAGTGAGCGGGCGCGGCGGGTGATGGTCCTGGCGCAGGAAGAGGCCAGGACCCTCGATCACGACTACATCGGTACCGAACACATCCTGATCGCGATCGCGCACGAAGGCGAAGGGCTGGCGGCCAAGGTGCTTGCCAACCTCAACATCTCCGAGACGGCGGTCCGGGCGACGGCGCTCGAGATCGTCGGCCGCGGCACGAAGGCGCCGCCCGGGCACATTCCGTTCACGCCGCGGTCGAAGCGGGTGCTCGAGTACAGCCTGCGGGAGGCGTTGCAGCTCGGGAACAACTACATCGGCACCGAGCACATCCTGCTGGGCATCATCCAGGACGGTGAAGGCGTCGCCGCGCAGGTGCTGGTGAAACTCGGGGCCGACCTGCCGAAGCTTCGCCAGTTGCTGCTGAACCGGCAACGCTCCGAGTCGGTCGTCACCGACTTCCTGGCCGGCGACGGCGAGCCGTTCCTGAAGATGCCCGGCCGCAAGCACTACCTGCTGGGCGAACTGGAGAACCTCCTCGACGAGAACGACCGCCTCTACGAACAGGTCCGCCGCCTCCGCGAAAAACTCCGCCACCACAACATCGACCCCGACAACTAACCCGTACGACGAGTCACCCGCGCGCGCCACGTCGTACGAGCTCGCCGAGGCCGGCCGACGAGGTCAGCTCGCGGCACGGCGTACGGGATGTCAGGTGGTGGCGAGGCGCTTCTTTTCGGCTTCGACGTCGAAGTCGGCGGTCGGCCACTGGGGGTCGAGGCCCTTGAGGGTCTCGAGGAGCAGGGTCGTGACGGCCCAGTTGCGGTACCACTTGCGGTCGCTGGGGATCACGTACCAGGGGGCATCGGGGGTGTTGCAGTTCTCGAGCGCCGCCTGGTACGCCTCGGCGTACGCCGGCCAGAGCTCACGCTCGTCGACATCACCCGGGTTGTACTTCCAGTACTTCGTTGGGTCGTCGAGACGCGCCTCGAGCCGAGCCTTCTGCTCCTCCGCCGAGATATGCAGGAAGCACTTCACCACAGTGACACCGGTGGCCGCGAGCTCGGCCTCGAACGTGTTGATCTCGTCGTACCGGCGGTTCCAGACCGGCGGAGCAACCAGGTTCCGCACCCGGGCGATCAGCACGTCCTCGTAGTGCGACCGGTCGAAGATGCCGATCATCCCGGGACCGGGCAGCGCCTGCCGGATGCGCCAGAGGAACCCGCGCCGCTTCTCGGCCGGAGTCGGCGCCTTGAACGACGTGATCTTCAACCCCTGCGGGTCCATCAGCCCCGCACCATGCCGGATGACACCGCCCTTACCGGACGTGTCCATCCCTTGCAGTACGAGCAGAATCCGGCGCGCATCCCCCTTACGCCCCTCGGCGAAGAGACGCTCCTGCCAGTCCCCCAGCTCGGCACCAAGCTCTTCCAGGGCGGCCTTGCCGTCATCCTTGCTCCCGGAGAACCCGGTCGTGGCGCGCGTGTCGTACTGCGACAGATCAACCGCACCAGGCGGGACCCGCAACGCCTCCAGCAACTTCTCGCTCTTCTTCTTCGCCATCCACCCATCCTGCCCCATCCCCACCCAACATCAGGTGAGGACAGGGCAGGACATCAATCAACGAGTGGTGACGGCAGAACCGAGATCCCAGCTGATCGAGGTGCTGTACAACGAGAACCGGTAGTCCCGAACCTTGCTGTACCGGTACGACAGGGTGACCTCACCCTTGGAGTTGGTGTAAACCGACTTCAACGTCTGCCAGGTCGTCGACCCCTTCTCACGGAACTGGAAGACACCGCCAGCCGAACGCTTGAAGAAGGTGTTGTTCGTGGTCGAGTAGAGCAGCGAGGTCCCCTTGAGGGTGACCACGTCAGCCGTACGCGACGACGAGATCCAGGCACCGGCAGCAAGCTTGACAGTGACCGGAACCTTGTTCTGGGTGTAGGTCGCGCCGTCGGCATTCCGGCTGAAAGCACCGACAAAGTTCATCGTGCCGATCGGGTGGTAGCTCGGAACCTCCCAACGCCCGTTGCCGTACTCCGTGTCCGTGGCGTCGAACAGGATGCCATTGACGGGATCGGGCGACGCCGGGTGCATCAGATACCAACCGGAGCTGTTCCCCGTACGGTTGCAGTCGCCAGTGACCTTGCCGTAGAGGTTGAGTTCCGGACGACCGATCGCCACCCGGGTCGGGACGGACAGATTACAAACCCCGGCCGCCTGAGCCTTGCTGGTGGCCTCGGCGTGCTTCGGCAGCACAGGGCCGACCTGGGCCGATGCGGTCAGCGGAAGCAGCGCGGCAATACCAACCGCTGCAGCCGCCGTCGCGAGGGTACGACGAATCATTCGGTAACTCCTTGGTGTCATACATGGATGGCACTGGGACCCCCCTCAGCACCGGCTAACCCGCGGAGCCTACCGGTTAAGAGGTCTATCCCTCACACCCGTTGCACGAACCTGCAACCCACCCCTACCCCCTGCGACCGAGTCGCACCTCTAGGTCACAAATCCCCAACAATTCAAGGCGCCCGAGACCCGGAGACACCTCAAATTCATCAACCGGCCATCCCGGCATTGGCCAGCGAGATGAGGCGGGAGAGGGCTCTTAGGTACTTCTTGCGGTAGCCGCCTTTGAGCATGTCGGCGGGGAAGAGGTGGTCCAGGGGGACGCCGCTGGTGAGAAGGGGGAGGTTGCGGTCGTAGAGGCGGTCGGCGAGGACTACTACGCGGAGGGCGACGTTTTCGTCGGTGAGTTCGCGGAGGTCGAGGATGCCGACGGTCTGTACGCCGTCGAGGAGGGCGCCGTATTTGCTGGGGTGGAGTTCGGCGAGGTGGTGGTAGAGGTCTACGAAGTGATCGCAAGAGGCATCGGAACGCGTGGCGGCGGCCTGCGAGACCTGCTCGTCCGACCAAGGGGTCGGCGCGACGGGCAGGCCGCGGTGGCGGTAGTCGGGGCCGTCGATACGGCGTACGTCGAAATGCGCGGCGAGGCCCTGGATCTCGCGGAGGAAGTCGATCGCCTGGAAGCGGCCCTCACCTAAACGATCCGGCAGCGTGTTCGAGGTGCACGCCAGTTGGACGCCGGCGGCAACTAATTGGCCGAGCAGCCGCGAGATCAGCACGGTGTCTCCCGGATCGTCGAGCTCGAACTCGTCGATGCAGATCAACCGATACGCCGACAGCGCCTCGACCGCCGAGCGCATCCCGAGAGCGCCGACCAGGTTAGTGAGTTCGACGAACGTGCAGTACATCTTCGGGCCGGTCGACACATGCCAAAGGGATGCGAGTAGGTGCGTCTTGCCGACCCCGAAACCGCCGTCGAGATAGATGCCGGGCTTCTCCGGCTCAGCCGTCCCAGCACCCCGCAACCGGGCCCACAGAGAACGCTCTCGGCGCGGCTGAGACAGCAGCGCGCCACGCTCACGAAGTACGGCAAGAGCTTCCGACTGACTCGACTCGGCCGGATCCGGCCGATAAGTCTCGAACCGTACGCCGGCAAACCGCGGCGGCGGCACACACTCCGACAGCAACCGGTCCGGACTCACCTCCGGCCGCCGCTCGGTAAGACGGATCGGCATGCCCCCACCCTACGAGGCGCCTTGACCTCAACAGAACTTCAGGTCCTACGGTCCTGAACAACCACGAGACCAGGAGGTCCGATGTACGCGATCCGGCTGCACGAGTTCGGCCCGGCAGAGAATCTCAGCTACGAAGAGGTCCCCGATCCAGAACCCAGCACCGGTCAGGTTCGCATCAAGGTCGAAGCCGCCGGAGTACATCTGATGGACACCGCCCTGCGAGCCGGAACAGCCGGCGGCGGACCGATAGCACCTCCAGAACTCCCCACCATCCCCGGCCGCGAAGTCGCCGGCATAGTCGACCAGATCGGCCCGAATACCGACCCGACCTGGCTCGGCAAACGAGTCGTCGTCCACCTCGGCCCAGTTCCCGGCGGGTACGCCGAACGCGCCGTCGCCAAGGCCGAGTCGCTCCACGAGATCCCGCCCCACCTGGACGCAGCCGCAGCGGTCGCCACGATCGGCACCGGCAGAACCGCCACCGGAATCCTCGAACAAGCCGCCCTCACGCCCGACGACGTAGTACTGATCACCTCAGCCGCCGGCGGCATGGGCAGCCTCTTCGTCCAATCAGCCCGCAACACCGGCGCCACCGTCATCGCCGTGGTAGGCGGCCCAGCCAAGGTCACCCAAGTCCGCGACCTAGGCGCCCAGTACGCCTACGACTACACCCAACCAAACTGGCCCGACCAGGTCCGTCACGACCTGGCCGACCGCGAGGTCACCGCAATCCTCGACGGAGTAGCCGGCGACATCGGCCGCCAAGCGTTCGACCTCCTCGGCATCGGCGGCCGAATCCTCATGTTCGGCCACTCAGGCGGCCCCCTCATCCCCATCACCACCGAATCCCTCGCCACGCGAGGCCTAACAGCCACCTGGGCTCTAGGCGCCAAACTAGCCCGCCGCCTCCGCCACCTGGAAACAACAGCCCTCCAAGAAACAACCTCAGGCCGCTGGCTCCCCCTAACCACCCAGTTCCCCCTAGAAAAAGCCGCCGACGCCCACCGAGCCCTCGAAAACCGCGAAACCACCGGCAAGGTCGTACTTGTCCCCTAGAACAACCGCGCTCCTGAAGGGCGTTACACTCCTGGGCACGAAAACGCACCGATCCCGGCGCTGATATCAGATTGGAATTCCTGAAATGAGCTGGCTCTTCGAGAGCGAAGGAGAGATAGTTTGGGACGTTGCGACTCAGGTTGCCCGACTCTTCGTTGCTGAAGTCACCGCCGTCGCCCAGTGGATAGAGGTCCCGACAGGGCTGACCGTTCCCGGTGATGACACCTGCCAGATTGATGTTCGGCAATTTCAATTGTTCACCGAGGCAATCGGATCAAGGTACCTATCAGCCAGTCACACCCAACTCCGCCTGCTATTGATCGGGGTGGTATTGCCGTCCATTGTCATGTTAGAGCGATCAGGAATACGACCACTCTTTGGATCCGACGTGGGCACAAAGTTGATCGCCGAGGCTCGGGAGCATGCACGGTCCATGGGGCAATGACATGTTGACTGAAATGTTCCCTGACTGTTGCTTCGAGTCGCTCGGTAGAAAGAGGGCTCCCGGGCCGGCTGGTGGGCGGACCGGGGGTGGGTCAGGCAGTGATGTGTTTGCGTGGGGTGCGGCGGGTGGTGGGGCGCGCGGGGACAGCTGGGAGGGGGCGGTGGGTGTCCTGGTACGCGTCCTGGTAGGCGTTGTAGTGGAGGCCCCAGGGGGTGCAGGTGTCCTGTTGGCGGATGTACTGATCCGGCTTCACGGCGGCGGGGCGGATCTGGGTGGTGGGCACGGGAAGGGCTCCTTCGAGGTGGTGAGACGGGGCCCCCACCACCGGTCGGGGGCTGCAGACCGACCGGCCGGTGGCGGGGGCGAGGATGCTGGTTACCGCTGGGCGGGCGGGGTGAACGGCCGGCGTCCTCTGAAGGACGACACTGGCACCAACCGGGTCCCATAGGGATATCCCAGTAGGGCATAGTCGCCGTGTTATAGCGCGGACAGAGCAGCCCCCGGGCTGCCTGGTGGGCAACCCGGGGGCTGGGTGAGGCTTCTTACCAGATCGTGTAAGGGAAGGTGGCACTGCCCGTTGCCCCGCCACTGTCCGTTGCAGTCACTGTCGCCGTGTAAGAGCCTCGTGTGGTCGGGGTACCCGAGATCACGCCGGTGGTGCTGATGGACAGGCCTGCAGGAAGGCCGGTCGCCCGGTACGTGATCGGGAGCCCCGAGCTCGAGGTGGCTCTGATCTGAAGGGGGAAGCTGGAGAAGCCGACGAACCCGTACTGGCTGCCCGGGTTCTGCACCGTCACCGTGCCGGTCGACGTACCGGTGACCGTCAGGCTGTAGGTGGCCGAGTGGCTGACCCCGCCGGTCCCGGTCACCGTCACCTGGTAGGTGCCGGCAGCGACGGACGAGCCAACAGTGATCTGCAGCGTCGACGAGTCACCAGACGTCACCGATGACGGGGTGAAGGTCGCGGTCGCACCCGACGGCAGACCGCTGGCGGCCAGCTGTACCGACTGCGGGTCGCCGCTGCTGGTCGTAGTACCGACTGTTGTCTGTACTGAGCTACCAGCTGCCACCGAACCCGAGGTGGGGTTCAGCGCCAGGGAGAAGTCGCTGCCGGTCGGCGGGGCATCGCCGACTGCCAGCTTCCATACCGCGTACGCCGTGGCGTCGGCACTCCGGTCGAGCACCGTCGAGTTGATGTTCGTCGGGTACTTGTCGCAGGCCGAGTGGTAGCAGGAGTCGTACGCCTGGTTCGCCGTACCGCCCCACTTCTGGGCCTGTGCCGTCGTCTTGCGTGCCGAGGCACCGGCGGCGACCCCGCTGGTCGGGATGCCCGCGTCCTTGAACGACGCGTCGTCGGACCGGCCGACGCCTTCCACATTCTCCTCCGGCGCCAGCGACAGCCCGTCGTAGAAGGCCTTCAGGACCTTGCCGGTGTCGGAGCTGATGTTGTTGATGAAGTAACCCGCGTTCGGCGAGGCGACCATGTCGAAGTTCAGGTACGCCTTGATCTTCGACTTGTCCGTCGAGGACAACTGCGACACGTAGTACTTCGAACCGTTCAGCCCCTGCTCCTCATCGGTCCACCAAGCGAAGCGCACGTGCTTGGCGAGAGAAGGCTTGTCCTGGGCGAGCCGCAGCGCGACCTCCAGGATGTTGGCCGAGCCCGAACCGTTGTCGTTCGAACCAGGGCCGGCGCTGACGCTGTCGAGGTGCGCCCCGAGCATGATCACCTGGTTGGCGTCACCACCCGGGTAGTCCGCGATCAGGTTGTCCGACGGGTACTGGCAGGTCGTGCAGCGCTGCTTGGCGACCGTGTAGCCGGCGTCGCGCAACTTCTGCTCGATGTAGCTCACCGAGGCGGTGTGCCCGGCGCTCCCCGCGCGGCGGTTGCCGCCGTTGTTGTCGGCTGCCTGCTGCAGCGCGGCGAGATGAGCCCTCACCTTCTCCACATCGATGTCCGGTACGCCGGCAGGCGGGGCGGTCCCGCCGACGGTCAACCGGTACGTCGCGGTCTTGTCCACATCCGTGCCGTCACCGGTGATCTTGACGTCGTACGCGCCTTCCGGAGTACTCGACGTCGTCGCGATCGTCAGCGTCGAGGAGTTCCCCGACTGCACCGAGCTCGGGTCGAACGTGGCGGTCGCGCCCGACGGCAGACCGGTGGCAGTGAACCGAACAGTCTGGGCCGATCCGCTGCCGATCACGGTGTTCACCGTGGCCGTAGCGGACTCCCCCGGCTTGACCGAGCCGCTGGCCGGCGACACAGACAACGTGAAGTCGTTGCCGGACGGCGTACAGGTGGCTTCACCAGACTGTGCGGGCACTGATACCGCGTCCCACGCGGCCTTCACCTTGGCGTGCAGCGCACAGGTGGAGTCGAGGTTCTTCGCCGCGGTCAGCGTGGTCGAACGCCATTTGCCGTACGACATGTTCGACGTCTTGCTGAGCATCGCGTTGTAGAACAGCTTGCCGGCTTCCTGGTGGCCGATGCCCGTCAGCGTGGTGTTGTTGCAGGTCGGGCTGGTCGGCTTCCCGTTGCCGGGGTTGGTGCCCTCGGCAAGCAGGTAGAACCAGTGGTTCATCGGGCCGGCCGAGGCGTGGATCTCGTTCGGCAGGCTGCTGGAGTTGCAGTCCGGATGCCCGGAGACCTTCGACGGCTGGTACATGTACCGGATCGGGCCGCTGCCGGTCAGGTTGATCGTCTCGCCGATCTCGTAGTCCGGCGGGTCGTTCGGGTTGTTCAGGTAGAACTCACTGAGCGTGCCCCAGATGTCGGCGACGGCCTCCTGCGAGGGGTAGCCGGAGATTCCGCCGGGGGTGTTCGCGTCCAGCCCATGGCCGTACTCGTGGGCGACCACATCGGTCGCGGTGATCCAGTTGCGGGCGTTGTTGTAGCCGAAGATCACGCCGTCCGGGTTGTACTGCGAACCCCAGTAGGCGTTCACATCGCCGAGACCGACGAGCGCATCGGCCCACTTGCCCTGGCCGTCGAGACCGTTGCGCCCGTACCAGTTCTTCAGCATGTCCCATTCGCCGGCCGCGACGTACATGACGTCGGTGCAACCGGCTTCCTTGTCGGTCTTCGACGTGCTGCCCCAGACATCGTCGGAGCCGGAGTACGTCGTACCGGAGGCCGAGTCGCCACAGCGAAGGTTGGGTCGCGCCGGGTCGGTCATCGAGTACGTGGTACCCGACTTCGTCGTACCGATGGTCAGGTCCGCGCCGTTCCAGATGCCGGTGCCGGTGCCGGCCGCGGTCTGCTCGATCGCGTCCAGGACCTTGCCGGTCTTCGCGTCGACGTACACCTTCTGCCGGCTGAGTTCGCCGTGGTTGCGGCCCTGGACGATGGCTTCCCAGGCGAGCGCGGGCTTGGCCGCACCGGCGTACACGACCAGCGTGGGCTCACCAGGAACGGCCTGCGCCTGGTCGATCGCCTTCCGGGCCGCCTTCTTCGCGGCTGCCTTGGTGACGGACGGCTGGCGGCCGACGGTGATCTGCTGGTGCTGGGCGACGCTGATGCTCTTGGCGTTGCCTTGGGCATCGGTCGCGACGACGAAGTCACCGCCGACCACCGGCAGGTCGTGATACGTGCGCTGGTAGGGGATGTAGTGCAGTCCCCACGGCGTCGTGATGTCCTGCTGCCGGATGAACTGGTCACCAGGGCTCGCCTTGAGCTCGGCCGCGCGACCCTGGACCAGGCGGTCGGCGGTCTTCACCGCGGCCGCCCTGCCGTCGATCGGCGGCGGCCCGGACTGGGCGGTTGCTGCGGGCATCTTCATGGCGATCACCGCGGTGGCGGCGGCGGCCAGACTCAGCACGCAACCGGCTGCGACAAGGCGCAGTGGTGTGCTCTTCACTGGAACTTCCTCACTTGGGACGGGGCGGGCCCCCACCACCGGCCGGGGGCTGCAGAACCGGCCGGCGAGATGGTGGGGGCGAGGAGGCCAGGGATCCGCTGGGCAGGTGGATTGAATTCCTGGCGTCCTCTGAACGAAGAGATTGGCATCCGCCGGTTATGGCTGTGATATCCCAGCAGGGCATAACCTCGTCGCTATGGAGCTGGAACTACGTCACCTGCGAGTCGTTTGCCGGGTCTCCGACACAGGCAGTGTTTCGAAGGCGGCGGCGGCTCTCGGCGTCTCGCAGCCTTCGCTGACGGCCCAGTTGCACAGGATCGAGGAGGCCATCGGCGGACCACTCTTCGAGCGAGGCCCGTACGGCGTACTCCCGACTCCCCTCGGCAGGCATGTCCTTGGTCGCGCCCGCGCCATGCTCGCGGACATGGACGATCTGCTTGTCAGCAGCCGCCGCTATACCGTGTCGGCCGGACCGCTACGACTGGGCTCCGTTCGCACGGTGATGTTCGGCGCCTGGTTGTCCCGGCTGGAGGAGTTGCTGCCGGGGCGCGAGATCATCACCCAGGTCGACACGTCCTGCGCAGTACTGACTGATCTGCTGGCAGCGGGTGTGGTCGACGTGATCATGCTGGGGCGTTGCGATGACGCTCATGCTCCGCCGTGCCCGACCGGCGTTCTCGAGCAGACGATGGTCTATCCCGAACCCTTCGTCATCGCGTTGCCGGCCGACCATCGGCTCGCGCATCGGTCCGAGATCGCGCTCGAGGATCTGGCCGAGGAGACCTGGATCTGCCCACCGGCGGGTCGTGAAGACGGCGATCTCGCGATGCTGCGGGATGCCTGCGAGGCAGTCGGGTTCACGCCGAAGTTCCGCTACTCCAACCTGGACAGCGCCGAGATCGAGCAGCTGATCGGGGCCGGCCGCGGGATCAGCACCTGTGCGCCCACCGTCCGCCCGATTCCGAGCGCGGTGATCCGGCCGTTGAGCGGCCACCCGATCATGTGGCGCCGGGCGCTTCGCTGGCGGCAGGACAGCATCGCCCAGAAGGACATTCCGCAGATCCACCAGGCCTTCATCGACACCTATCGAGCCACCATCAAGCAGAACGCCCACAGCCACCCCTGGTGGGCAACCCACCCCGAATCCCACCCGGTAGTCATCGAACCCTGATCCCTCGGCGAGGAGCCGCGCGTTGCCCTCGTCGCGTGACAGCATGAGCGCAAGCAGCAACAGGGGGCGATATGACGCAGCACTTCAACTACTACCCGCCGCAGCCACCGCCGCAACCAGGCGTGGTGCCGTTACGGCCACTGGATGTCGGCGCCGTGATCGGCGGCTCGCTCAAGGCGATCTTCCGCAACTGGCAGGCAGCGCTGCTGTTGCCGTTCGGCCTCTACCTGGGCGTCTCGATCGTTGGCGGCCTGGCGGCGATCAAGCCGTTCCGCAGCATGGGGGCAGCAATCGAAGATCACCGCGGACTGAGTTCGGGCGCCATCTGGGGCGTCGTGATCGTCTCCGTCGTCGGGATCGCGCTGACAGTGGCGGCGACGCTGATCGTCCAGACCGCGACTACGGTGGTCGTGAGCCGCGCGGTGCTGGGTCGTGGCACGTCGATCGGCCAGGCGCTACGCGCGGCCAGGCCCCGGATGCTGCCGATGCTCGGCCTGGACATCCTGATCACGCTGATGTTCCTTGCCTTGTTGCTCATACCGTTCGGGGTGATCGCCGGCTGCGTCGCCTTGGCTGTGTCAGGCGAGCACGACGCTGCGGCGGTACTCCTCGGCGTCCTCGGGTTCCTCTTGTTGCTGGTCGCGGCCGGCTTCGGGATCTACTTCGGAGTGTCGTTCACGGTCGCGCCATCCGCGCTGATTCTGGAGTCGGTGCCAGGGCCGACGGCGCTGCGCCGGTCGCGCTCGCTGGTCCGGGACAACTGGTGGCGGACGCTCGGTATCCCGTTGCTGGCCGGGCTGATGGCTGGTCTAGCCGGCTATGTGGTGCAGCTGCCCATCACTGGGATTCGGTACACGCAGCTGCCGCACACCGCGGACCCGAACCAGACCTTCGACACGACCTTCTCGCCGACCCTGCTGGTCGTCTCGTTCGTCCTGTCGGCGGCGGTTTCGGCGTTCACCCAGCCGTTCATGATTGCTGTCGGCACCCTGCTCTACCACGATCTGCGTATCCGCAAGGAAAGCTTTCACGTACCGCTGCTTCAGATGTCACAGCTGCCGGACGACCTCGGCCCGCGGTCTCCGGGAGGCGGCTGGAGCTAGCGCGGGTCGGGCGCCGTCAGGGTGAAGGGGATGGCGCCGAACTGGAGGTGGTCGCCGGGGCGGACCCGGGTCGGGCTGGTGATCCGGGTGCCGTTGACGTGCGTGCCGTTCATCGAGTTGAGGTCGCGAACCATCCAGCCGTCGCCGACATGGCGCAACTCGGCGTGGAACCGCGAGACCGAGACATCGGTGAGCCGCAGGGTCGCACCGTCTCCCCTACCGATCCGCAGGGTCGGCGAACCTGGGAGCGGCAGCGCGAGCCCGGGCGCCGGCTTCGGCGTACGGAGGGAGCCGGTCAGCTCGCGGGCGCGGGTGACGAACTGGCGGAACAGCACGACCGCCCTCGGCTCCGGCGCGCGGAGGTCCTTGGTCGCGTGTGCGAGCTCGCTCCGGGTCTGAGCGCCCAGCACGAAGTTCATCCGCCGGACGAACGTGTCGTGCGACAGCCGGCCCGAGCCGGCGCCTTCCCGCAGGATCGCCAGCGCCCGATCCCGCTCGGCATCGGACGGCCGCGTCGCTTCCAGCCCCGTCGATGTCATGCCCGAATTGTCAGCTCCAGCCCGGTTCACTGTCCAGCACAGCCCGTACTACGCTCCGCCGCGCTGCCCGATCCGCTAGCCGAGGACGTCACCGAGATCGAACTTGACGGGCTCCTCGAGCTGCTCGTAGGTGCACGACTCCGGCGTACGGTCGTCGCGCCAGCGGACGAACTGAGCCGTATGACGGAATCGCACGCCCTCCATGTGGTCGTACCGCACCTCGACCACCCGCTCAGGCCGCAACGGCACGAAGCTGAGGTCCTTCCCGGCCTGCCAGCGACTGCCTTCGGCGTTGCGCGGCGTCCGGTTGCCTTCCTCCTGCTTCGCCCAGGCCCACGGGTGGTCGTCGAAGTCTGTGACGAGCTCCTGCATCTCCTCGAACAGCTCCTCGCGCCGCGCCATCGGGAACGCCCCGATCACGCCGACGCTCGCAAGGACGCCCTCCGAGTTGAAGAGGCCGAGCAGAAGGGAGCCGATCCGGTTCGGTCCGCTCTTGTGCAGCCGGTAGCCGGCGACCACGCAGTCGGCCGTGCGCTCATGCTTGATCTTGAACATGGTCCGCTTGTCCGGCTCGTACAGGCCGTCGAGCGGCTTCGCGATCACGCCGTCCAGACCCGCGCCCTCGAACTGGGTGAACCACTCCTTCGCGGTGTCCAGGTCGGTCGTCGTACGGGTCAGGTGGATCGGTGCCTTGGAGGGCTTCAACGCCTCCTCGAGTGCGGCCCGGCGCTCGGCGAACGGGCGCTCTGTGTAGTCGGTGTCGCCGAGAGCGAGCAGGTCGAACGCCACGAACCGCACCGGGGTCGTCTCCGAGAGCATCTTCACCCTGGACGCCGCGGGATGGATCCGCTGCTGGAGCAGCTCGAAGTCGAGCCGGTCCCCCGACGGACCGACCAGGATGATCTCCCCGTCGATCACGCAGCGTTCCGGCAGGTTCTCCTTGATCGCCTCGACCAGGTCCGGGAAGTACCGGGTCATCGGCTTCTCGTTCCGGCTGCCGATCTCGACGTCGTCGCCGTCCCGGAAGATGATCGAACGGAAACCGTCCCACTTGGGCTCGAAACTGACGTCACCGGCCGGGAACTGCTTCACCGCCTTCGCCAGCATCGGGGAAACCGGAGGCATCACAGGTAGCTGCATGCACGCCATTCTGCCTGCGCTAGGGGCATGATGGAGGTATACCGACTGGTAGGACCGGAGGTACCACAATGTACGACGTCGTACTGCTCGTCGAACAGGAACTCACCGAGCCGGACGCCAAGCGCGTAGTCGAGCTGCACCAGGACCTGCCCGAGACCGTGAAGTACCACGTGCTCGTGCCGTGTCACAACGCCGAAGCCGGCGTCGAGGCGTCGCTGAGCGCCCTCGGAACAGCCGATCTGTACGGCGCCGGTCTCGCAGATCAGCGCGAAGATCTCGCGGAGGCCCAGAAGGCGATCGACAGCGAAGCCAGCGACTGCACCGGACGCAGCGTGCAGCGGCTCCGGGACCTCGGTCAGCAGGCCGAGGGCGGCATCTCGCACGACCGGCCGATCGATGCGCTGAAGGCGACCGTGTCGAAGGTCCACGGTCAGGAGGTCATCATCTTGACCCGGCCGCACATCGTCGCGGAGTTCTTCCACCTCGACTGGACCAACTCCGCCCGCCGGCATCTCGGCGTACCCGTCCTGCATCTGCTGGAACACGAGGAGCGGAAGGCGAAGAAATAGTGCCGGAAACACATTAAGGGCCACCCGTGTGGGTGGCCCTTAACAGTGTGAATGTCCGGCGACGTCCTACTCTCCCACGACCTCCCGGTCGCAGTACCATCGGCGCTGAAGGGCTTAACTTCCAGGTTCGGAATGGAGACTGGGTGTTTCCCCGACGCTATGGTCACCGTAACTCTATAGAAATATCAACCAACCACCAACAAGTCACACGGTTCTCTCCGTTGAGAGAGCCATGGGGCTGGGGTTGACCGTATTTCGGGAACCGTATAGTGGACGCGATACATCAGCGCAGATGTTTGTTGCCAACAGTGTTGGTATGAGACAAGCCCTCGGCCT